>VGSS01000057.1 GCA_016874935.1 Deltaproteobacteria bacterium | reverse complement strand
AAAGAGATACCCCGGAAAAAGAGGAAGGTGGATTCGCTTTCGACGATCTTTTCTCCGACTCCATTTTTCGATCAGGGGAAGAAAGGTTTCGATCTTCTTTTTAAGCATGCGATCATTTACCTTCTGTTCATGTCTTGATTGGGTATAGATAGCGTACCAATGCAAAGCTCCGCTCCCTCGATTACATGAGCCTCTGTAACCGGCATAACCTCTTGATTATTTTGTCTTTTCTCAAGTACGTACCTGCTTGAAGCAGTCATTTCCAGGGATATCTCGTCTATTTGGTTTCTTTAACCTGATATCCCCCTGGTTTAGTCGAATTACTTCCTCTTTCGGCATGGCCGGCCCGAAGAACCAGCCCCCAAATAAAGGCATAGAGGAAGGCGTTGGCAGGGATCTGGATGTTTCGCTCCACAAGGCTATGAAACATAAGGGCCAGAATCCCGATCAACCCGCCCATCGCAATATATCTTTCCGGATCCCTGTGGGAGAGGAATCGAAGCCTGGTGATTGCCTTATAAAAGAGATAGATGAATAGGGCCAGAAGGAGCCCCGCTCCAATTAATCCCACCTCCGAGGCGAGCTGCAAAAAGTCATTTTCCGCATGGGTCACCAGACCCCGGATATGGAACGAACGGTACATTGGAAAGACCTGAATAAAGGTTCCGAGGCCGGTCCCAAAGAGTAAATAGTCCTTGATGATCTGGAAGGTGTTTACCCATATCGTCCATCTATCTTCGAAACTCTCGGAGGTGGTAAAGAAACGGCTGATTACGGCATCAAGCCCGATCCATACGGCCCAGAGCAATGCCAGGCCAAAGATAAGAACCACGGCCTTTGAAAATCTCCGTCCCCTTTGAGGATCTCTGAAGAGGAGACTGATCAGGGTGAAGGAGAGGAGGAGGCTTACAATGCCCATTCGGGATGCTGAAAAGAGGAGGCCAAGAATCATCACAATGATCCCAAAGGCGATGAGTAGGGTCTTTCCGTCGAGGGAGGAGAAGCGATGGCGCCAGCCTAAGGAGAGGTCTCCTTGATGGGTTTCGCGGTGAAAGAGATATCCCGTGCTTAAAGGAATGACCATGAGAAGATAGCCTGCAAACGCATTTCGGTTGATGAAGGTTCCGGTCACTGAAGAGATCAGATGGTCCATCTTCAGGTGCAGAATATGTTTGTGCCCGCTGAAGAACTCGAACATCCCGTAGAGGGATTCAAAGACGCCCACACACAGAACCACGAGGATCAGTTTTCGAATTGCCCTCTGATCAAAATATTTCCAGGACAGAAGAAAGAGGAAAAACCCGGACAGAGTCAGCCATTTCAAGAACTCAATCCGGGTGAGAAAGGGAACGAAAGAAATTGAGAATTTAGAGTTAAGAGTTAAGAGTTGAGAATCAAAAGTCGAAAGAGAATTCCGTAACTCGTAGGTTTGGGGTGAAAGGACTTTTATGATCTCCGAAGGGAGGGAAATCATTTGAAACAGAACAAGAAGAAGGAAGAGGGAGAGGAGAACAGTAATCCATGCTGATTGCGGCCTCCGGCTCAGAGAGCCCTCTGGCCCGGAGAGAGTGCGGAATGCGGATTGACGGGTTTTGAGTTCGCCTTGAACCATGTGAGGCTCAGGGTTGTCCTGCACTCTCCGTAGTGCAGGGCGGAGTAACCATTGGATGGCCCAGAGAATGATGATCAACAGGATGCCAAGTTCCATCAGGGAGAAGGCCCAGAGTTCCACAGAACCGAAGGCGATGGGGGTAAAAATTATAAGAGAGGAGATTAGGAAGAGGATCATAGCGTTCATCATAGCTCAAAGCTCATATTTTAAATTGGTAGAGGATCTGGGATGTTGGGTCTTCGGTCTTCCAGGACGGCCCCGGGATATTCCGTCACCATTTTTTGAGCCTCTTCTTCGCCTAAAATCTTTGCCGCCGATTTCACAGCAGCCGAGAGGATGGGAAGTCTCCCATTGATTGAGTGGGCATCGGAGGCGATAAAATGGAACAGCCTGTGTCGGAGCAGCTTCTCGGTCACCTGCCTCACCTTTGACCCGAACTCTCCGGTCAGGCTCATAGCGGTTACCTGCCCCAGACATCCCTTCCGTATCATCTCGTAGTACTGTTGCGGTCTCTGGCTGATTTCCAGATTTCTCTCCGGATGGGTGATGATCGGAATAATTCCTCTTCCCCGCAATTGGAACAGAATCTCCTCTGTCCCATAAGGGATTTCCTGAGAAGGAAATTCGACAAAAAGAAACTTCCCTCCATCTCCCACCGTGGTCACCTTTCCCTCTTCCAATTGGTTCAGGAGGTCTTCGCTTAAACGAACGTCCGAACCGGGGAGAATCGTTAAATCAATTTCGGATTGCGGATTTCGCATTGCGGAATCCAATTTTAGTTCGGAGCAAAGCTCTTCGACTCTGGTAAGAATCGCGGACTTGCCATTTTCATAAACGCCATTGAGCGTGTGTGGAGTGGCCACGATGGTCCTGATTCCATCCTGATAGGCTATCCGACACATCCCGAGCGATTCTTCGAGGTCCTTGGCCCCATCATCCAAACCTGGAAGGATGTGGCAATGGAGGTCGATCATCTCAGTCATCTCTCCCATAGTTGATTTCCCTGATCTTCAAAGAACTATTTTCCCGGACAAGGTCATACTGGATATTTCCTTTATATACCTTCTCTCTTCCGTCTTTTTTAAAGACCTGGATAATACGATATCGACCACTGACGAAGGCGCTCCGGGCATAGGTCTGGACGGCATGTATCTTCAGTTGATATACAATGGAGCGGCTACGGGCGATAGTCCTTTGGTAAGCCTCACGGATATCAGCGTAGGGGAGCGCCCGGTTTTCAACGGCATCCTTTAAAAAGAGAGCCATGTAGGCATCGAGGTCCATCTTCATGAACCGTTCCCTGTACTGATCCATGAACTGACGGACCTCCTCCTCGGTGACAGAGGGAGAGGGAATCTGCGCCTCTGTGGAGGGAGATACCGTGAAGATGAGAAATAGGACAAAGATCAAGGGGATTGTTTTCATTCGCCTCCTCCTTCTTCCCTCAAGGGGATTTATGGTGCTGATAGTCGAGATAGAGGATCTTCAAGGCCCCGCTTTCTTTGATGAGGGCCCAGCGGATTTGGCCTTGCCAGATCTTCTTCCCTCCTTTTTTCAGGGTCTGATCGATCTCGTAGCGGGCTTTCACTTCGACGGCGTTCTGATAGAGCTCGATCTTCACGTCCTCCATCCGATATCGGATCTCCTGGCTCACATTGAAAAAGCTGGCGTAGACCTCTCTAATCTTTTCCATTCCGTCCCGCTGATTCTGGAGGGCTTTTGGAGAGAAGAGGGAGAGAAAACCCTCTAAATCTTTCCGGGTATAACACTCGACATAAAGGACAAAAAACTGTTTTACCTCTTCCCCGGTGGCTAAAAGCGGAGGGGGAGCGGCCTGTGCGAGCTGAAGTTCATAAGGGCTTATCTGGTTTACCTGGTTTACCTGGTTTATCTGGTCTCTCTGGTCTCTCTGGTTTATCTGGTCTCTCTCGTTTATCTGGTTGGTGGGATTGGTTGGGTCAATAATATTGCTCAAAGCTGAAAGCTCGAGGCTCAAAGGAGTTTGGGTAATTGGGTCACTGGGTGACGGGGTCACTGGATGACGGGGTAACCGGGGGAGGGGGTGATTGGGTGATTGGGAGATTGGATGATTGGGTGATTGGGTGACTGGGTGATTGGATGATTGGGTGATTGGGTGACTGGGTGATTGGATGATTGGGTGATTGGGTGATTGGGTGATTGTCTTTGCCGGGTTTCCCGGCATTATTGGTTTTTCTATGTTTTCCCGATCTGTTGAATTGTTCTGATGAATCTGGGGAAGGTGGATGACCTTTGAGCCGGGAGAAAGGTGCGGCTCTTTAAAATAGAGAAAGCTCATGACAAGGAGAAGGATCAATATGGAGACCAGAGAAGAAACCTTTCGGAGGAGAGAGAACCCTTTTTTCCGATGGTACATCCTCCGGAGGTCATATTCCGCCCTGGTGGAAGAATGTTTCAGCGTCTGGTAGGCTTCATTGATCTTTTGTACCTTCAGGTCTTCTCCCTTCCTCTTCCCCCCCTGGTCGGGATGGAATCTCCGCATCAATTTGATCCAGCGTTCCTGGATCTCCTCCTCGGAGGCATTCTTTTTAAGGCCAAGGATTTTGTAGTAGTCCTTCATGGCGCTCTGGTCTATTTGGTTTCTCTGGTTTCTCTGGTTTGTTTTGTTTAATGATATCGTTAAATTAATGACCTCTCTCTTTGAGGGAGATATGGTCGAGCCAGACCGTTCCGGAGATGAACCTGTCGAATTTGTCCGTTCCCTCCCTCCTCACCCTGACCATCCCGCCCTGGGACCGGGTAGGGGTCCGAAAGGCGAGGGTGATTTCCTTCCAATCGTTGTCTCCGATCAGGGTCTCCGAAGCCATATGAAAGGCCGGACCCGCTCCCAGGACCTCTATTTTAAGGCCGCTTTTCGTCGTCACTCCCCGGGTCTTCATACGGGCCTTCAACACGTATTCTTTATCCTGTTGCCAGGCCACATATTGGTAGACATGGCGGAAATCAACATTCTCTTTTCCATTGAAGACAATCCTGAGCGAACCTTTCCCCTCAAAAGCCATTGAGGAATCGAGGGAAATTTCTGCTCCTGGAACATTTCCCATCCTCCAGTCGAAACCGCCACCCAGAACCTCCCTCTTTTCAAATCCTCCGTTCGCAATCAAGTTTCCATCTGCGGGAAGGGATAACCCCTCCTCACGAAGCCTCTCCTTCCAGGTCCAATAGGCTTCTTTAAAATTGCCATGGCCGATGAGAAATTCGATATGACGAAGGGCCTCGGGCCGGTCGGGCTTCCACTCATAAGACGCCCTCTTCGCCCACACCTTCTTCGCCGATTCCTTATCTCCAATTTCATAGAGGTAGTGGAGGTATCGTTGGATTGCAGAAGGGTTTTTAGGGACGACCCTTTCCAAGACGAAGTCCGTGTGACCGCCTACCCTGGAGAGGAGATCATAGACCACTCCGGTCTGATTGGGGTAATGTTCGAGAATATAGGTGAAATGGAGAAGGGCTTTTTCAAGGCCCCCCTGTCCAAGAAGGAGGTTCGCGCTGATCCATCTTCCCTGATAGCCCGCAGGAAAGACCAGGATGGCATTTTCTAAGGCTCTTTCCGATGATCTGTTTTCTCCTAACCTTTGAAAGACCCTTGCGAGATTGATCCAGTATTGCTGTTCAAGGGGATGGCGTTCAATCGCCTTTCTAAAAAATTGGACGGATGCCTTCAGGTCCAAATTCCTGATATCCCACTGGTAGAAGAGACCCAACCGGTAATAAGGGTCGGGATTGGAGGAGTAAATCCGGATCGCCCGGATCAACTTCTCTCTGGAGGGGTTGATCTGGGAGAGGGAAAGACTTCTCCATATGGAGAAGACCTGATAGCCGGCGATGAATGAAATAATAATGATCAGGATGGGGAAAAAAAGCCGCTTCATGCTCAAAACGTCCTTTTCGCAAGCTAAAGCCTGCGGCTACGGGAATCTCTGGTATGGATAAACCACACCGTTAGGTTGAAACCGATTTTTCCTCTGACGGAGAGGCATAAGGAAGCTTTTTCTTCTTCCCCTCTTTCCCATAGTAGTAATGGTATCGGTAGTAGTAATATCCGTAGTCACTCCGATGGATGTTGACCCGGTTGATCACGACTCCGAGGATTTTGGCGTTGACCTGAAAGAGGACCTCTTTAGCCCGATGGAGAGTTTCCCTTGGCGTCTTCCCACCCCATACAACGAGGATCACTCCATCCACAACGGTCGAGAGGATGATCGTGTCGGCAAAGCCAAGAACCGGATAACAATCGATAACGATGTGATCAAATTTTTCCCCGAGAGACTCCATCATGCCTTTGAAAAGATTCGAACCAATCAGCTCCGAAGGGTTGGGAGGAAGGGGACCCGCGGCGATGTAGAAGAGGTTGGGAATTTCTGTCTTCCGGATGACGGACTCCAGATCGGTATGGCCGGAGAGGAAGTTGGAGAGACCCATGCCATCCTCACCGTTAAAAATTTTGTGCACCTTCGGTTTTCTCAGATCGGAATCGACGACAATGACCTGAGCGCCGGTCTGGGAAAGGGCGATAGCGGTATTGATGACTGTTGTGGTCTTTCCTTCAGTCGGGTTGGGACTGGTGATGGCAATCCTCTTGGGAGGTCTCTCGGAGAAGGAGAGGAGGATGGAGGTCCGGATGCTCCGGTAGGCCTCTGAGAGCATTGACTTTGGGTGGCCAAAAGTGACAAGTTCGACAGGACAGGATGTCCCGCTCTCCAATCGCTTTTTCCTCTCATAGGAGATCTCAGGAACCATTCCAAAGGAAGGCAACCGAATCATTTGCTCCACCTCTTCCGGCGTCTTGACCGTATTGTCGAGATACTCGAAGAAGAAAGCCAGTCCCACACCGAGAAATAAGCCGACCACTGCGGCCAGAAGGAGATTGAGACGCTTGTTCGGCTTATAGGGGTTGGCGGGCCATTCGGCCTGGTCCACAATCTGGATGTTGCTCGCAGTGATTCCTGCGGAAACCCCCGCCTCTTTCATCTTCTGAAGGAGGCCCGCATAGAGCTCCTTATTGGTATCGGCCTCCCGCTTGAGGATGTTATACTGAATGGCCTTCTCCTTCATCTTTGTCACTCTAACTTTCTGCTTTTCAAATGACTGCCGGAGGAGCGTTTCCCGGCGCAGGCTCGATTCATAATCATTCCTGATCCCTGTGATGATTTTGTTGATCTCGCTGTCAATCCGCTTCTGGACAGTCTCCATCTGATTTTTCAGGCGAGCCATTTCCGGATATCCGGGTTTAAACGTTTTGGAAAGCTTCATATACTGAGCCTCGAGATGGATGAGCGTCTGTTTCAAATCCATAATCAGCCTGTTCTCGAGGATGGCGGGGATGGCGTCTATATTCCGATCCTTAACCTGATTGTAGAGGGCTTCTTTGGCAATCCGGTCGGATTCCGCCTTTGTCAGGATTTCATTCAGTTCGGTGAGACGCTGCATGATGACATTCTCTTTCTCCTCAAGAGAAATGATGTCGTGCTTCGAACCGAAGCTCTGAAGGGCCTCCTCAGCCCTTTCCACCTTGGCTTTCAAGCCCTCTAACTGCCTGATCAACCATTCCCTTGCCTTTTCGGTATTCACAAAACGGTTCTCCAAGCTCTGTTGGATGAAAGTTGCAGCCAGAATATTGGGGACCTTGGCGGAGAGTTCGGGAAAGCGGGAATCGAAATGGATCTTCACGAGCCTGGAGTTACGAATGGGTTCGATCTTCAACTTCCCAAGAAATGGGTTGATGAGGTTGCTTTCTTTGTCATCCCCGACAGACCCTTCTTCAGCATGGATGTTTTGATTCGAAGGGGAGAAGAATCCGAAGATGGAGCTAAAAAAATTCGATTTCCATTTCTGGAAAGGAGTCTCGGGTTTCGGAAGAAATTCGGGATGCTCCCCGAGTTTAAGGGTCTGGATGATCCTCTTGGCAAGGGTTCGACTTTCGAGGAGTTTATACTGGGTCTGGTAATAATCCATATCCATGGTGTTGACGGCAAAGATCTCCTTGAAATCGACAATCTGGGGGTTTTCCTTGTTGATCTGGATGGTCGTTGTCCCCCGATAGATTGGCTCCATGGTGAAGGTGGCGACCGATGTTGTGATCAGAACGATCAAGAAAAAGGCGATGATCGTCCATCGCCTCTTCTGGATCACCTTCCAGTAGTCCCTGAGGTTGACCTCTTTCTCCTCCGGGAAGGCAGAAGGAGAATATCTCGGCGGAGGAAGCTGGTAACGCTCCTCCGAAGGAATTTGTTTCAAATAATCCATATGTTTCTCCTTAAATTATAAGGAGCCGAGGGAGAATCCAAAACCCAGCAGCCCCTTGATGGTATCCCGGAATTCGATCAGGAATGCTTTCATACCGCTTTTAGGCACAATCACGATATCATTCTCCTGGAGAAAGGGGTCTTCCCTTTGCCCTTTCTGGATAGCGTCGATATTGACGGAAATGGCCTCACGCTCGCTCCCTTGGCCTAAATAACGAAAAATCTTCGTCTCGGATGCATCGGCTTTCGACTTTAATCCCTCGGCCATGGCAATGGCCTGACTGAGGGTCATTCTCTTCCCTTTGAGCGGAAAGCCGCCTGGCCTGATCACCTCGCCTCCCACAAAAATCTTTCCGGAGAGCGGAATATTGAGAACGTCACCGTGCGACAAAGCAAGGTTGAGGGTCAAATCCCCTTTGACCAGAAATGCCTCAAGATCGATCACAAAGGTTCTAATGGTCTGTTCCTCCGAGCCTTTCTTTTCCTGGGTCCCCGCATCCTCCAACCTGGGGGGCCGAATCAGAAAGAGCGACTGGCCTGCGTCCTCTTTAAGACCTCCGGCCATGGCTAATATATCCAGAACGGTTTTCTGTCCTGTCACATCAAAGACACCCGACCTTTCTACCGCCCCCATCACCGAGATTCTTTGACTCCGGTATTCCTTGATGAAGACGCTGACATGGGGATTCTGCAAGTATTTCTCAGCTAAGAGTTCCCGGATCTCCTTCTCCAATTCATAGGGAGTGAGCCCTTTCACCCTTAAAATTCCGAGGAGGGGGAGGCTGATATTCCCCTGAGAACTGACCCTCACCATCTTATTCAACTTCTCATCTTCGAAGACGGAGACTTCCAGAAGGTCCTCCGGCCCAATCTGATAATCGCGATAGAGGTCCCTTTTTAAGGAGAGATGGCTCACGAGAATCCTCTCGTTCATCGCCTTCACCTGTCGGGAGGACTCCATCTCCTTCATCTGGAGTTCCGGGGTTGGGGAAGCCTCTTTTTTGGATGGAGGAGTGGAGGCGCATGAAAAGATGAAGAAAGATAAGAAAAGGCAAAATAGGATAGTGTTCCTTCGGCGAATATCGGTCTTCATGATACCCTCTTAAAAAAAGCCCAGCAACATTATCTCTAATTCCGCTACTGGGCTTATGATCCTCTGTCTTAATGAAGGCTCTTTATCGAATCGTTAAGGGCAAATGGGCACCCGGTCCTTATCATCGTCCTGCGCGCTTCTTATGGCTACGACGGTTCCTAAGAGGACAACGCCACCAATAAGCCCTCCCCACGCCCATGTTGAAAGGCCTAAAAATCCTCCAGTTGCCGCTGTCTCAGTGTCGGCCGTTTCATCCGCCTGAGCCGTCATCACCCTTGGCGAGGTTTTGACGGTTGTGGAAGGAAGCGTCACCGAATCCTTAGAAGAAAGACCGGCCAGAAGGACACGATTCTCATCCAGAATGGAAAGATTGCCTTGAATATTTTTTATCGTGACCGCGCCATTGGAATGGATGGAGATGGAGCCGATCGTCTCTTCGCTCCTCGGAGCGGTTGATGCGGGGGCTCTGGAGGCTTGAAAGGCTCTGGACTTTGAAATGGATAATTTCCCCACTTTCAAATTGAATTCTGAATTCGAAGGGATTCGGAATTCAATACTCCCCTGAGAGAGCTGGATTTGATCCGTTTGATCAACAGAGAAGAGACTGTTTGGGCTGATTTCGATCTGGGAACCGCTCGAAAAAATGACGGCTGCATTGCCCTTTTCCGTCTTGATCCTCACCCCTGGGAAGATCGGAAAATGGGAAGATTCCACATTCCTCCAGGCATTTTCCCTCACTTCAAACTTCACTGTCCCCTTCGATACCATTTCCCCGATCGGGAGAACTTTCTCCTTTGCCACTGCAACCATCCAGTGAAACTGGCCCATCATAAGGAGAAAGGTCACGCAGAGAAAATAGATAAATACTTTCTTCATTTTCATCCCCCCCCTTTCAAATTCGTTTTAGAATTTTCTACAAGTTATACATATTGCATTATGCACGTCTTAAAGAAAATGTCAAGTTTTTTTAAATTTGATATTTTTCAGGGGTGCACAGGCGGCTTACCCCAGATGTTGCAATATCGAACCCGGGCAGGGATACTTTCAAACCCTCGCAATTAAGGTACCGCTGCAAGGCTTTTGCAGCACCCCCACCCGGTTTCGATTTGTTTTTTTGCACTGATGAGTTAAGATGATTCTTATCTTTCCCGTAAGAAACCCGGGGGGCTGAAAAGTCTATCTAAACCATATTTGACGGCTCGTAAAAAGTCAAAAAACAGGAAAAACGTCATGCTGAACTTGTTTCAGCATCTAATAAGATCAAAAACTTACGAGACCCTGAAACAAGTTCAGGGTGACAGATCGGGACTTTTTACGAGTTCATCATATTTGATGGCTCGTAAAAAGTCTGAAAAGGCTATTTTCTGTCATTCCTGCGCAAGCAGGAATCCAGTCTTTTCAGGTAGTTAGAATTTCCTGGATTCCCCTGCCTACCGGCAGGCAGGCGTTTTCACGGGAATGACGACTTTTTACGATTCCATCATATTTAAGTTTAATGGATGAATCGGCCCGGGCCTCGCCGGATCTGAAAGGGGCCCTCCCAGGGATGCTCGATCTCATCCACCAATCGGTCCCTGCAACTTTTACAGAGAATCAGGGTAAACTCCTGGTAGACCTCTTTCTCCAGGTCCTCCGGATTCGACTCCTCGACCTGCTTCAGGAGATGTTCCAACTGTTGCTCGATCCCTTCTTCCGGCTCGAGAAGGATGCCATCAAATCCGGCAAAGACCCTGATCTGGGTCACATAGATGAGGCTTCCAGGTGGGAGTTCTTTCCCGCATCTGAAACATTTCCGCCCTTTTAGATCTTCACCCGCCTGCTGTTCCACCCTGTCCTCCCCTTAAATTCGGCTTCTCTCTTTCCACTCTTCCAACTCTTTCCAGGCACGTTTCCCCATGAGAAGATTTTTTTTTCTGCCCCTAACCCTCTCCTCCAGAGGAGGAAAGAGGCCAAAATTGATGTTCATGGGCTGGAAAGGAACAACAGGAGAGCGGATGATATGGTTGACCAGCGCCCCGATCGCTGTGCCCGGAGGGGGAACAACAGGGCTCTTTCCCGCCTGATACAGAAAGCCATTGATCCCGGCCAGAAGTCCCATTGCGGTCGATTCCATATATCCCTCCACGCCTGTGATCTGACCGGCAAAAAAGAGTCGAGGCCGGTCTTTTAACTGGAGAGACGGCATTAATATCTGAGGGGAATCGATAAAGGTGTTTCGATGGACCGATCCCCAGCGAACAAATTCGGCCTTCTCCAGCCCAGGAATCATTCGGAAGACCCTTCCCTGTTCTCCCTGCTTCAGCCGGGTTTGAAACCCCACCAGATTGAAAAGGGTGGCCAGCTCATTCTCCTGCCTCAGTTGAACAACGGCAAAAGGCTGCCTTTTCGTCTTCGGGTCGATCAAGCCCACAGGCCTTAGCGGACCAAAGGCCAGGGTGTCCTTTCCACGGTCCGCCAGTTCCTCTACCGGCAAACAGCCCTCGAAGAGGTATCTCTTCTCAAAATCTTTCAGGGGAATTTTCTCCGCCTGATTGAGCGCTTCAACGAACCGGTAATATTCCTCTTGGTCCAATGGGCAGTTGAGATAGTCATCGCCTCCTTTCCCATATCGGGAGGCCCTAAAGGTTTTGCTGAAATCGATCGATTCCGTAGTGATGATCGGCGAGATGGCATCGTAGAAAAAAAGATGTTCAGCCCCGGTCAATTTCCGGATCTCGCTGCTTAATGCCTCAGATGTGAGGGGACCGGCGGCAAGAATGGTGATCCTGTCCTCGGGGATGGCGTTGACCTCCTCCCGGATGATCTCCACTCCTTCCAGTCCCTCCAGTATCTCTGTGATCCTCTTTGAAAAGAGTTCCCGATCCACGGCCAGAGAATCTCCGGCCGGAACCCTTGTCTCTCTTGCCACCTTCAGGATGAGGGAATCCAGCCTCAACAATTCCTCTTTTAAAATACCTGAGGCATTTTCAAGGGACTCCGATTTCAGTGAATTGCTGCAGACCAATTCGGCAAGGAGGGCGGAACGATGGGCAGAGGAGTAGACCTTCGGTTTCATCTCGAAAATGAGGACTCTCCCTCCCCTCCTTGCGATCTGCCAGGCCGCTTCGCATCCTGCCAGTCCGCCTCCGATGACGATGATGGGTTCCATGGCTTTTTATTGTATGCCTTTTCTTTCCCATTTGCAAAAACTATTCAACCCTCTTAGAATGAAATACTTCCTTTATGGTGAGAACTTCTCTATGAAGATCGAACTCATCTCTCCGGCGGTTGAAGAGAACGCTCCCATTCCCAACCTCGCCCTTCTCATTCTCGCTGCCCTTTCCCCTCCGGATGTGACGATCTCTTTTACCGATGACCTTCTCGCTCCTATCGATCTTGAAAAAGGATTGAAGGAGGTTGACCTTGTCGGGATCACTGTCCTGACCAAAACAGCCCTGAGGGCTTACCGGATTGCGGATGCCTATCGTAAGAGGGGAATCCCTGTTGTGCTGGGAGGAATCCATCCCACCGCGCTTCCCGGAGAGTCAAAAGAGCATGCCGATGCAATTGTCATCGGAGAAGCGGAGGAGATTTGGCCCCGTCTCATCGAAGATGTCAGGAGAGACGACCTCAAACCTTTCTACCAACAGGAGGGCTTCGTCGATCCCTCAAAAATCCCAAGGCCCCGAAGGGAGATATTGCCACGGCGGGGTTACTTCCCGCTCGATGTGATTCAGGTCAGCCGGGGATGTCCTTATCGCTGTGAATTCTGCTCTGTCCGGAAATTTTTCGGCGATACTTACCGTCTCAGACCGGTCTCCGACATCGTCGATGAAGTCAGAAGCCTTTCCCACCGTCTGATCATGTTCAATGACGACAATATCATTGGAAACCCATCCTACTCCCGGGAGTTATTCAAAGCCCTCACCCCCCTAAGAAAGAAGTGGATCGGCCAGGCCTCCTTATCCGGGTTGAGAGAAGCGAAAGATGTGGAGCTTTTGGCAAAGAGCGGGTGCATGGGCCTTCTCATCGGGTTTGAATCGCTATCGAAATCGAACCTGATCCAATCGCATAAATATCAAAATAATCCTGAGGAATACCGTGAAGCGATCGATCTGCTTCACCGTTTCGGAATCAGCATCTGGGCCTCATTCATCTTTGGTTTTGATGAGGATGAGCCCTCCATCGTTGAAGAAACGGTAAGCTTCTGCATCCAGGCCAAACTCTTCTCCGCGGTCTTTGCCCTGCTCACCCCCTATCCGGAAACGGTTTTTTACCATCGCGTCAAGAATGAAGGCCGCCTCTTTCAGGACCAATGGTGGTTGCTGGAAAACCCTAACGATGCCGCGCCCTATTTCTTTCCGAGGAAGATGGACGTGGAGACGCTTCGGAAGGGCTGGAAGAACGCCTGGGGGGAGTTTTATTCTTTTCCTTCCATATTAAAAAGATTTCACTGGAATTATCCTCCCACCCTGATCAATCGTCTCGTCTACTTTCCTTTCCAGTTGATGCAGCGCCGGTTCGCACGGAAGAAGGTCATTGAGGGCAGAAGAAGATATCGGGGGCACTCCCACTCATATTAACGTCTTAACGTCGCAATCAACATGAAAGCAGACACGGCGGGGACGCTGGAAGAGCCTTGTAGCGCAACCTCTTGAAAGGTAAGCGCTATGGTCCACCAACTTCAATAGAGTTCATTTTGGCTAAGTCCATCGATTCATAAATTCAGTAACGAATTTATCTACTCAGGACTTAGTGCTGAGTGAGCATTTGCTTTGCTTTTCAGTTTTAAGAATACGTGACCGTATTTGCAAATCGAAGCACTAAGCCCTTTATGACCCATTCCAATAAAATCCGCATTACAAGGGTCTGGAAGTGTTTCCGCCGGGGCTGCTTTCATGCTGTTAGTTTCATTCTGAGGCGCGGTATCCGCATTCTTTTCGATGACATCGCTTCACGACTCCCCCCTTTCCCTGCTTCTCAATGAGAAATGGAGCGTCGCATTGCGGACACTTCTCAGGAATGGGTTTGTCCCACAGGGCAAAGGTGCATTTGGGATAATTGGCGCAGCTATAGAAGGTTCTTCCCTTGCGGGTCCTTCGCTCAACCAGCATGCCTTCGCATCCATCCTGGGGACAGCGGACGCCGGTATTTAGAGATTGAGTTGACTTGCAGGTGGGATAGTTGGAGCAGGCCAAAAACCTCCCAAACTTGCCGTTCTTGATCACCATCGGACTTCCGCATTTTTCACACTTCACATCGGTCTCCACTTTTTGAGGTTCGCCGTTTTCCTCCACCTCTCTGGTATAACGGCATTCGGGATAGCTCGAGCAGGCCAGAAAATACCCCCTCTTCCCCCATCGTTTCACCATCTTCGATCCGCACTGTTCGCAGACGGCATCGGTGGGGATCTGTTCCCTCTTCACATCCCGCATGGAGGCCTTTGCCATCTCCAGGTCTTTCTCGAAAGGGGTATAAAATTCTTTGAGTGTTTCCACCCAGCCCTTTTCTCCCTCCTCAATCTTATCCAGGTTCTCTTCCATCAGGGCCGTGAACTCGACATTGAGAATATCGGGAAAATTGACCACCAGAAGGTCGTTCACCAAATAACCCAGTTCCGTGGGGTAGAATTTTCCTTTTTCCATCCCCACATATCCCTTCCCTTTAATGGTGCTCAAAATCGTGGCATAGGTGGAAGGCCTTCCTATCCCCTTCTCCTCCAGCTCCTTAATCAGCGTGGCCTCAGAGAAACGAAAGGGAGGTTGGGTGAAGTGTTGCCTGGGCGTGAGGCCCAATAATTCCAGAACTTCCCCCTCCGATAAACGGGGCAACTTCTTCTCTTCCGCTTCAGCCTGTCTGTCTGCGGAGATGTGATTGTCCTCGGATTCCACATAAAGGGCCATAAATCCTGGAAATATGGGCGCGCTTCCCGCCGCAGTGAAAATTCCTTCGCTCGCCTTGATCTCAACCGTGGTCTGAAGAAATACCGCTGAAGCCATCTGGGAGGCGACGAAGCGGTCCCAGATCAGTTTGTAGAGCGCCCATTGATCCTTATCGAGTATACTCTTCATTTTCTCAGGATCCAGGTCGATCGAGGTGGGCCGGATGGCCTCGTGGGCATCCTGGGCGCCTTTTCGGCTCTTATAGATATTGGGTTTAGAGGGAAGGTACGTCTCTCCAAATCGGCCATGGATCCACCCCCTGACCTGATGGAGGGCCTCCGAGGAGACGCGGGGAGAATCGGTCCGCATATAGGTGATCAAACCCACTATCCCCGATTCACCCAGGTCCACCCCTTCATACAGCTTCTGCGCAACCCTCATCGTTTTATAGGCGCTGAAGGAAAGTTTCCTCGAGGCCTCCTGTTGGAGGCGGCTGGTGATAAAGGGAGGAAGGGGATGCCGCTTTTTCTCCTGTTGAACTATTTTTGAGACACTGAAGGGAACCGATTCGAGCCGTTTCTTCATGGCCCCGGCTTCCGACTCATTGGCCAGGCTGACCTTCTTCCCCTTCCACTTGGCCAGTTTTGCATCGAAGGAGATGGGGGATTCCTTTCCCCTCAGTGCGGCGGTTAGGCTCCAGTATTCTTCAGGGACGAAACGCTCAATTTCTCTCTCTCTCTCGCAGATGATTCGGACAGCAACGGATTGCACCCGGCCGGCGCTCAACCCCCGTCGCACCTTCTCCCATAGGATGGGGCTGACCTGATATCCCACCAGACGATCCAGAATCCTCCGGGCCTGCTGGGCTTCGAATTTCGATTGCTGTAACTTTCCGGGATGTTTGATGGCTTCGAGGACGGCATTTTTCGTGATCTCATTAAAGAGAACCCTGTAGATATTCTTACCCTTAGCCCCGATCTCCTCTGCAACATGCCAGGCAATGGCCTCTCCTTCCCTGTCCGGGTCGGGACCGAGATAGATATTCTTCACTTCTTTGCTGGCCTTCTTAATCTCCCGGAGAACTTTTTCTTTTCCGGATAGGGTGACATATTGGGGTTGAAAATCCCTGTCGATATCCACCCCCAATTCACCCTCTGGAAGGTCTTTGACATGGCCCACCGAAGCTTTAATGATATAGTCATCTCCCAAAAACTTCTGGAGAGTTTTTACTTTAGTTGGAGACTCAACAACGATCATTCCCTTTGCCATCGATTCCCTGTTCCTCTCTTATGACTCCTGACTTCTGAATTCTGACTCCTGATTTCTTAACTTATCTTTCTTCATTTTTCACATCTTCTTGCTGAAGCACTTTCCGGGCCACTGAGAGATCAACCCTTTCAACTCCAAGTCTAAAAGAAGGCTTGACACTTTTCCGGGCTCGAACCGGCTCTCTCGAATCATCGCATCAATATGGAGGGGCGTCTCCCCCAACATCTCATAAAGAACCTTTTCCTCTTCGCTCAGTTCCGGTCTCCGGGGCTTGACCTCTTCAATCCTCTCTTTCTCTCTCTTCCACTGGGGCAGTATCTCCTCGAGGATATCTTCGCTCGACTCGACCAACTTTGCCCCGTCTTTGATTAACCGGTTCGTCCCACGGCTTCCGCCTGCCCCGACATTTCCCGGAATGGCAAAGACCTCTCTGCCCTGCTCCAGGGCATAGTTTGCCGTGATCAAGGATCCGCTATCCGGGCCGGCCTCTACCACAACCACGCCCATGGAGAGTCCGCTGATGATCCGGTTCCGCTTCGGGAAATGTCCTCCCTCCGGAGGAGAGCCCATTGGAAATTCTGAAAGGACAGCGCCCTGTTCAATGATCTTGGCAAAGAGATTTCGATTCTCAGGAGGATAGACCACATCCACTCCGCAACCCAGGACAGCGAGCGTCCTCCCGCCTCCTGAAATTGCCCCCCAGTGGGCCACCGAATCGACCCCTCTTGCCATTCCGCTCACGATGGTCACGCCGTAGCGGACAAGAGTCTGGCTGATCTTCTCTGTGATCCACCTTCCATAGGGAGTGGTCTTCCTGCTCCCAACAATCGAAACGGCTAATTCATCCTCCTTCTCCAACTCTCCCTTTAAATAAAGCAAGGCAGGCGGATCATAGATATTTCTAAGACGGGGAGGATAAGCCTCATCCTTCAAGGTGACAATCCTCCCGCCTGATTTCTCCAGCAAAGACAATTCCTTCTGCACCGCCTGTTCAGAAGGTCCCTTTCTAATTTCACTGGCCACCTTTACCCCCAGGCCTTCGACCTCAAGCAATTCCTTCATGGAGGCTCGAAAGACGGCTTCTGGGGTCTGAAACCGATCGAGGAGTCTTTTGATGAAAATAGCGCCGACTCCGGGAACGAAATTTAATGCCAACCAATAAAAGAGATCTTCGGCCACCATGAAACCTATGAAAAACGTCTTCGCTTTATGAAAGAGGAATCGGATGACAAAAAAAGCCTTGGAGATGCTCAATTATCTCCAAAGCTTTGAACGATAATGGAAATTCCGCTTGCCGCTTATCTCTTCACTTCGATCTTCATCCTCTCCTTGGAGTAGGGCTGGATCATATCACCCTTATAAATCGCGTCAAAGGCTTCAAGCACTCTTGCCGTATAAAAATTCCCGAATTGATCGATAATCTCGATATTCCCGGAGATGCTATACTTTCTGCCTATCTTCTTCTCTGTCACAGTATCCCGAATGATGTCCGAGGCCCGAAAAATCGTATACTTATTTCCAATCAAAATGGTTTCCGCCGTCTTAAAGGCCAGGTAGAGGACATCGCCTTCCGCCATAAGGTTTTTACCCTCTTTGTTGTCAAGGACGACGCCAATCCCCTTATAGTCAAAAGCGGCGATAAATCCTGCGGAACGAATCTCCGGAATAACCTTCTTCTCCTCAACCGGTTGCTTTTCTGCAATCACCTCTAACTTCTTCTCCACGACCGCCTCTAACTTCTTCTCCACGACCGGAGGAGGCCCAACCTTCTTTACCTCCTTCACCTCCGCCGCCTCTGGTTTGACTTCTTTTACCTCCCTGGGCTTTTCCTCAACCGGCTTGTGGGGTTCTTCCTTCTTCGCCTCCTCAAAGGCAGAGAGGCGAACGGTATTCCCCGGATAGATCCAGTGGGGGTTAGTGATATAAGGATTTCTCTGCCACAATTTCGGCCAGAGGAATGGGTCTTTCAAAAATTTTGCCGTTATGTCCCAGAGCGTATCCCCTTTCTTTATAGTATAAACCCCTTCTGTCTCTTTCTTCTCCTGAGCCATAATGGATAGGGTAAAACAGAGGGAAAGAACAAGCGCAATGATTAGATGGCAACCCATCAGCCTTTTCATGACGACCTCCTTACTTGATTTTCTTTCCTTTCACTCTGAATTGGACAAAGGAAATTTTTGTTTAAAATTAGCCCCTTATCTCTTCTTTGTCAAGAGAAATAGGAAGCAATATTTATACCATATTTAATGCCATCAACATAACTAACTAATTTTATCGAATTGCCTCACATTAAATGTTACCCAATGAGTTAGAGAAAAGGTATCGTTGACTCATAATTCATGTTACTCGACAATTTCCCCTTTAAAGGGGGATTGCCATGAGTCCACGAGCCAGAATGGAAT
>VGSS01000056.1 GCA_016874935.1 Deltaproteobacteria bacterium | reverse complement strand
CAAAGCCTTACGCGGACAAGATCATTCAGAAGTCACGGGGCCGGAGCCGCCAGATGAATGACGGAGCGAAATCGGCGAGCCATGAAATCCTTCTCTTTCTACATGGCGACACCTTCCTGCCCGCAAGAGCTGACCGGTTAATCATCGAAGGGATGAAGAGTATGGGGAGCAGATGGGGCCGTTTCGATGTGAAACTCTCAGGAAAGCTCCCCCTGTTCCGCATCATTGAGATCCTGATGAACTGGCGGTCCAGGCTTTCGCGCATCGCCACAGGAGATCAGGCTATCTTTGTCAAACGAGACCTCTTTGAGGCGATCGGTGGTTTCCCGGAGATCGATTTGATGGAAGACATTGCCTTGTGCAAGATTTTAAAAAAATACGGCCGACCTCTCTGTCTCTACCAACCCGTTCTTACCTCCAGCCGCCGCTGGGAAGAGAAGGGACTCCTTCGCACCATCCTTCTTATGTGGTTCCTGAGGCTGGCCTATTTTTTTAAAGTTAACCCGAAACGGCTGGCAAAGTTTTATTATCCAACGCTCGAATAACACAAATGACATCGAATTTAACGAATTGTCGCATTATTGTCTTTGGAAAGGCGCCCATCCCGGGAGAGGTAAAGACCCGTTTGTTTTCCTCTATGGATGTTGAATCCGCAACAGCCCTTTACCAAAAACTTGTTTTTCATACACTGAATATCGCCGTTGGATCAAAAGCGGGTTCTGTTGAACTCTGGTGTTCGCCCTCGAAAGAGCATCCCTTCTTTCTTCGCTGCGCTGAAAAGTTTCGAATCGAGCTCCATCAACAGACAGAAGGCGATCTCGGCAGACGGATGGCACACGCCTTTAATGAAATATTGAAAAGAGTTCCGATGGCTCTTCTAATCGGCACGGATTGTCCTTCTCTCACTTCAGACGATTTAAAAGAAGCAAGAAAAGCATTGGAACAGGAGGCCCCTGTGGTGATTGCTCCGGCTGAAGATGGGGGTTATGTTCTCATCGGCCTTCGTCAATATGAACCAGCGCTCTTTGAGGGAATTTCCTGGGGAACGGGGTTGGTCTTAGAAGAGACAAGGGAGCGGCTTCGCCAATCGAGATTGGACTGGCGGGAACTTCCTCAGCGATGGGATGTGGATCGTCCCGAAGATGTGGAAAGATTGAGAATTTCAGGTTTGATCGAATACATATTTTAAATCCTTAATTTCCATCCACCCGGCCATCTCGAAGAGAGATCGTCCTCGAAGAAAAAACGGCATTTTCCGGGTTATGGGTTACCATGATGATCGTCTGACCCTCTGCGTTCAGGGATTTGAACAACTCCATGATCTCTTTTCCGGTCCGGGTGTCAAGGTTTCCGGTCGGCTCATCCGCAAGAAGAATGGGCGGCGCATTGACCAGAGCCCTCGCAATCGCTACCCGCTCCTGTTCTCCTCCGGAGAGTTGATCCGGAAGCCTCCTCTCCTTCCCCTTCAAACCGGTTCTCTCTAATATCTCTCCGGCCATCCTGGCCTGTTCACGATTCGATCTCTCCGTAATGGAGAGCGGAAGCATCACATTCTCAATCACGGTCAGATAAGGAATCAATTGGAAGGATTGAAAGATGAACCCAAGATACTCCCTTCTGAAATCGGCCAACCTCTCCAGGGGAAGTTGATAGATTGAAATATCATCGACAACTACTTCACCGGCCGTGGGATGGTTGAGCCCGCCGAGAATGGTGAGGAGGGTCGATTTCCCCGAACCGGAGGGGCCCATCACAGAGATAAATTCTCCCCTCCCGATACGAACGCCCACATCGACCAGAGCGCATACTTTCTCTTCTCCGCTCTCATAGGTTTTGAAAAGATTTTTAATCTCAATCAGGCTCATGTCAGTAATCTCTGAGGTTAAGGTTTAGGTTAAGTTTATTAACATTCTCAACCTTAGCCTTAACCTCAACCTTTTCTTTTATAGCGCTCTCAACGCTTCTGTGGGATCCATCTTCGAGGCATGAAGCGCCGGATAGACGCTCGATAAAACTCCGATCAGTGTTGAAAGAAAGATTGCCCCGATGGCTAAGGATGGATCGATCACCCATCTCACGCTCTTCATTCCAAGGGCCATCGGCCCGATAAAATGGGAGATCCCAAGACCGAGGAGATATCCTGTTACTCCTGCAATCAATCCCACAATCAACGCCTCCAAAAAGATGATCCTCATGATATGCGACTTTCTAAATCCGATCGCCCGGAAAATCCCGATCTCCCTCTTCCGTTCATTGACCGAGGCCATCATATTGGTAAAGACAATCAGCGCCCCGATGAGAAGAACGATGACGGATATCCCGATGGAGAACTTCTTGAAATGGTCCAACGCCTCCATCTTGGTCTGAAGTGTCTGTTTGATGGCTGTCACCTTGGCATGGGGCAGCTTCTTTGAAATCTGATCCACGATCTCTTCGATCGGGCAGGTGTTGCAATAAGCGGAGACTTCAATCAGGCTCACCGCCTTTGGTTTATTCAGAGCTTCCTGGACAAAACTCAGATCGGCGTAGATGAGAAAGTCATCCTGAGAGCCTGTCTCTTCAAGGATCCCTGAAATTCTGACTTTTCTTCCGTTAATCGTTAAGTGGTCGTTCGTGCTCTTAAAGAGTCTGACAGCCACCTCATTTCCAAGAAGCGCCTCATCCCTATTTTTAGGAAGGGCTCCATGGATCTTCCACCACTTCTTCAGCCGCCCCTCCTCCTGAAACTGAACGCCCATCAGAGGAATCTTCTTCCCTTCGATCTCCACCACTCCCACAAACTTTGGTGACACGATGTTGATGTTTTCCCGAACTTCAATTTCTCGGATCTTCGGGATATCAGAGTCGTTCAGGGTCCGGGCGTCCAGGGAGACTCCGCCAATGCTCATTCCTCCATAGGAGAGCGATAGGTCATCTGAACGAGGAAGGACAAGGATGTTCGCGCCATATTCATCCAATTTGTTCGCAATGTCCTCGTTCATCAACCGCGAAATGGAAATCAGAGAAATCACCGTCGTAATGCCAATGGTGAGCCCCAGAATCAGGAAAAAGACCTTCCCCTTCCGCCTTCGCAGATTGTTGATTGAGATATCTTTCAGTTTCATCAAATATCACCAAAACTAAACTGGTTGCTAAAAAAAACATCTTGTCAGATTGCTCAAAAAAGGCCAGATGCAAGGCCCCTGAAATCCTGAGGAGAGAGGCGTACTTGGTTGTACGCCGCAACGACGAAGGATGAGGGAAACGCAGCAGATGGCCATTTTTCAGCAATCTGTTAAACCCTTGGTTTCCAATCCAATACCACCTTTTCATCGATGACGATCGAATCTTTCTCTATAACGCTGGGAATGATCTCCGGAGGGTAATTCATACAGCCGCCCTTGATTCCTTTATGCGTCTCTAAATGCCATTCGGTGTCACAGGCGTTGCAAACCAGTTTCCGGTCCTGAATGCGAAAGCGAGTGGATTTGCATGGTTCGCACATGCTGATCCCCGTGACCACCCTTCCCGCCATCGTAAGATAAGCGTAAAGAGGTATTTTAAGCCCCTTGCCCTCATATTCGAATCGAATGAACTTATTCTCTTTTACCACATGGACAGGAATGGCAATCTTCCCATTCTCCACCTTGGCCTGAACATCGGCCATCCGGATCGTCTGGCCGGTGTAATCGATCTTCCCGCTCACCTTTGGTTGAGTGGAAACCTTAGGATTTGCATTACTGTTTCTCTGAACAATCCAGTAGGCAACCCCTCCGAGAGCGATGGCGATGACGATTAAAAGGATGATCGACCATGAAGGCCCCTCCTGCTTCGCTCCCAATACCTTCTCCTTTTTATCTTGGAACGAAGAACCCGAAAGATCGATCCCGCACTTCTTACAGAACCGGTGGGTCTCCTCATTCTCTGCCCGACATTTTGGACATGCTTTCATCGAGTGATCCTCCTTTTTTTAAATCTCTTTCACCTCTCCCCGCTCATATGTGAGGGAGAGCACAACTTTCCCTTCTTCGATGATATCGACCTGAATATGGCACCCGAAGTTGATCGCCCGGGCGCTTGCCCCATTCTTCCCTTTCTTCGCCTCATAATATTGAAGAGCTTTTGTCCGGGCCTCCTTTTCAACCTTCGGATCAAGAGATCTAACCTTCTCTCCACCCGCGCATCCGCCACCCTTGCAGCAGACCGACTGAATGGGAGGGGGAGCATCGAACTTCTCATAGGTTTCGATCTTGCCCCTGCTTTTGACTGCCGCAAGCCATTCCTGAAAGATCTGTTCCCTGTTGTCCTGACTGCCTTTCAGAACAGCCTTTTCAACGAACTGCGAAATCAACCAATCCTTTTTCAGCTCTTCCTTGAACTCGAGAAGTCCGACTCCCAGTTTGCTTTTGAAATCTGCTTCTGATAATCCATGCCTCTGCTTGATCGCCCCTATCTGCTCCTCGATCTCTTTTTCAGGAGCGTTGGCATAGCCGCCGTTCTTCGCTTCCTGAAGAAGGAGTTTCTCCGTGACGACCTCCTCGAGAAGCTGGGCCTTCAATCGGATTAAGTTCTCATCCCCCGCCGCCCCCTTGAAGAAATCCTTTCCGAAACGGAACTCATAGAGCCTTTTGGCCCGATCGAGCCTGCTTGAAAACTCTTTCCGGGTGATCTCCTCTCCGTTAACTCTGCCCACTGGTTTCGATTTAAAGCCGCCGGTGATGAAGTACCCTGCGACACCTATATGGGTAAGTCCGATCAATACGGATAGGACCATCCAAGCCTTAACCCTTCTTCTTCCTATTGGCAGAGGCTGGCCGCAATGGACACAATAGACATTCTGCTGCTCATTCCTTGCATCACAGCTGGGACATGGCCTATTGCTATGGATTCCTGACACCTCGTTCATCTTGATCCTCTTTCTCCCCCCTATCCGTAGACAATTTTATTCAGAGATCATCCCTTTTTGAATCTCTGCTTCAGAAAGGGGAGACACAAAGATCGACTTTTCTTCCTCTCTCCCCACCTTCCGGTACTGGACTTCTCCCTTCTCTATCCCCTTGGCCTTGCTGTAGCGGGCTGTAATGGAGGCCGCCCTCTCCATCTCCGTTCCATCGGCTTCTCCCCTCAGAAGAGAAACAGGGCCGGGATAGCCGACTGTCTTCAAGAGGACATCTCCTGCCTGAGAAAAAGTTTCGATCTTCTGATTATCCTCCTCATTCCTCCCGACCACCACTTTGACTTTCGGAGAAAGACGAAAATGTCTCCCGAACTTCAAAAGGTGGACATCGTTGAGGGAGAAATCAGGATCATGATCCATCAGGTCTCTCATCCGCCGTGCAAACCCTGGATCGGTCAGGAGACATCCTCCTGCCGGGCAGGGATAGTCGCGGATATTAAACTGCTCTGCCAACCTCATCTGCGGTTTTCTTGATCGGCCCTGAATATTTAAAAGTTTCTCACGATCGATCCATCCTTCCCTCTCCGGATGAGTCACCGAAAGGAATTGAGCTGAGAGAGGGCGCAGAATAAAACCTACCAGCCCGGCCTCTTTTTCGATCAGACGCATCGCATCCCTTCTTTGGGACATGGGTCTCTGTCCCAGGACTTCGCCGGTGACGATGAAAGAGCATCCGGATTCCTCCATATAAGCCTTTGCCTTCTTCAACATGAAGATCCGGCAGTCAATACAGGGATTCATGTTGCTTCCGTATCCGTGCTTCGGATTTCTTATGACATTGAGATATTCTTCAGAGACATTGAAGACCTGAAGGGGAATGCCCAGCGTCTCCACTGCCTTCTGAGAAGCCAGGCAGGTCGCTCCCCGGTTCGTGCAGGTGCAGAAGACCGTCATAAAATTGACGGCCTCCAGATCAATCCCCTGGTCAAGCACCAGTCTGGCTGCAAGCGTGCTGTCAAGGCCTCCGGAGAGGAGGGCAATCGCCTTCATCACAAAACCTCATTCATTGAACCCGAGCGGAATCCCTGAAGGTCCAGGGTGATGTACTGGTAACCGATCTTCTTCAGGCGTTCGACCACTTTCTCCCTGGTTGTGCCGTCCAGTAACTTTTCGATCTCTTCCTTATAGATCTCGATCCTCGCAAGGTCTTTATAGTGACGGACCCGAACCTGTTTAAACCCCAATCCGATTAAGAAATCCTCTGCTTCATTCACTCTCTTCAACCCTTCCTCTGTGATTTCCTCTCCGTATGGAAAACGGGAGGCAAGGCAGGCAAAAGAAGGTTTATCCCAAGTCGGAAGTCCCAGCGATTTTGAAACTTCCCTCACATCCGCTTTTGTGAAGGATGCCTCGACAAGAGGACTCCTGATGCCCAATTCTCTGATGGCCTTTTTGCCCGGCCGGTAATCCTTCTCATCATCCAGTGTCGAGCCTTCAATCACAGAAGATAAGTTTTTCTGCTGGGCCACTTTTATTAATTCGTCAAAGAGTTCTCTCTTACATAAATAGCAACGATCGATTGGATTCTTTGAAAATCCATCAATCTCAAGCTCGTTCGACTCAATTAAGGTATGTTTCACGCCCATCTCTGTGGCCATCTTCTTCGCCACGTTTAACTCCCTCTCAGGATAGAGAGGAGAGAGGGCAGTCACAGCGAGGACATTTCCTGCACCAAGGGTATCCCTTGCCATTCTCAGGAGAAAAGTGCTATCCACTCCCCCGGAAAAAGCCACCACCACTTTCCCCACGGATTGGAAGATTTCTTTTAGTTTTTCAATTTTGTTCTTTAACTCCGAACTCATCACTCTCTCCGAGCCAGAGGCTCTTCCGAGCCGGAGGCCGAACTCCGAACTTATTTTGTTCTATCTTCCATTGCTAATTGATAATTGCTCATTGTTAATTGATTACTTCTTTGATCCACCCTCCTCCGAGGACAGTATCTCCTTCATAAAACACAGCGGCCTGTCCGGGAGTGATGGCCTTCTGTGGAATCTTAAGATTCACTTCCACTGCATTTTCTCCTGTAGAAGAGAGGACGGCCTCTGCACCCGGGTGGTTGTACCGTATCTTCACCTTGCAAAAAATTGGGAAGGCCGTTTCCTGAGATCGAATCCAGTTGAGGGAATGAGCAATAAAACTATTTCCGTAGACTTCCCCCTCCTCTCCCACAAGGATGGCATTCTTCTCCCTGTCTATTCCGATCACATAGAGAGGCCTTCCCTTTGCAAGACGGAGTCCTCTTCTCTGTCCGATTGTGTAGAAAGGGATCCCCTTATGCCTTCCGAGGACATTTCCCTCCCTGTCAAGGATAGGCCCGGACGTGATCTCCTCTTTTAGCCTCTCGGACAAAAAAGAGTGATAAGAGGTCTCGGAAATAAAACAGACCTCCTGACTCTCAGGTTTGTCATGGACGCGAAGGCCTGTCTCAAATGCCATCTTTCTCACTTCTTCCTTCTGAAGCTCTCCGAGTGGGAAAAGGGTATGTCGGAGTTGGTCCTGCCGGAGGGAGAATAGGACATAGGACTGGTCTTTTCTCCGGTCGATCCCTTTTTTCAAAAGATACTGGCCGTTTTCATCATCAACTTCGAGCCGTGCATAATGACCCGTGGCCACATAATCGGCCCCCATGTCCATCGCCCTCTTCAAAAACGATCCGAACTTCAACTTTTCATTGCAGAGGATACAGGGATTGGGCGTTCTTCCTTCCTGGTATTCGTTACAGAAATAGTTGATGACCTCTTTTTCAAACTCCTCTTTGAACTGAAAGACATAAAAGGGGATGCCCAGTTGAAGGGCAACACGCCTTGCATCCTCCATATCCGAAAAGCCGCAACACCGGTTTGATCCCGTTTCATTTCGGTCCGGCGTCCCGATGCATATCGTCGCCCCGATCACTTCGTAGCCCTTCTCCTTGAGAAGCCAGGCAGCCGTGCTCGAATCGACTCCGCCGCTCATCGCCACCACCACTCTTTTCTTCATGCCCGCTCTTTATAACAGAGGCTGTCTAAGGATAGTGCCTTAAAATATCTTAAGCTCGACCCCTTGAACCCTCGCCTCCTTGAATCCTTCTCTTAAAACAGAATCTCCATCGCCTGATAGGGGCAGACCGGAATGCAGAGCTCACAGGCAATGCACTTATCACGTTTAAAGGAAACCTCCATCGTCTTTCGATCGACGTCCAATGCCTTCGGGTGACAGACGGAAATGCAAGCCGTACAATGGGTGCAACGATCCTCGTACCATTTTACATCCTGGGCTAATGGCTGGACATCAACTCCAATCTCTTTCATATAGTTGAATCCGGCCTCAAGAGCCGACCTTTTCCCTTCCATTTCAAGAACCAGCCTTCCTTCCTCCTTAGGGGTAATTCGTGCCCTTAAAATATTTACCGTAAGATCATAATCCTTCACCAATTTTGAGATCACAGGTTGATCCACAAGATGGGATGGATAATTAAAAACAACGCGTTTCTTCTGCATGGCGACCTCCTCTCTAAAAAAACAATGCAAAGTGTAAATTTAACAATGCAAAATTCAAAATGTGACTCCTTGAGAAAATTTTCAATTTGCAATTTACAATTTGCAATTTTCAATGACGTTTTTTGATAGGTCTCTCTTTTAAGGACTTGAAGGCAATCCCTGAATCGACCGAAGGGAGGAGTTCGACCGGCTGGGTTAGGAAGAACTTTCCTGCCTCGATCCACTCTTTCAGTATCCGGGCAATCTCTCCGGCCTTAACGTAGCTCGAAAGCCCGGAAGTGGGGACGTCCTTGCCCTGAACGGTTATCTTTCCGCTCTTCAGTTGTTTGTAGTTGACCTCTCCCAAACTTCCCGGGATGAATTGGGGATAGGCATCGCTGTAATCCACCACCTGAGCCAAGATCTCCTCATCTTTAATCATCGTAAATTTCAAGATCTCTTCATCCAGGATCGGAATCGGAACCCCGATCCCCACGGTGAGCGTAACGCCGTAGCCAGTGTAAGAAGTTCCTCTGAGCCATTTCGGGCTCATCATCTTGAGGTCTCCTTTCACGGAAAGTGTTCCCGAAGTCATCTTGGGAACCCCTTTTTCCGTCCTTGCCACATTGGGATTATGCTGCGTGCCGCTTCCGACGACATATCCGACCCCTCCCCCAAGAAAGATCCGGGTGCCGATACCGATCGTTTTGTAATAGGGGTCATTGAGAAGAGGACTTAGCTGGCCTGCATTGCAGTAATTGGCATTTGCCAATTTAGGCTGGAGCACTCCCATATAAGTATAGATCACCCGGTCTGAGAGGTTCACAGCGACGTTATAATTCTGATAGGCATTCCTCACATCGAACAACACAGCCTCATTCATCTCTTTTAGAGAGATGTAGGTTTCCAGCGATTTTCTCGGATAACAATCCGTTCCATAAGCGGTTGCAGTGAGCCGGACATCTTTTCCGGCAACCAACTCTTCAATGACATGGGCTCCTCCATAAGAAAACTTTCCCGGGTAGATCTTATTTCTGGGGTCATCTTCGGGCATGGCTGTCGCTCCCAGGAAAAAATCAACGGCGGCCAGACCCGTATAAACCGGAATATCGTTGAGGTAGGTCTTCCCCCCTCCCAGTTTAATCCTTGGTTTCGAATGCCCCACGTTGAAATAAGCCCCTGAGGAACACATCGGGCCGAATGTCCCTGTGGTGACAACATCCACCTCCTGGGTTGCCTTTTTGACTCCCTTTTCAGCGGCGTAATCGATGATCTCCTCAGCCGTCAGAACAACGGCCTTTCCCTTCCTGATTTTCTCATTTATCTCTTCAATGGTCTTCGCCATAGGCTTCCTCCTGTTGTGCTTCGTCCTTAGTCTATCGTCTCTCGTCTTTCGTCTATCTTCTATCGTCCCCTTACCCTGAACCATGTAAGGTTCTGGGCTACCATGCACCCTACGTGGTGCATGGCGGGGCGACACATGATCCATAACATATCATTACCCCCTTTCCCCCCGACATATCCGGGGGAAACCCGAAATCCGAATATCGAAATCCCAAACCATCTATATACAGCGTCATTAATCACAACAAAGCACGTCATTCCTGCCCCGTATCAAGTACGAGGTAAACTCCAGCAGGAATCCAGGAAAACACTGGATTCCCCCGCATCAAGTGCGGGGCTGGCTAAATCAAGCCCGGAATGACAAACCGGTTAAGATTTATGTTGTTATGCATAGAACTCTAAATTTCAAAACTCTTTTGTTTAGAAAATTTGTATTTTGAACATTCGAATTTGTTTCGGATTTCGTGCTTCGTATTTCGAATTTGAATGATTCTTTATTTCAGTTCATTCAACAGACCGGCGCTGAGATACCGCTCACCGGTATCGGGAAGGATGACAACGATCATCTTTCCCCTGCTCTCCTTCCTTTTCGCCACCTCTATCGCCGCCCAGGCCGCGGCGCCGGATGAGATCCCGGCAAGCAACCCTTCTTCCTGCGCCAATCTTTTGGTGAATAGGACTGCGTTCTCATTCGACACCCTGATGACCTCATCAACCAAATCCATCCGGAAGACTTCCGGGATAAAACCCGCCCCTATCCCCTGTATCTTGTGTGGTCCAGGCTTTCCTCCCGAAAGCACTGGAGAGTTTTCCGGCTCGACTGCAATGCTTTTCAATTCCGGTTTCTTCTTTTTAATGACTTCCGAAATGCCGGTGACCGTCCCGCCTGTTCCAACGCCTGCCACAAGAATATCGACCTTTCCATCCGTATCTTCCCATATCTCAAGGGCGGTGGTCTTCTTATGGATCTCCGGATTAGCAGGATTCCTGAATTGTTGGGGAATAAAATATCGGGGATCTGTCCGCGCCATCTCCTCTGCCTTCTTCACCGCTCCGGTCATTCCCTCATTGCCGGAGGTCAGGATGACCTCAGCTCCGAACATTTTGAGGAGACGAACCCTTTCTTCGGACATGGAGTCTGGCATCGTCAAAACCAATGGATATCCTCTTGAGGCGCACACAAAGGCAAGAGCAATGCCCGTATTGCCACTGGTAGGCTCTAAGATGATCGTATCCTTCCTGATGAGTCCGGCTCTCTCTGCCGCATCAATCATTGACACTCCGATGCGGTCTTTGACGCTGCCGCATGGATTGAATGACTCCAGCTTTGCCACCACCTCTGCACAACAATCTTTTGTCATCCGGTTCAATCTCAACAGAGGGGTGCGACCCACCAATTCGCAAATGGATTTTGCTATCTTAGTCATAACGTCACTCCAAGAAATCTTATCTTCTTTTTTCCTGATATTCTGATATCCTGATACCCTTCTACCTGATTTCCTGGTCACCCGATTCCCAATCAGGGCCCAATTCATCCTTTGAATTAAAAACTTATATCTGGTACATTGATGTGGTCTTGCCCTCTTTCTCCTTTTTTCGATTCACCATCTCCTCGAAGGTGACGGAACGGAATATCTTATTGATCGCATCAGAAGCTTCCTTCCAGATATCCCGGGTCACACAAAAAGGGGCTTTCTTGCAGCCTTTTGGATCTTTTAAGCATTCCATGAGTTGGGTTGTTCCGTCCAGGCTTTCGATGACATCGTTGAGACAGATTTCGGAAGGCGGTTTGGCGAGAGAATATCCTCCCTTTGAGCCACGTACAGATCTCACAAGACCGGCTGTCCTGAGCGGAATGATCACCTGCTCGAGATACTTCAAAGAGATATCCTCTTTTCTTGCGATCTCTTTTAAATCAACGGGCCCTTTCCCGTATCGGGAGGCAAGCTCAAGCATCGCCCTCGCCCCATATCTAATTTTAGTTGAAATTCTCATAAGTTATAAATTCATACTTTATCTATAGGAATTAGTTTTTACTAACTTATCCAATCTCACATTGTCAAGAGGATGCCGGGAATTTTTTGAAAAAGATTCTTTTTAAAATCTTCTTACGAGAAGGATAACGATAAGGAGGTGGGGGTTATCAAGCGCACGCAAAATAAAACCCCACGGCTTAATTCAACGAGGCCCTTAACACGATTGCTATCGCCTCCCCGAAAAAGGGATTAAGACATCCCTCTTATTTCTTCTCTTTCATAAACGCATCCGTGGCCCTATGGCCAATTCTCTTTTCCAGTTCAGACCGTCTTTGAATGGTCATTCAAAATCCAAATTAGAAGCTGCGTTTCATAAAACGGATCAAGCGATTCAAGAAACCATCGATCTTTTGGCTGCATGAAAAAGTGTTAGAGATAAATTCTCAGACCTTTATGTGTAAGAATCTAATGATTTCAAAGTTCAGTCCGCCTGCCCCTCTGGAGTCCATTCTGTCATCACGAAATTGGAGAGACTTCCAAGTTTTTCTGCCAAAGTTTTTCTTATCTCATCTTCAATTCCATCTCTTCAAGTCTTTGAATCCTATCCCGGATCTCTGCCGCACGCTCAAACTCTAAACGGCTTGCTGCCTCCTTCATCTCTTTTTTCAACTTCTGGATGATTGCAGGAACCTCTTTGATGGGCATATACTCCTCTTTCACATCGGAGATAGCAGGGATGGTTAAGTAATCCGCCTCATAAATAGAGGCCAGGATATTTCGGACCGATTTCTTCACGCTCTGAGGGGTGATCTTATTTCTTCGGTTAAACTCCTCCTGGATCTTTCTTCTGCGGTTCGTTTCCAGGATGGCCTGATCCATTGCCCCGGTCATCTTATCCGCGTAAAGGATCACTTTGCCATTGATATTTCGGGCAGCCCGGCCAAAAGTCTGAATTAAGGACTTCTCAGATCGAAGAAAACCCTCCTTGTCCGCATCGAGGATGGCCACCAGGGAGACCTCCGGAAGATCAAGGCCTTCCCTCAAAAGATTGATTCCAATGAGAACATCGAATTCTCCAAGGCGAAGTTCCCTGATGATCTCGACCCGGTCGAGGGTGTCGATATCCGAATGGAGATACTTCACCCGGACGCCCAGGTCCGAATAATATTCGGTCAGATCTTCGGCCATCCGTTTGGTCAGGGTGGTGACAAGCACCCTCTCCTTTCTCTTGACCCTCTTACGGATTTCCTCCAAAAGATCGTCAACTTGATTCTTCGCTGGCTTCACTTCAAGAAGAGGATCGCTCAGTCCGGTCGGACGGATGATCTGTTCGACCACTCCCCCCTTGCTATTTTTCATCTCGTAATCACTTGGAGTGGCAGAGACATAGACGACTTGATTGACACGTTTCTTAAACTCTTCGAACATCAACGGTCGATTATCCAGCGCCGAGGGAAGACGAAATCCATAATTCACCAATGTCTCTTTCCTCGAACGATCTCCCCTGAACATCCCGATCAATTGGGGGATGGTCACATGGCTTTCATCGATAAATAAGAGGAAATCCTCCGGAAAGTAATCGAGCAGGACAGGAGGGGGTTGCCCGGCCTCCCTTCCTGTGAGATGACGGGAGTAGTTCTCAATCCCCTGGCAGTAGCCCAGTTCCTGAAGCATCTCGAGGTCGAAGTTCGTCCTTTGCTCCAGCCTCTGGGCTTCCAGCAGCATGTTCTGTGACCTAAACCAGGCGACTCTTTCCTTCAACTCCTTCCGGATATTTTGAATCGCTGTCTGAAGCCTATCGGGTGGAGCGACATAGTGGCTTCCCGGATAGATGGGAATCTTTTCGAGCGATTGCAAAACCCTTCCTCTCAATGGATCAATCTCGGAGATCGCTTCAACCGCGTCACCGATGAGTTGGATCCGGATCGCACGACTCTCTTCATGGGCAGGAAAGACCTCGATCACATCGCCCCGTACCCGGAATGTCCCCCGATGAAAATCGATATCATTCCGCTCATACTGAATCTCCACCAGCTTCGTAAGAATCTCTTCTCTGGAGATGCTCATCCCCCTCTCTAAATAGAGGAGCATTCCGTGGTAGGCCTCCGGAGATCCAAGGCCATAGATACAGGAGACGCTGGCGACGATGATGACGTCATTCCTCTCGAGGAGGGAACGCGTTGCAGAATGGCGCATCTTATCGATGTTCTCATTGATCTGTGTGTCCTTTTCAATATAGGTGTCGGTCGAAGGGATATAGGCTTCGGGCTGATAATAGTCGTAATAGCTGACGAAAAACTCGACCGCGTTCTCCGGAAAGAGTTCTTTAAACTCACCGTAAAGCTGGGCGGCCAGAGTTTTGTTGTGTGAGATAACCAATGTAGGTTTCTGTACCTTTTCAATCACATTGGCCATAGTGAAGGTCTTGCCTGAGCCAGTCACGCCAAGAAGGACCTGGTGGGATGTCCCTTTCAGGACATTCTCGCTCAATTTCTCGATGGCCTGAGGTTGATCGCCTTTAGGTTTGAAATCGGAGACGAGTTTAAAGAGGTTCATGGAGTTATTTTACAATAAAATCGCCCCTCACCCCATCCCTCTCCTCCCTGGGAGACTGTGTCGTAATATAAAAAACCGGCTTCTTGAAAAGGGGGAGAGGCGGTTGGGTGGAAAAGATTTAGAGCGGCAACCTTTTGCCGTTCGGATTCGGTCGTGCCAAGCATATGAGAATATTCGGTTTTGTACAAGCGACAATTTCCCATAATCTAAAAGACCCGCATTCTAAAGCTTGGGAACCTGACTGCCTCTTCCCCTTTGCTTGCGATTACGACACGGTCACCTGGGCAAGAGGGGAGGGTGAGGGGGAGCGGGAGCAAAGCTCCTTATATCTGAAACAGGTGACGAGATGGTCATTGACAATGCCGGTGGCTTGAAGATGGGCATAAATGATCGTCGATCCTACGAATCGGAAGCCTCGATGGATCAAATCCTTGCTGATTTGATCCGAGAGCGAAGTCCTGGCGGGTATCTCAGAGAGTTTTTTCCAGCGGTTGACGATGGGTTTGTTATTCACGAAACCCCAGATATATCGATCGAAACTGTCGAACTCTTTTTGAATGGCAAGAAAACATCTGGCGTTATTGATGGAAGCCTCAATCTTTTTCCGATTCCTTATGATTCCAGGATTGGCTAATAATTTTTTGATCTTTTGCTCATTGTACTTTGATACTTTAACCGGGTCGAACTGATCGTAGGCTTTCCGATAATTCTCTCTTTTCATGAGGATGGTGGACCAGCTTAAGCCGGCCTGGGCAGATTCGAGCACCAGGAACTCAAAATGCTTCTTCTCGTCATGGACCGGAGTCCCCCACTCCTCGTCATGGTACCGGAGATAGATTTCATTCGTGGTCGGCCACGGGCATCTCTTCACATCAACTCCACCAAACTCATTACAATAATTACTTTAAAATCGTCAGCCCTAAAAACTTATATTTTTCATCAAAATCAAAAATTACAGGAAAATGCTTTAAATTTTTCCTCTTTATTTCCCACGGGAAACCGCCATATCTCTTTCCCCTACCCTTCCTGTCCCTGTCACAGAGCCTTATATGAATAAGATGTTTGTCAATATGACATTCGATGTTACCCTCTTTTACATTAACCGTTCTCTCCGCGGCGATATTGATTCCTTGGTCGAAGAGGCTTGATTTATAAGAATTATGAACGCCCACATTTACGACAGCGCCATAAAAATTGATTGTATCATTAACGATCTCCGCACCTTTTTTGTTTTCGAATGTCTTTTTCGAATTAGGGTTCGCTTTCACTCCTAATTTCTTGAACCCTTTTTTAGGTAAAAGAACATAGAAATCGTCGGCCCCTTTAATTTTCCCGCATATTTTACAGGCTTCTTTTTTGTCCCTCGTCCTTTTGTATCCCTCCCAATGCCCGCACTGTAAACCTAAAAACTCCCAGGCCAATCCGAGTTGTTGATAGATATTGAAAAATATCTGCATTTCTTTTTGGCTGATTTTTTCATTGTTAAGGAAGTTCTTGCTGACAAAATCCATGCTCTTAAAAAGAACGTTTAGTTGCTTCTTAAGGTCCTTCTCAATCTTTACCCGATTCATTTATTCCCCTGCCTCCATTAAATTATTTATGTGATGTTAGCCCCTTCTCCGTTTAAATCGTCCGGACTCAGTTTAGCGGCATAATTGAGGGCAGCCTCGATATTTTCGTCAGTTACTGTATACTCTCGCATGATTTCCTCTTTTGTCATGCCGCCTGCAAGCCCTCCGACAATCCGAGTTACAGGAACACGTGTTCCTCGAATGACTGGTTTACCATGCTGAATTTCCGGATCTATTACAATTCGTTCTTCCATCTTTGCACCTGCCTTCCCTTCCATTTTAAATCAACCGATGTTAATTTCAAATAGCATTTGTGACACAAACGAAGCTTGAAGGTTTTGGGGGAAATGTGTTTGTTGCGTTGTTATCCGCCGGTGCTGACAAAGCATTTCTCCTCAATCATTTGTTGAATTTGTCTCGTGTCAAGGACCACTTTGTATTTTTATACAATATTTCACATAAAAAACCTTGACAAGACAGAGATAATTTATTATATTGGACAATAATTGTCAAGACAATTATTGTCAACCAATGTATGGCTAAAAATCTAGGCACTAAAATTCGAGAACTGAGGACAAAAAGGGGGATGCGGCTTAGAAAGGCAGCAGCGGCCCTTGATGTTGACCAATCTTTGCTGAGCAAATACGAGAGGGGGGACCGATTGCCAAGTGAAGATTTTATACGCCGAACTGCGAAGTTATTCTCATATGACGCACAAGAGTTGATGGCGATGTTATTGAGCGATAAGTTTTTGGCCGATGTAAAGGATGAGGATGTTTATGTCGCAAGTAAAGCACTAAAGATTGCTGAGCAGCAAATCAAGTATTTTACCCACAAGGAGTAATTGATGGGTGTGAGGTGGTTACGTGAATTTCATAGAAAATGAATCACCGACGAAACTACGCGGTGGGTATTACACTGACGCGAGACTTGCTCAGTTTCTGACCAGATGGGTGTTCGAGATAAAACCTCGAAGGATATTGGAGCCGGGTTGTGGGGATGGTATATTCTTCGAGGCTATGGGTAAAGTCCGTAATGAACAACTTGAGTATGTTTTGGGTTTCGAGATCGAACCAAGTGAAGCAGCGAAGGCGAGAGAGCGCGGAAGTACTTTCATGAAAATAGAGCCTGACATACGTACCCGCGACTTCTTGAGTTGGGCGTTGATTAAGTTTACATCACGAGAAAGGTTTGATGGTGTTCTAGGGAATCCACCGTATATACGTTACCAATACTTGGACGAGCGGTTGCAGAATATTGCCGAAGCTATTTTTAAATACCACTCATTGCCATTTACTAAACATACAAATGCTTGGGTTTCCTTCGTCGTTGCTTCGGTTGCCTTGCTGAACCCAGGAGGCAGGCTGGGAATGGTACTTCCCTCTGAGCTTCTTCACGTTCTACACGCCCAGTCGCTTCGGAACTTCTTGGCAAAGGAATGTGAGAGAATACTTGTTATCGACCCGAATGAACTCTGGTTCGAAGATGCCTTACAGGGCGCAATCATACTTCTTGCTGAGAAAAAGATTTCACGGGAGGTTAGCTGCAAAGGGCTTGGGATAGTTCAGACTAGGTCAAAGAGGTTCCTCGATTTGGATACATCAGAAATATTTGACAGCGTTGAGTATCTCAATGGGGAAACAATTGGAGGCAAATGGTTGATAGCACTTCTAAATAAGAAGGAGCGTGAATTGTTGTCTGATATAAAGCATAGAAACAATGTATATCGCTTCGATTCACTTGCTGAGGTTGATGTAGGCATAGTCACTGGTGCAAACAAGTTCTTTCTTGTAACCGACGAAGTCGTAGAAAGATTTGGATTGAAGAAATGGGCTCATCCGATGTTTGGGCGAAGCGAGCACGTTGGTGGAGTGATTTACAGTAGGGCTTCACACGCGAATAACCGACAGAAAGGATTACCAACAAACTTTATTTGGTTTGGGGATGAGCCGATAGACAAATTGCCGAAGAAAGTGAGAGCCTATATTGAGTCTGGAGAGCAAGAGAGTCTACATACTCGATACAAGTGTCGGGTAAGGAATCCTTGGTATAGCGTACCCTCTGTGTATTTTGCTCCAGTAGGTATGCTAAAGAGGGCTCACGATTTCCCAAGGTTGATACTGAACCGTGCAAAAGCGTTTACGACAGATACCGCCTATCGTATAAGACCGAAAAATGTGTCAAACGAAAAACTGGTATACTCATTTTTGAATAGTTTGACGGCTCTGACAGCCGAGATTGAAGGAAGGCACTACGGGGGTGGAGTTTTAGAATTGGTGCCCTCTGAGATTGAGAGGCTTCTTGTCCCGGTTACGCGAATGGAAAAAGGGGACTTGGTAAAATTGGACGACCGTTTGAAGTCTGGTGCAAGCGCTGGAGACCTGCTGGCAATGCAGGACAAAAAAATTCTGAAAACTCTTGGTTTAACGAGTAGTGAAATAGATATTATCTTCTCAGCGTGGAATCGATTAAGGCTTAGGCGGCAGAGAGCGACAGAAGAAATGTCATAATGTAATAGTGGAGTTAATCGATTTCGATAAGAAATTGTCTGGGATTGTTGATTTGTCGGTAAAGTCGAAACTCACGCCCTAGCAAGTCACGATGAGCAATAAAACCTCTAGCTACCCCCCAATGTATTTGAGTCATCGCATTAAGTTGCTCGTAGGCTCGAGTATCAGTCCGACTATTGTGGGTAAGTTTCAGAGTGTATTTCCCAAAACTGACACCCTTAACTACAATTTCGAATTTTGCCTCTGCTCTTTCAAGGTGGCTTAAGGAAGGGGCAGGATCTTTCCTCCAAATAAGTGAACGAAAGATTGTTCGTCTGAAATAGCTTCGTTGGTCTACGCCTTCGAGTTTTCCTTTCTTCAGAAGCATTGAGCCAGTAGGATTCGTAGTCACTCCGGTCGGAATATTTAAGTCACGCTCTGTTAGCCCTTTGCTCACCCAGACTAGTAGCCAACCATCACGAACTAGAGGAATTACTCTGTGTTTGGGGGGCTTAATGACACGGTCTCGTTTTTTCCTGAATAGCTTTATTTTGGGAAGTTGATCTCGCCTATCAACGCGGATTCGTGCAGTACCCCAATGTGGATGTTCTATTCTCTCGTCCTCTATTCTGCCCTGATTAAGCAAACGAACGACATCCTTTTTTTTTCGCACTTCCACGACGTGCTCAGGAAAACTATCCTGCAAAGATGTAATAGAC
>VGSS01000055.1 GCA_016874935.1 Deltaproteobacteria bacterium | reverse complement strand
TGGAGATGGGAATCCCATGTGTGACCGAGGACCGAGAACTGCAGGAAAAGTTTCCGGGTATTGCGATTTCTATGGATGGCTTTCTAAAGCCCCAATCTACCCATGTTGTTCGAGAAGTGAGAGAGAGGTATAGCAAGAGAAAGGCTAGATAATTCATTTCTGACTGAGGTGGAGAATTTTGAAAAAAATTATATTAATGCTCATCATCCTGTCCTGCTTCATCTTTCCCCGGTTTGGAGATGCCCAGGAAGACAAAATCGTCAGGATCGCAATTGAGACTGCCCGGGCCCATATGCGCATCCCGAAGGAAATGGAAGTCAGGTTTGTCGAGAAGAAAAAGAGCCCTCTCGCTGGTTTCTTCTCTGTGAAGATACTGGTTCTGGCTCCGGACAGAGAGATGCCTGTCATCGTCTATGTGGATGAAGCCGGTGAGAGGGTCATCCTGGGCGCTCTCATCATCAAAGGCGAAAATGTTACTCTCAAGGAAGCCGGAGAGGCAAGACCCCGGAAATTTGATATGGGTCAATTTGAGATCGAAAAATCCGCCATCCGAGGAAATCCGAAAGCAAAGGTGACGATCGTCGAATTTTCAAATTTTCAATGTTCCTACTGCCAGCTCTCATGGGCGAAGATGGAGAAGATACTGGAAAGACATCCCCAGACGATCCGATATGTCTTTAAACACTTTCCCCTTAAATCCCTTCAGGGATCATTTGAACTCTCCGAGATTGCGGCCTCAGCCCAGGTTCTGAGCGATGAAGCCTTCTGGATGATCCACGACTTTTTCTTCTCCCCTGAAGGTCAGGTGATCATCAGAGAAGATGTGAGCGTTGTCATCAGAAAAGTAGAAGAAATTCTGAAGGAGAAAGGTTTTGATGTGAGAACTTTTAAGATGGCGATGGAAAAGGGGATAGGGAGAAGAAGGGTCATGGAGGACATGGCTGTCGGGAATAGGGTTCCAATTATGGGAACGCCTTCTCTCATCATCAATGGCGATTTTATCAGTGGAGAGTTCAACGACCAGGTGCTGGAACGATATCTGAAGAAGTAGAAACGAATCCTTCAAAATTCATCTTTATCTAAACAATTACAATCAGTTAGGACTGCCTGATATTTAGGCAAACCGGTCGAGGCCATTGCTGTCAAGAAGGAGAGGGCCTTATTCCACAACCATTCCACAGAGAATGTGGATTTCGAAAAAAACCTTTTGGAAACAAATTTTTCTTAATCCGAATAACTTGCTGAGATAGCACTGCTATTCGCATTAATAAAAAATACATTCATTCTCCGAATGAAGATCGATGATTCAAAGTGGAGAAAATGGGCGCAAAGAATATTTATGAGCGATCTCGTTTCAGATGGTGGAATATTCCCCTGGGGTAGAAAATATATTCCAGACTGTTCGGATAAACAAGGCGTTGTTGATTAAGTTGAATTATTGTGGGAGGAGCAGAGGACATCCCTAAAAAAAGTTGGCCCACTTCAAAAAAATACCGTATGGAGCCAGGCGCGGAGCGCATCGCGTTGATTTTGGGACGTTTATATGGGAAAAAAGAACTGCTGAATTCAGGAGGATAAAGCTGCGTGAATTTTATATCCATTCCCTTTCAACGGTTTTTAAAGTTTCTTATTTTACTGCCCGTTCTCCTGTTATTGACGGGCAAGCCTGTTTCTGCTGAAAATCATTTCCGGGTCGAATCTATTCCGAGAGGGGTCAAGCAGGGGGAAGTATGTTTCGTCAGCATATCCGGGCCCCCATCACTGAAGTCCATCTACGTGAAGTTTCAAGGAGCAAAGTTTCCATTGGCCTTCAGCGAACAGAATAGCGCCTACGAGGGCCTCATTGGGATTGATATGGACACTCGGCCCGCCACATACGAGATGAAGATTGTCACGCCAGATGGGGGGAGCGGTATTCATTTGAGTAACCTTTCATTGAAGGTGGAGAAGGTCGACTTCGGGATCCAGAAATTTTCGCTCCCATCCGCCATGGTGGATTTGGATAGGAAAACTTTGGAACGAGTCGATAAAGAAGCAAGACAGCTAAAATCCTTGTTTCAGGTCTTTCGGGATGAAAGACTATGGAGAGGTGCTTTTATACGTCCAGTTGAGGGGGAACTTTCTGCGGCATTTGGATTGAGGCGTATGATTAATGGGAAACGTCAAACCCCCCATACAGGCGTTGATTTTCGGGCAGTGGAGGGAACCCCCGTATGGGCCTGTAATAGCGGTATGGTTGTCTTGGTTGAGGACCTCTTCTTCTCTGGGAAATCGGTCATTCTCGATCATGGGTGGGGTTTCTACTCGATGTATTTCCATCTTTCAGAAGCGCTGGTCAAGGAGGAGGATAGAGTCGGCAAGGGAGCTATACTGGGTCGGGTCGGATCCACCGGAAGATCCACAGGACCTCACCTTCATTGGGGAATTAGAATGAATGGGGCACGGGTTGATCCGATTTACCTTCTAAATATAAAGAGTCAGATTCCGGGTTCAGGCTTGACAAAATGAGAGATGGAGCCGCATGACCATCGGATACAGAAACACGTCGCTATTAAAAATTGAGGAGGTGTATGATGAAGCATTTCGTGACAGGGTTCATCTTTATTTTGGCCGTCTTTCTGTTCCATCAAACTGCCGAGGCGATTGAACTCGGCGAAGTTCCTCCCAGGGTAGAGTTAAGAGAAAAACTGGGAGGACGGTTGGATGGAACACCCTGGAGCAGTGAAGAGTTACAGGGGAAGGTCCATGCCGTTTTTTACGTCGATCCTGATGAAAAAGATACGAACAATGAGGCCAGCGATGCTTTGAATCGAGAGAAATTTCCCGGCGACAAATTTATATCGGTTGGGATCATTAACATGGCAGCCACGTGGATGCCCAATTTTGCTCTTTCTTCATCCATTAAAGATAAACAGAAGCGTTACCCCAAAACCATTTATGTGAGGGATTATAAAAAGGTGCTGGTGAATGCCTGGAAGATTGCCGACGACAGCAGTAATATTCTCGCCTTTGATAAAAACGGAAAATTAATCTTCAGAAAAGACGGCAAGCTCACCGCGGAAGAGATCCAGACGCTCATTAAGGTCATTCGTGATCATCTGTAACCTTTCTTCCGCAGGGCGGCGTGGGGACATGGAAAGAATGCTGTCATCCAGAAAATAGTTGGCGCATTCAAATCTGAAAGGAAGACTCTAAAACTTTAGGGTCGAGGGCCATCGGCACGAACTTCCTCGTCTTTAGTTAAAACGATTGTCTGGTTCCGCGAGAAGGAAGCATCTCCAATTTCGTGATGACAGAATAGACTCCAGAGGGGCAGGCGGACCAGACTCCGAAATCTTTAGGATTGCGGATCATTAGACGTTTAAGGGAAACTTTCGTAGTCAATGAGAATGAGGTTATTATTGGTCTTGGAGGGTCTGTGGTTAATCCTTAAGCGGTGCCGCCCTTTTCCTCGAGAGATTGACGAGCTCATTTATCAGCATCCTAAGGTCGAGGAGGGCATCACCATTGGCCTCCCCGATCCGCACAAAGGAGAGCGCATCAAGGTCTACATCGTCCTCAGGGAAGGCGAGGTTGATCCGCTACTTCAAAGAGCGGCTCACCCCTGGAGAGCTTCGCAGATCCCAAAACTGGATAGGCCCTTCGGGTTGTTCTTTAACGGAAGCCGCCTTTGTGCCTCCACCACCCCATGAGGTGCCCATTGCCCTGTCCGACCTGGAAAGATTTCTTCACGCCTCAGACCCGCCTCCTCCTCTTTTGCAAGTCGGTATGGCTCATGCCCAGTTTGAAACCATCCATCCTTTCCTCGATGGCAATGGCCGTCTCGGACGTCTGTTAATTACCTTTTTATTAGTGGAGAAGAGACTTCTCTCACATCCTGTGCTTTATCTTTCGCACTACTTCAAGCGCTATCGTGCTGAATACTACGATCGCCTACAAGCCGTACGTGATGCCGGCGACTGGGAAGGTTGGCTGGACTTTTTCCTACAGGGAGTTACTAAAGTTAGTCAGCAGGCCACAGAGACCGCTGCTTTGATTTTACGTATGCGAGAAGAATACCGGGCTAAGATAACTGAACACCTTGGCCGTGCTTCAGCCAATGGACATCGGATCATGGACAAGCTATTTGACCACCCTATCATCACGGTCGCCCGGGTGCGTGAATGGATCGGCATAACCACTGCTGGAGCAAACCAATTGGTGAGGCGGCTTGTGGAGATTGGGCTATTGCGGGAAATCACCGGCTATGCCCGCAACCGGCGCTTCCGCTTCGATCCCTATCTCAAACTATTTGAAGAACCAGAGGAGACTGAAGGTTGAAACCCAATCCATGCATTTTCAGTGAATGGACACAGCAGGGTGAAACAGCGAGCCTCGAGTCCCAAGCTTCAGGTATTAAACGGAAAGCCGAGACGGGCACGGTTTCAATGAAGAAAGCACCCAAGAGAAATTGAAAGGGGAGAGGGAATGAGGTCTTAATTGTTTCGGGGGGATGGGATGAAGTTGTATTTGAACCAACGTCCCCATCTTGTCTGACGTCCCCATCTTGTCTGAATTCGGGTGAGGATGAGATCAGGTTGATTTCAGCCCGGAAAGCGACCCCAAAGGAGCGGAGGGTTTATGAGCAGAAAGAATGAGATGCTGGAGGAGCATGACTTCAGTAAGGGCAAGAGAGGATCGGTGATTCCGCAAAAGGGCAAAACCAGAATCACGATCTTCATCGATACGGATATACTGGAGTGGTTTAGGGATGAGGCTGAACGCGAAGGTCGGGGATATCAGACATCCATCAACCAGGCCTTGCGAAACTATATTAAGCAGGATAGGAAAAGAAGTCTCTGGGGTCAGGCCACGGAAACTCGGTATTGACAGAAGGGCGGTATTTTGATACAGAATGGCCATGGCTCGAAACCCTGGATCTATTTTTTAGGAGCGCTGTATCACGTCATCACCCGGGGCAATCGAAGGTAGGGCATCTTTCTGGATGAAAAAGACCTCCAGCGGTTTTTAACCTATCTTTAGGACTTCAAGGATATGCAAGTTATTTTAATAGGCGATACGGGGAAGTGGGGCATCTGTTTCAGTAGCGCTACAGGGTAATGTTGTGCGATAAGGATATGTATCTCTTAGAGTTGGTCCGCCATATTCATGTGAATCCGGTGAGCGCCAATATGGCGGAAAGGGGGAGGAAAAGGAAATACCGTGTTTCCGTGGCCTGACCCCAAGAACATAATCGTTCTCCAGCGTTGTCGCGATCCGTTGGAGCGTGAGTTTTACCTGCGCATGACGAAAAAGTTTGGGTGGACCAAGAATGTCCTTATCCATCAGATCGAGAATCAGAGCTACGAGAAGACTATGCTCGGGCAGACCAACTTCGACAAGGCCTTGACGCCGGAGCTGCGTGCTCAGGCGAAGTTGGCCGTCAAGGATGAGTACACCTTCGATTTTCTCGAACTTGGCCAAGAGCATGCCGAGCGCGAGCTGGAGCGCGCACTCGTGGGACGCATTGAGCAATTCCTTCGCGCCATGGGAGGTCTTTTTGCTTTTGTCGACAGCCAATACCGGCTGTGCCCTGGGGTCTGCCCTGGGGTCAGGCTTTGGATGTTTGGATTTTCAGAAGAAGGCTCCGGTCTCAGGCCTTGAATTGTGAATTTAGAGAAAGGATCTCGGGTAGCAACAGTTACTCAAAATCTTAAATCCAGACCATAGTGCTTGACTGGCCCTGCACCATATTAGGTTCAGGGCTGGCTGGCAAGGTGGGCTGCCGAGCGCACGATAGAAGATGACAATACCTCTCCGGGAAGCACTATTTTGAGGCGCTTCCATTTTTCAGTCAAATGATATACCCCTCTTTCATTTCTCTTTCTTTATCTCATTTGGTTAAATGCTTGAATTAGGTGTTTACATCTGGAGGCAGGCCGTTCCTTTCTTATATCAAATATTCATTGACCGGTCCGACGGATTCGCTTATAATCTTACCAGTAAGAAAGGAGGTAATCTATGGAAAATTTAGCAACGACACGGATGTCATCCAAAGGGCAGGTGGTCATCCCTGAAGAAGTTCGTAATCGGTTGGGATTAAAAGCTGGAATGCAATTTATTGTCGTGGGGAACCGAGATGCAGTCATCCTTAAGACTATATCCGCTCCATCCGTCAAGGAGTTCAATGATCTCATCGGACAGGTACGGCGACAAGCCCGAAGGATAGGATTGAAAAAATCAGACATTGATGCTGCAATAGCGAGAGTCCGAGGCAAAAAGTGAAAGTTGTCCTCGACACAAATGTTTTCGTTTCCGGTGTTTTCTTCGGAGGCCCGCCTCGAAAGATTCTTGAAGCCTGGCGTGATGATAAGATTCAACTCTTACTCTCCCCGGAAATCCTAGAAGAGTATCAACGCGTCTTGCACGAATTAGCCGTTGCATTCCCTGGTATAGAAGTGGAAGCACTTATGGATTTTCTGATTCTTCACTCTGAAATTGTTGTTCCAATCCCTTTGCACCCGGTGATCCAGGCGGATCCTTCGGACAACAAATTTCTGGAATGTGCGGTTGCGGGCAAAGGGACTTGCATTGTAAGCGGAGACAAACATCTGCTCAAGTTAGTTGAATTCAGAGAGATTCCTATTTAAAACCACGAGATTTTTGGGAGGACTATTTTGGGGGGGGGAGTCAGTGTGAGAAGACTGAGGGGCCAAGCTTGTAATATTGCAATTCCTGCCAAGAAATAATGACATATGAAGATGTGACCCCACTCCCATGGTATAGTGACTCGAACGAAGGACCTTTAGGAGAAGATGGCCGCGATTTCTGACCAGGTATTTTCATCAGCCCTCAAATTTGAGCAGGCATTGGTTGAAGCCGCTTACAAAGGAGAAGTTGTCCTCACAGCGACTTCGCGCCTTTCGCGAAGATTGCTGCATTGCTTCCGGCTAGCAAGGATTGAGAAAGAAGAAGAGGGATGGAAGACCCCGGCCATCTTTGGCTTTAACCGTTGGGTCAAAAATGCCTATGAATCGCTATGGGAGCCTTTTCAGCCTCTCTCGAGGTTGGTAGCGCTTCGCCTGTGGGAGGAGGCGACGCAAGGAGTGAAATGGATGGAGGGGCTGAGACGAGGGCCCCTTCTTTATCTCGAACTGCAGGATTCATTCGACCTGTTGATGCGTTCCGGGCAACCCCTTGCGGGTTCTACAAGCGGGCACTTGCTCGCCGACTGGAGGCGGGAGGTTTTTGGACATTTTCTGGATATCCTTCAGAAGAATCGGTATATCTCCTGGGGAAATATTTTGAAAAGGGTAGGGGAGGCCTTGGCAGAGGGGAGGATCAGTCTTCCTGAAAATATCATCCTGGCGGGATTTAACGAGTTTTCGTCCATGGAAGAAAGTCTCGTCAAATCACTTTCTGAAAGGTCGAAAATCAACCTTTACCGCGCTTCAAAGAGTCCTGACAAAAACGTAACGGTTCGCATCTACGCCACTCCGGAGCAGGAGTGTCAATCCGTCTGCGCTGAAGTGGTTAAGTGTTGGAATAATAACCAGAAGCGACTCGGAGTAATCTTTCTCGATTCTGATTATTTTAAACTCTTTAAGCAATCCCTTCAAGAACTGACAGACCGGGAAGAGAGGCCTCCTGATGCTCTCCGTTATAACCTGACCGGAGGGACGGAACTTTCAGAACATCCCCTTTTTCAGACAGCCCTGTTACCTCTGCGTTTATCAGAGGAGCCTCAGCCGAACGGACTTTTATCCTCCCTTCTCTTTTCACCATATGCGAGGAGAATTAAACAGGGTCAGGAGCTGGCGGTCAGGTCCATACTCTGGAGTCAAAACAATTCGGAGACATTTGGAGACCTTCTTTTCCGCCTGAGCCATATTGGTGTTCCGGTTCAGCCTCTTCGAAACCTCTGCTTTTATAAGAAAGAGCCGCTGAGGGTTTGGCTTGAGGAACTTGAGAATCTGTGGAAGAACCTCGGCTTCCCTCTGTTGAGGTGTGAGACGGATACTTTAGCAAAAGAACATCTTTCGATGATTGTGGAGGGCCTGAAAAGTGAAATCGGACATCAGGAGATGGGCAGAAAGGATGTACTGGCGTGGTTAAATGCGGCCTCCCGGGGAATTGAGGTCGTTGAGAAAACTCCTGAGACCGCCGGCATTCAGATTCTTAATCTCGTGGAATCGAGGGGTTTGGCCTTTGACCGAGTCTGGGTGGTGGGAACTCACGGCAACGCCTTGCCACAGATGATGGGTGACCTGCCCTTTCTTGATTCCCATGAACTTCGTAAAATCGAAGAGGGCACTGCCGAAGGGCAATGGGAGGCGGGCCGACGAAACCTCTTCTGCCTCTTGGCCTCTGCCCCTGATGTGGCGTTTAGCCGTGCGGCCTCCAGAGGAGAAGACTTTCTCTACCTCCCTTGCCCATTGATCCCGGATGAGTCCTCTCAAGAAGGTTCTCAATATACGGTCGATCTGTGGAAGAGGCCTCCCGTAGAGTGGCTGAGGGCTCGCTGGCTCAGGAAAGGATTTAAGGGACTGGAAAGCATTTCAAGGGAATCAAAAGAAAGAGTTTCCGAATATGTGAATGTCCCATTGACAGGGCAGATGAGGGTGACCCAATTTGAGGACCTACTCCTTTGTCCTTTTAAATATTTTGCCGGGCATCTTCTGGCTCTGGAGTCCCTTGAAGAACCGAAGATCGGGATCGATCCCGGAGAGAGGGGGGAAGTCATTCACAAAATCCTGAGGGAATTCACCCGAGGACTAACAAAGGCTGCGCCTGATTGGCCGGACGAAAAAGGCAAGGCTCTCGAATTTTTGGTGAAGACGGTTGACACCATCCTGGGCGACAAGGTGAAAGATCCTTTCTGGATGGTGGAGCGTTTGAGACTTCTGGGAAACGACCAATTTCCAGGCCTGCTTAAAACCTGGCTCGATGTAGAACAGGAAAGGGCCCTTGCGGGTTGGCGCTTTGAAGCCGCTGAAGAGTCTTTCGAGGGACTCTTAATCGGAGAGACGGGGATCTCCTTGAAGGGCCGACTTGACCGGATCGATAGCCACCCAGAAAAGGGAAAAGCCCTCTGGGATTATAAAACAGGCGGCATGCCAAACAGTAAGGAAGTGACTGAATGGATGGTCAGGCCCCAGTTACCCGCTTATCTCCTTGCCATAAAAAAAGATCTCCTGCCTCGCCCCGGTGGTTGGAGGGGTGAGACTGAGGCGGGTTACATCAGCCTGAAGAGGGCCCCGGAGGTGAAAGTGCAGAGGCTGGAGAAAGTGGACTGGGACAATTTTTTGGAAAAATGGATCGAAGGGGTGAGTAAAAGACTTGAAGGGCCTTTGAAGGGGATTTACAGTCCAGACCCTTTGCCGCCGCCTTCTTCACCACAAAACGAGGGTGGTTGTAAGCATTGTCCTTTCCCAAACATTTGCGGCCTTGATGAGGAGAGAGAGGAAGAAGGCGACCATTTATGGGAAATGGAGTAAATCTTAACATTGTACCAAAAGGGAGGTAAGTGTGCTTACAAACCTTTACAATTGCGGATTATTTTATCGTTTATGGGTAACATACGATGTCACCTGAGGTAGCCTTTGGATTTTGCTTGAAAACGGAGTAGCAAACGTTTAAAGGCGCCGCTGTAAAGGTTTGGGAAACTTCGGTTTCCCGTGTCCGCCCAGCACACCCACCTCCCTTTTTATGTAATTTTACGCAACTATTAGGTAGATCCTTATTATGGTCTTCTCAACGCCTGACCAAAAAATTCGGGAGGAGGCTCTTCATGCCAGAGGGAGTTTCATTGTCGAGGCTCCTGCCGGGTCCGGTAAAACAGATCTCCTCATTGCCCGCTATTTAGCTCTTCTTTCAAAGGTCTCTCATCCCCGTCAGATCCTTGCTGTCACTTATACGCGAAAAGCAGCGGTTGAAATGAAACGCCGGATTGTCCAGAAACTGAATCTGGTGAGGGAGTCAAAGAAGAATATTTCCGAGGCTCCCTGGGAAGAGCTTCTTCTGTCCCTGGCCGGGAAGGCCGTCAAAAAACATCATGCCCACCCTGCAATCCTGTTTCATCCCGAATCCCTGCAGATCGGGACCTTCCATAGCTTCTGCGCCTCTTTGTCGATGGGTTGGCCTGTCGAATCGGAGATTCCGCCAGGCGTGACACTTTTGGACGACATTGACCAGGAGGCCCTGCTTCAAAGGGCGGTTGACCAATACATCAAGAGTATCCTGTCAGAGAATTTTTCAAAGGAGGAGAGGGATGCCTATATCAACCGCCTGGCGGGAGTCAACAACTATCCCGATGCTCTTTCAAGGCAGATGCTGGAGTTGTTGGGAAGGCGGGATAGGCTGAAGGATTTTCCAATTTTCTCTTCAGAAGAAAGAACTCAGGATGGCTTAAGATCAGATCTGAATCATCGGCTTCAAGGTTATGCAGGTCATTTCCTGGAACGATTGAATCAAAACTTCACTCCATTTCAAAAAGAGTGGTCATCCCTCAAAGAAGCCTTGAAAGATGGAGGGGTGGAGTTTGGTGAATCCTTTCCCGCCTCTGTTCCCGGTCAGACACTCGACGAGATTCCTAAATGGAAGATGGCCTCCGAGGTCTTTCTCACGAAATCAAAAACCCTTCGGAAAAGAGTATCGACCGCCGATGGATTCCCAAAGGATTTCAAAAACCACCCCTCGGCAACATTTATTCTTCAACTGCCAAAAGAGTCGGCAAAACTTTTAGGGTTTGTGAGAGAGTGGCCAGACCCTGAAGAAGACAGCCTGGGATTAGAAGCGCTAACGGACATACTGATCCTTGCAGGGGGGGCGATGAAAAGGCTTCAGGACCTCATTCGCACTCAGGGGATGGATTACTTGGAGCTTGAGATGGCAGCCCTCAGGGCCTTGAATCATGCAGAACGTCCGAGCGAGAGCCTCATCTTTCAACATGAGCATCTCAAACACATCCTCATTGATGAGGCTCAGGACATGAACGACATCCAGGTGGAGATCCTGGGCAGATTGACAGAAGGGTGGGAACCCGGAGATGGGCGAACCGTTTTTGTCGTGGGCGATCCCAAACAGTCCATTTATCGTTTCCGACGGGCAGAGGTAGGTCTGTTTTATGAATTGAAGGAGAAAGGCCTGCCCCGAAGCAGCGAGATTCCTCTTCCTCTCCAGCCACTTCTTCTGGAGACAAACTTCAGGTCCAGGCCGCACCTTATCCATTTTGCGAACAGGCTGTTTGAAAAAGTGATGGCCTCCCCACAAAAAGAATACGACGAAGTTCAATTTTCTCCATCCAAGCCGGCGAGGGAGAAACCCGGTCAATCGATTCCGACGAGAGCGGCTATTTTCTATGATGAGAAGGATTCTAAAGATGGAGCCTTTTCTCCATTTGAGAGAGAGGCTCAATGGGTCGCGGCGGAAGTGGCCCGGCTTCATAGAGAAAGGCCTGAAGAGACGATTGCCATTCTCATCCCGGTGCGCACTCATCTTCCCGCCTTTGTCAGGGCCTTTATGAAACTTGACGTTCCGCTCCGACTCTTGGAGGGGGAATCGATGAGCCAAAGGTCAGAGGTGCGTCATCTTTTGAATCTTTTTACAGCTACGGTCAGGCCATACGACGATGTGGCGTGGGCAGGCGCGGTGAGGACCCCGTGGCTTAGGGTTTCAAACGAGGTTCTTTTGGGTTTCAAGGATGTCACAGGATTCTGGTCCGATAGGATTCTTTCTAAAAAGATTGCCTCTCCCGAGCTGACCAGATTTTATGAGGCCAGTGTTGAGGCCCAAAAGATGTTTGGCAGAGAATCTTACGGGTCAACGCTCTCAAGGTTATGGGAGGATTTGGATGGTCCCTGCCAAACGGCAGCTCTTTATGGTGCGGCCGGGGTTTCGAATGCGAGAGCCTTTTTCGATCTGCTCGATCTCTGTTCGGGGATGCCAGGAGAGGATGCCCTTCTTCAGCTTCATCGGCTTCTTGAAAAAGCCTACACACCGCCTGATCCGAAGGGGGCTTTTTCAAAGGTTTCCATGATGACGATTCACAAGGCCAAAGGACTGGAATTTGACCATGTCTTTGCTGTCCATTTAGACTATCATCCGCTTGGCGGAGGCAGGGGCGAGCAACCTGCCTATCGAATGGAACGCCTTCCCGGAGAAGAAAAACATTTTCTCGTTGCGGCAACAGCTGACAGGAGAACCGGCCTCGATCGTCTTGGTTCTTATCTTTTGAAGGATCTGAGTCAACAGCGCACTCTTGCCGAGGTTAGAAGGCTCTTCTATGTGGCTGCGACCCGAGCAAAGGAAAGTCTTACGCTAAGCGGGAGGGATAGCCCCCGTAAAAATGGGGATGAATATGAGTTTAAAACACCCCTTTCTTCATTGCTGAAAATGATGAAAACCGATGAAGATGATTTTAAGTTACTCGAAAACCCGCTGCCATCCCTATCGGCAGGGGTTGAACGAAAAAAACCTGTTTCAGACCGGATGGTTCCTCCTTTTGACCCGGAGCCCTTACCCTACCAGGTCACCAGCCCTTCCAGGATAGAAGATGAAACCTCGCAGGCAACCGAACCTGGAGCAGAAGAGGGGGAAGGATATGCGCGGGCGAGAGGAGTGGTGATCCACCGGATATTGGAAACCCTTGCCCGGGAACAACCCTGTCCCGAATCGGAGGCCATTGCCTCAGCCCTTGCACGAGAAGGGATTCCTCTGAAGGAAACCGTGGGCATGGCCCATCAGGTTCTAAAAGAGGCGTTAAAGGCCTGGGAATCTCCGGATTTTCTTTCCTTGCTCAAATCGGCCAGAGAGGTTCACGTTGAATGGGCTCTGGAGGATTTTGACGGCAAACGGACAGTCCGTGTGGGACGCTTTGATCTGCTTCTGAGGATGGAAGACAGGTGGTTATTAGTGGATTATAAAACCGGCAGACCCGAAAAAGATGTAGAAGGTTGGATTCAAGACCAGTTAGAACGCCATCGCTCTCAACTCAATGCTTACTCCCAGATGGTCGGACGAACCCTCAAAATTCCCGAAGAACAGATTGAATGGGCTATCCTTTTTACAGCCCTTCCCCGTTTGGTGCGGCAGGAAGAGAAAGTCCCATGATCCTGTTTAACCCTCAAGACCATCTTCGGCACTCCTCCCAAAGAGGTTATTCTTGATTTCCTGCATTTGATGGGACCCGTTTCCGTGGAGAATTGATTATTGAATCTAAAAATGGAAAAAAAGAGTAGCTTCCCGTGCATCTTGCAATATCGCCTTTCAACCTCATTTCAATCCTGACACTCCTAAGCCTTTAAATCTCGCCTTGATTGTATTACGCTAATAAAACCATCTCAACCGGAAAAGGAAGTCATGAACGAAAAGCATATCGAACGGATTGCCCTTGAGCTTTCTATTGGGCCGGAGCAGGTGAGCGCCGTTGCCCGGCTTCTTGAGGAGGGAGCTACCATTCCTTTTATAGCCCGTTACCGAAAGGAGGCGACACAGTCCCTGGATGAAGTGGCCATCACCGCCATCCGGGACCGGCTTGAAGAGCTGTCTGATTTGGACAGTCGCAGGGAGGCCATTTTAAGATCTCTTGAAGAAAGAGGGCTTTTAAGCGAAGAGCTTAAAGCAAAGCTCGATGGGGCGGAAACGATGACTGCCCTGGAAGATATTTACCTTCCCTTCCGGCCCAAACGCAGAACGCGCGCCACCATCGCAAGGGAGAAGGGGCTTGAGCCGTTAGCACAGCGTCTTTTTGCGCAGGACGGCATTGACCCTGTGAACCAGGATCCTTTCAGCGAAGCCTTGGCTTTTGTGGATGAGGAAAAAGGGGTTGGCTCTGCGGAAGAAGCGCTTGCTGGGGCACGGGACATCATTGCGGAATGGATCAGCGAAGATGCAACCGCGCGGGGAAAAATGAGGGATTTTTTCCTCCAGAAGGCGCGCTTCAGATCAAAGGTCGTCACAGGAAAAGAGAAAGAAGGGATCAAATACAAAGACTACTTTGAATGGGAAGAGCCTGTTCAATCAGCGCCCTCTCACCGAATTCTCGCCATGAGGCGGGGGGAAAAAGAAGAGTTCCTGACACTTCGTGTTGTTCTGCCTGAGCCAGAGGCAATTGCGATATTGGAAGCTATTTTCATCAAAGGGAATGGCCCAGCCTCTGAACAGGTGAGGCAGGCCCTTGAGGACGGTTATCAACGCCTTCTTCTCCCATCGATGGAGACGGAGATCCGGGCCTATACGAAGAAGCAGGCTGATGAAGAGGCCATCCGTGTATTTGCAGAAAACCTCCGCCAGCTTCTTCTGGCGCCACCGCTTGGCCAGAAGAATGTGCTTGCCATTGATCCCGGTTTCCGAACAGGGTGCAAAATCGTCTGTCTCGATCAGCAGGGAAAGCTCATTCATACGGATACGATTTTTCCACACCAATCGGAAAAAGAGGCTGATCAGGCGGCGAGAAAGGTGACGGAGCTTTGCGACCGGTTTCAGGTTGAGGCAATTGCCGTTGGAAACGGAACTGCGGGGAGGGAGACGGAGGCATTTGTAAAAAGACTCGGCCTGCCCAGGCAAATTTCTGTCGTGATGGTTAATGAGAGCGGAGCGTCCATTTATTCTGCATCCGATGTGGCGCGGGAGGAGTTTCCGGATCACGATGTCACTGTTCGGGGATCGGTTTCTATTGGAAGGCGGCTGATGGATCCTCTTGCAGAGCTCGTCAAGATCGATCCGAAGTCCATTGGAGTCGGCCAGTATCAACACGATGTTGACCAGCCTGCGCTGAAGAGGAGCCTTGATGACGTGGTGATAATCTGTGTGAACGCTGTGGGCGTGGAGGTCAATACAGCGAGCAAAGAACTCCTCACTTATGTTTCGGGGCTGGGGCCTCAACTTGCCAAAGCGATGATTAAATATCGTAATGAACATGGGCCCTTTGGCTCAAGAGAAGAGTTGAAAAAGGTTCCCCGTCTGGGGCCGAAGGCATTCGAACAGGCCACCGGTTTTCTGAGGGTAAGGGGAGCCAAAAATCCGTTGGATTCAAGCGCTGTCCACCCTGAAAGCTATTTCATTGTTGAGGCCATGGCGCAGGGCCTAAATTGCTCGGTGAGTGACCTGATACAGAATGGAGATCTTCGAAAACAGATTGATATAAAGAAGTATCAGACCGAGACAGTGGGTCTGCCGACCCTCAATGATATTTTGAACGAGCTTGCCAAGCCCGGACGCGATCCCAGAGAGTCCTTTGAGCCCTTTACCTTTACAGAGGGAGTTGAAAAGATAGAGGATCTTAAGCCGGGGATGAGGCTTCCGGGAATTGTCACCAACATCACGGCTTTCGGCGCATTTGTTGATATCGGTGTTCATCAGGACGGACTGGTTCATGTGAGCGAACTTTCTAACCGTTTTGTTAAGAATCCAAACGAGGTGGTGAAGGTCCATCAAAAGGTGATGGTGACGGTGCTCAATGTGGAGATTGAGCGAAAGCGAATTTCCCTTTCGATGCGAAATGTTCCTTTGCAGGCTGTTCGAACGACTGAAGCAAAGACGAGTGTCTCAAGGGAACAAAAGGGAGGGAGTAAAGACCCCGTTCGTAAAGGAACGGCTCAGAAACCGGTTTTCAATAACCCCTTTGCAGATGCCTTGAAAGACCGTTAGCCTCTTGATTGAACCCTAATAGAAGGGGGAGGTGAAAGATACGGGCCTCCCTGCCTGCGGTAGGCAGGGTTACCCTTACTGTTAGACTTTTATTTTCTACCGTATAGAACATGGAGAAAGGCTCCTTGATGAAGAATGCGTAAATTTGCAGGACGTATAATTTATATGCAAATTGTCATGTTTGTAAAATATGTCAATTATTTTTTATAAAAGAAGGGGAATGGAGTATGCTATGCGCCGTGCATCATTTTACGTGAAAATCGGTGGGCAAATCGTAGGGGTTCGGGAATCCGATATCTCTGGCAGGCGGCAAGCACGATAGGGATACTGGTCATGAGATCGATTCGATGGCCCGGGGAAACGAAGACGGGTTTCACTCCTCGCTTGGTTCTAAGAACAGCCCCAACTTTTTTCCCTTTTAGAAAGATCCATTCAAAACTTCCTCTTGATAGACATGGATAGTCAAACTCCTTTAAAAGGGGCGTCCTGGCGCAACCGATCGATGGGAGATTGAACCAGAGGCCCATATGAGAGGCCAATCCCAATCCTCTTGGGTGAGCTGTGCCGTGACCTCCAAAGATCAACAGATCAGGCTTCACCCTTAAACCCTGAAAGGCTTTAACGAGGATCGGGCCTTCCCGAAAGCTGAACAGGCCAGGGAGGTATGGAAATGAGATCTCGCCTTTGGCTGTGGCCGTGTCAATGAGCTTCATTTCCGGATAGGATAGAACGGCGATTGCACCGAAGAGGAAGTTCTTATTCGTGGAATAGGCAACATCTGCTCCTCCGATCGTCTTCGGACTGGAGAAGGTCTTCTTCGGGATGAGGCGGTCTTTTAAATTCTCCTGGATCCGAATGGCCTCCTCAATGCTGACTTCCCAGGAATGGAGTGGTTTCATCATTTCGCTATGCGCATAGCGCTAAGCGCTTAGCGTCTATGTTTAGGGTGAGAAGTGTTCAATCTGACCGTTTTTTACTCTCAGGATGGAGAGGGTTCGAATGGCCTTGCCATCTTCTCCAAACCCCTTTAAACCTGAAACCCCCTGAAAGAGGGAAAATTTCCGAAGCTCTTCCTTCAATTCGGAAGGAGAAGAGGGAGATTTTGATTGTAGAATCTCCCCCAGAAACCTTGCCCCATCGTAACAGATGGCATCGAGAGTTTCCGGTTGACGCTGGTACTCTTTCTGAAATTCATCGACAAAATTCTTAATGGATGGGACTTTTGAAAAGGCATCGACAAAGATGGCTCCCTCTGCGGCTTTTCCGGCAACAGAGATGAGGCCCGGACCATTCCATGCATTCGTCCCCAGAAAGGTTGTCCCCTTAACATCGAAATAAGCCATCTGAGAAAGGATTATGCCCACGCGATCATGTGTGTCCGGGATAAAGAGTCCATCCACGGAGAGGCCCTGTTTAAATTCCTCCTCCTTTCTCTTTGTTTCTTCCTGCTTCTGGATGGTCTCCACCTTAAAAAACCCTTTGATCTCCTGGCGAAAATCGGTCTGTTCCTCCTGATAGACCACGGCGCCAAAAACCTTGCCGCCCATCCGGGCAACTTCCTGATTGAAGAGGTTTTTGAAATGAAATCCATAGGGCGAGTTGGGGTAAAAAACGGCAAAGGTGCGAAGCCCCAGCTCTTTGACTGAAAAGGAAACAAGTCCCTGAACCTGATCGAGAGGAGTGAGGGAATTCTGAAAGACGAATTCTCCTTTTCCCGATGTGGGCTCTTTTTGAGAAAGGCTGAGAAGAGGGACTTTTAGTTGTTGAGCTTTTTTTGAAGCCCGGTCCACAGTCGAACTTAGGAGAGGACCGATAATGGCTGTCACCTTTTCTGTCTTTGCCAGTTCCTCCACCGCTTTTTCAGCCTCTGATGCGCTTCCTTTGGAATCACGAATTACAAGAGAGATGAGAGGAATTTTATCCTGCGATTCCTTCTCTTTTAAACCCAACCGAATTCCCTGAAGAGCCTTTTCTCCAAAGGGCTTCTGGATTCCGCTCAGAGGCAGGATAATGCCAACTAAATATTTCGATTTTTTGGGGATAGAGATCGATTCGGAGACCTCTTTTGCCTGGCCTACGTAGTCCATCCCGGGATACTCCTTTTCCATCTCATTTAGCATCTTCCTGGCTATAAGATCATATCCCAAATATTTTGCCTTCTGAGCCAGTTTCAATTTGGCATAACCTCCGGCATAGGCGCCCCGGTGAGCCGACTCAACCTGGTTTAATTCCTCTTCTGTATCAAACGTATCGACGACCGCTCTGACTTTCTTTTTCAGTTCTTCATGGGGTTGTCCTGAGACGAGAAGTCCCTTTCCATACCATAATAAGGCATTGGCCCATTCTTTCAATTCGAGGTGATTATCGCCGAGAAAAGTAAAGACCTGAATCATTCGCGGAGGAGCAAGAAAAGTGGAAAGAAGATCATTGAGTGTCCGAATCGCATCTTTATGTCTCTTAAGCTGGGTATAACAGATGGCCATCCTGAATCTGGCTTCATTCAGGAGGGGGCTCTGGGGATGCTCAGTGATCAACCTTTTGAAACGCCACAGGGCTTTTTCGGTCTCTCCTCTCGAGAAGAGGATTTCGCCTTCTCTGAAGAGAAGGGAATCTTCCGGAGCGGGAGACCGCGGTTGGGATAGGGCAGGGCTCTGAATGGCAAGAGCAATAAGAAGGAGACAAAGGATGATCCCCTCTCTTCTATCTTTTTTCCTGTTCATCAGGTGTGACATAATAAATTTCAGGGAGGTTACGGTAGCCCTCATTGAAGTCGATCCCATAACCTACGATAAAGATGTCTTCAATCTCTTTTCCGAGGTAGTCCGCTTCTATCTTTACTTCCCTACGGGCTTTCTTGTCTAGAAGGGCGCAGATCTTTATGGAGCTGGGATTCGAAAGGGCCAACCGTTCTTTCAGGAACTGGAGCGTCCGTCCGCTATCGACGATATCTTCGATGATGAGCACATCCTTTCCCTCAATCGGAATTTCAATATCCTTGCTAATCTCAACCAGACCGGAGCTCTTCATTCCGGCGCCATAACTGGCCAGCCTGACGAAATCGATTTTCACCGGGATATGGAGATGACGGATCAGGTCTGAAAGGAACATGAAGGCCCCTTTCAGAATACAGACAAGGATCAGTTCCTTTCCGACATAATCCCGGGAAATTTGGTCCGCCAGACTTTTTACGAGTGAGACGATCTCCTCTCCGGTGAGCAAACGATTCAAACGGTCCATAGGCTTTAGAGGGCGTGCTCCATGACAACGATCTCCATCTTCTGTGGAAGGGATGCTTTATCAAAGGCCATTTCACTGGCTCCAGGCCGTTTCAGATTGGATTTCCCCTTGAGAAAATCTTCAACCGGTGCAATAGGAAATCCAGCCTTTTCTGTTTTGAAGTGCATGGGAATGAGGACTTTGGGTTTGATCTGATCAGCCACACGGGTCGCCTCTTTGGCATCGATCGTAAAAAATCCCCCCACAGGGATGAGGAGAATGTCCACAGGGCCGATTTCTGTCAGCTCCTTTTCACTCAGGATATGACCGAGGTCTCCCAGGTGGCAGACCTGGATCCCATCGACGTCCAGTTTAAAAACAGTGTTGATCCCTCGCTCACTCCCCTTGGAAGGATCGTGATAGGTGGGGATTCCCTTAACGGAGATTCCTTTAAGAGTCTTGAGTCCCCCTCCCTGCACGATCTGCGGGGAACCGGGAAGGCTTTTTGTATCGTTGTGGTCGGCATGGTCGTGACTCGCAAGGGCGATATCCGCCTGATCATTAATTCTTCCGTAGGAGAGTTGGCCTCCGTAGGCTCCGGATTCATAGGGATCGAAGATGATCTTTACCCCTTTATCAGAGGTGATCAAAAAGGCTGCATGTCCGTAATATTTGATCTTCATCATTACCTCCTTTTGATTCACGATGGACGATAAACCCTATCTCTTCTTTAATTTGACTTCAACCGCCTTCTTCTTTCCCTCCATCGTCCCTTTTTTGTCCCGGCGGTCATCAATCCTGATGGTGGTCAACACCCGTTTGCTTCCTTTTTTGAAAGGAGCCTCATGCATTTTCATGACCACACGCATCAGGTCCTTTAGATCGCCTTCGAGATTGGATCCCATTGAGGTGAGTTCGTGCTTGACCTTCTTTTCCTTCTGCAAAATCCTCACACATTCCGCCACATAAGGGCTGAGACTCGTGCCCGATGTTCCAATGGGAACGACACTGACATCAAGAATAGCCATAACTTACCTCCCGAATTGTTTTAGTAAAATTTACCATTGTGTCTCTTAATTGTCAACGGATTTGGGAAAAGCGAATTGCCTCACATTAAATGTTACCCAATGAGTTAGAGAAAAGGTATCGTTGACTCATAATTCATGTTACTCGACAATTTCCCCTTTAAAGGGGGATTGCCATGAGTCCACGAGCCAGAATGGAAT
>VGSS01000054.1 GCA_016874935.1 Deltaproteobacteria bacterium | reverse complement strand
TAACACCGATTTCGGAATGGATTGCAACCCTGCCAGGAAGAAGAGAAAATTGTAACTGATCTGTTTCCAGGAGGCGGCCAGAATGACCAGAAGTAACGCTTGAGTGCCATTGAGTTTGTAGTCCCAGAGAATTCCCATCTCCCGCAAGGCGCGTCCCAGAAGGCCAATGTTGGGATGAAAGATGAAAAGCCAGAGCACAGCGGCTACAGCCGGAGCCACGGCATAGGGCCAGATGAGAAGGGTCTTGTAAACCCCTGCGCCCCGTATATGTTTATCTGCCATAAACGCAAGCCACAGGGCGCTCGACATGGCGATGGAGGTCACAGCAAAGGCAAAGGTGAAAGTCACCCGAACGGAACCCAGATAGTACGGATCAGATAAGACAACCTTAAAATTTTCAAACCAGACAAACTGGGTTCTCAGTCCGAAAGGGTCCTGAATAAATACCGATTGATAAACAGCCTGAAATGCCGGCCAGAAGAAAAAAATTAAGGTGATACAAAGCTGTGGCGCAAGCAGACCGTATGGCAGGAGCCTGTTATTAAAAATAACGCGACGTTGCATCCCTATCCCTTACAAATGTGGGCCCCGTCAAAGACAGGGCCCACAGCCTCATTCACAGCGTAGAAATGATTTCTCAGGGACGGCTCATCCGTTCAAAGTTTCGCAGCACGACATTGCCTCGCCGAACTGCATTTTCCATGGATTCAGCTGCGGACTGCTGTCCCTGTAAGGCTTTTTCTAATTCTTCCTGGATGATGTTGCGTATTTCCGGCATATTCCCCAATCTCAAGCCGCGAGAATTCTCCGTGGGCTCTGAGCGGGTAAGCTGGCGAAAGGGAAGATCTGCTCCAGGGTTCTGCTTATAATAACCTGAAGCCACCACTCGATCGTAACCAGAAAAGGTAATGGGCAGGAACCCTGTTTCCGTATGCCATTTGGCCACTACGTCCGGTTGACCGATGAAGCGGTAGAACTCCGCTACCCCCTTATACTCTTCCGGGGTTCTCTTAGGAGCTGTCATGGTCCAGAAACTGGCTCCTCCGATAATGGAGTTTTTAGGTGCACCTTTTACGTCCTCATAGTAGGGCAGCATGGTAACGCCCCATTCGAATTTTGCCTCCCGTAAAATACGGGCACGCAGTCCTGATGAGGCATGAATAATGGCCGCCTCACCTGAGGGGAAGAGCGCATCTCCGGCGGAGTCCCGTCCGCCGTATTTGAAAGACCCTTCCTTCTGCATATCCATCAGTGTCTGAACATGACGAATGTGCAGAGGACTGTTGATCATCAAGACGGCATCCATCCCATCCATGCCATTCGCTTTTGTCGCAAGAGGGGTATCATGAATCGCACTGAATTGCTCAAATTGGGTCCAGGTTGGCCAGGCGGCAGTAAAGCCGATATTGGCGGCGTTGGCAGCGCGAATCTTCTGGGCATACGAACGCACTTCAGCCCAGGTCCTGGGTGGTTTCTCTGGGTCGAGGCCAGCTTTGCGGAAGGCATCCTTGTTGTAAAACATGACAGCCGTTGAGCTATTGAAGGGCGTGGACATCATACGACCGTCAGAGAGGCTGTAATAGCCGCGAACGGCCGGAACATAGATCTTGGGATCAAAGGGAACATTGGCCACTCTCATAAGCTCGTGAAGGGGTTTGATGGCCTCCCGAGCCGCCATCATGGTCGCTGTGCCCACTTCGAACATCTGGACAATGTGGGGGGCATTGCCAGCCCGGAATGCCGCAATGGCAGCCACCATCGTATCCGGGTAAGACCCTTTGAAGGTAGCAGTAACTTGATAGAGGTTCTGTGAGGCATTAAAATCAGTAACGATTTTTTCCAGAATTCCTCCCAAGGGCAGTGCCAGTCCATGCCAGAACTGGATCTCCACCTTTTGCGCCATTGCCGGTGCAGTAAAGATCAATAGGGTTGCTAAGATGAACAAGGAGCTGACAAAATGCTTCATTCTTCTTTTTTCCATATTTTCTCTCCTCCTATCTGTAATTTTATGATTCTTTGATTCCCCTTTTTTCCCTAACAACTGCCCCGCATGTAGATATAGATAGTAGTAGACATAGTAGAGTAGATAAAAACTTGGTTCAGGATAAGTTGAATATAAAAAAAGGAAAGCAGTATGTCAAGAAAAATCGACCACAAGAGAAGGGAGAATTTTTCTCATCTGTTCAGGCACTAGGCTTGTGAGGCTAAGTCAAGGCTGTCGCAGGAAGATTTTTGGCATTAGGAGCGAGTCATGGACCCCTCCTGTGGACAATCCAATTTTTTAGTCCAGTGTGTTCATCCGTGGCTATTGTAAACATAATTCCATCTCAGCCAAGAGTAGGGATCGCCGCCCACCACCAGGCGAACACCGTATTGAGAACTTTGTTGTAAGAAGAAGAATAGTTCGGAGTGATGAGTTCGCCCGCCTTCGCCGAAGCGGCTACGCACAGGCAGGTAGCTCGGAGATATATCTAAAAACTCCGAACTTAAAACTACGAACCTCGAACTAAAGCTCCTTCAACACGGCCACTTCATCGCAATCCGGGAATTTGACGCATTTGAGACAGTCCGCCCATATTTTATGGGGAAGAACGCTCTTATCGACGACCTTGAACTTTAACTTCTCGAAAAAATCAGGCCGGTAGGTAAGAGCGAATACTCGCTCCATGCCGAGGTCCCTTGCCTCCTCCAAACAGGCATTTACCAGTTTCACACCGATCCCTTTCTTTCGGGCCTTCTCCTGAACAGCTAGGGTGCGTATCTCTCCCAGTCCTTCCCAACAGACATGGAGGGCGCAGATGCCGACGACTTTGCGGTTCTGTAGAAATACGTAAAAGTCACGCAGGTGATCGTACAGTTCCATCAAGGACCGGGGGAGAATATCCCCACGGGTGGAATACTGGTTGATCAACTGTTGGATCTCCTTCACATCCGCCAGTTTTGCTTTCCGTATCATGTAATAACTCCCTTGTTAAATTCGAAATTCGAATATCGGGCGAAGCGTCCTCTTAGGACCAATCCGAAACAAATTCGAAATCACAATTTTCCAATGACCCAAACTTTAGCGACTGTTTGTTTTGAATTTTCGATTTTGGTCATTCGATACTGTTTCGAATTTCGGATTTCGTGCTTCGAATTTACGATTTTTGGGCATTTTCAATCATCTCTTTCGCATGGGCTTGTGTCTTTTCGGTCACCTTTACTCCCCCAAGCATTCTCGCAATCTCATCCACGATGGATTCCTTCTCCAGCCGGTCTACTACGGTGACTGTTCGTCTTCCTTTCACCTCTTTTCTTACACTGTGGTGAGTGTCGGCAAAACAGGCGATCTGCGGAAGATGGGTCACGCAGACGACCTGATGGTGTTTGGAAAGTTCCTTCAATGTTTTCCCCACCACCTCTGCAATGGCTCCACCGATCCCTGAATCCACCTCATCGAAGATCAAAACCTGTCTTCCTCCGACCCTGGCCAGAATCTTCTTCATCGCTAACATCATTCTCGAAAGTTCCCCTCCGGAGGCGATTTTGGCAAGGGGCTTAACCTCCTCTCCCACATTGGGAGAGATGAGGAACTCCACCCGATCCATCCCTTTCGGAGAGAAAGTGTTATCCTCCATCCGTATCTCAAAAGTGGTTTTTTTCATCCCCAGAGATCCCAACTCTTTCTCTACAGACTTCTTCAACTCAGAAGCCACTCTCTTTCTCTCCCATGAAAGTCTTCTCGCCAGGGCGATCATCTCTCCCTGTAGGGAACCCAGAACACCCTCCAGATGAGAAAGGTTCTCTTCGTTGGAGGTCAATGGATTCAATGCCTCTTCAATCTTTCCCTTGAAACGGAGCACCTCCTCCACAGTTGGACCATATTTCCTCTTCAGACGCTCGATCTCTTCAAGCCTGTTCTCAACTTCCTCCAACCTCATCGGGTTAACTTCGATCCTTCTCAAATAACCTCTAAGGCTGAGAGCAATTTCCTCCAATTGGATCGACGTTGTTTTTAGACTTCTAATCATCTCGGAAAGGGATGGGTCAATCGCCGCCATCTCATTTCCCTGGCGGAGGATCGTCTGAATCCGCTCTACAGTAGAGCCTTCCCCTTCATAGAGCAACTCATTGGACAGGCTAACAAAGTCCCTTAACTTCCTGGCATGGCTGAGAATCCTTCGCTCTTCTCTGAGGACCTCCTCTTCTCCGATTTGAATGCGGGAAACCTCAATCTCCCCCAACTGGAAAACCATCAGCTCCTTTTCCTTTGTCCCCCTCTCCTTCTCGTCCCGAACCCTCTTTATCTCTCCGGAAAGAGAAACAACCCTCTCGAAATGCTCTCGATATTGTTCTCGAAGATAGACCAATCCGCCGAACTCATCCAGGATGTCCAGATGGGTCTCAGCGCGCTGGAGAGACTGGTGTTCGTGCTGTCCATAGATGCTGAGCAGTTTCTCCCCCATCTCCGAAAGGGTCCCGAGGGTAGTTAGATTCTCATTGAGGAAGGCCTTCCCCCTTCCTGAGCGGGAGATCGCCCGTCTGACCAGACAGGTCTCTTCCTCTCCAGAGCTATTGATTCTGGCGGACTTCTCTTTGATCTTCTCTTTAACCTCCTCATTGCTTGAGATGTCGAAGAGCGCCTCGACACTTGCCTCTTCTTCAGAACTGCGGATCAGTTCCTCGCCCGCTCTATCCCCCATGAGGAGGTGAACCGCATTGAGAATGATCGATTTGCCCGTCCCCGTCTCTCCGGTGATGACATTGAAGCCCTTCGAGAAGGAGAGGTTCACCTCGTCAATAATGGCAAAATTTCTGATCCGAAGTTCGAGTAACATAACTTATGAGTAATGAGTTCGGAGTTCGTAGTTCGGAGTTAAAATCATTAAGTCTCCGAACTCTTAACTCCGAACTGTTATTATCTTTCACCCCATTTCAGTTTTTCTCTTAGAACCTCAAAATAGTGCCGGTAGGGCGATTTGATCAGAAAGATTTTCCCCTCCGCTTTCTTCACCTCGACCACATCATCGAATTCCAGGACAAATCCCTGCTGTCCATCTAGGGTCAGAATGACTTCCTGTTGTTTGGATTTCAGAATGGCTCGGACCTCCACATCGTCGGGGATCATGATTGGACGATTGGTCAGGGTATGGGGACAGATGGGGGTGATGATGATACAGTGCAGGGATGGATAGACAATGGGGCCTCCGGCAGAAAGGTTGTAAGCGGTCGAACCGGTGGGGGTTGAAATGATCAAGCCATCCGATTTAAAGGTCGTTAAATACTCCCCATTGATGGTTGTCTCAAGGTCAATAATCCGGGCTAAGGCCCCTTTATTGATCACCGCATCGTTTAGTACAATAAATTCTGCCAGTTTTTCTTCGCGCCTTATCACGGCGGCATGAAAGACCACCCTTTCATCGGTCACAAAATCTCCCTGGATCACCCGTTCGAGCACCCGATACAGTTCCTCGAGCGTGATCTCCGTCAAGAAACCGAGCCCTCCCAGGTTGACTCCGAGGATGGGAACCTCATGGCTTCCAACGAGTCGGGCCACGCTGAGAAGCGTTCCATCGCCGCCGAGGACAATGATCATTTCCGCATTGGATGGAATCTCTTCCCTTTTAACAGGATTTAAAAAGGGAGCCCTCAGGTTTGGTCTGAGGGACTTTTCTATTCCCTCCTCAATAAACACTTCGACCCCTTTTGGCTGTAACCACTCCACCAACCGTCCGGTAAGGGTCACTGCCTCCGGTTTATTCTGTTTTGCAATGATACCGATTCGCTTCATCATCAAACTCTTCCTTCACTCTCTCGAAACCGCAGCGATCCCTTCCGATCTTGTCCATCCATTTGAAGCTCCCCGTCCACAGGACGGGGCTTCCCGGAGATGAAATATCATTTATATTGTGCCCCTTGACCCCGCCTATCAGGCGGGGCTTGCGGGGCACTTGCCGGTCAATCAGATTTCTGAAAAAGTCCAGAAATCTCTGATTCCATCCCTGCCTGCCGGTAGGCACGGATGATGAAACGATTACACGGATTATAAATGCTTTAAAAATCGAGAAAATCTGTTTGATCATTTTTTAAAATCTGTGTAATCAGGGGTCTCTGCTAAGGATTTGAAGGTTTTTCAGAGACCTCTCAATGTTATGGTGGTCCAAAGAGATAGGGAGGCCACAATCTTACTTCAAAGATAATATGGGATGATGAAAAAGTAAACCCGTTAGAAATTCCAGTCGTTACGACTCGAAACCGAACAGAGCATTAAATCTCACCGGAATTAATCTGAAATGTAATCCCGTCATAGGCGGGACTGTAGAGCAGCGTGGCATTATTTCTAACAGGGTAAATCTAAAAAAGGGTAGATTTTAAAATAGCCTCAGCCCTGAAAACCCAATTTAGTTCAGGTGTCTTTCATCATGCAATAATGGCAATGGTTGTTTCTGCCTCTACCTCCTGCCCGGCTGACACACACACTTCTTTGATCACCCCGGTGATCGGAGCGACAATGGGCATTTCCATCTTCATGGCTTCGAGCACTGCGACTTGATCATCCTCTTTGACCTGATCCCCTGCCTTGACTGAAACAGAAATAATCTTGCCGACCATCGGTACTGTTACGGATGTTGCCATAGGCACCTCCTCCTGATCGTGTCCTTGTCTGTTTTCCATGACCGTGGAGCAGAATAGGCTCGAAGGTTTTTAAAAAAAGAATTCCCCACACAGACACGTGACCTGCCTGCTTCTGGTAGGCAGGGTTCCCGGACACATTTTGTAAAATTTAACCTTAACCGACCCTCATTTGTCAAGGCTTTTTCGAAAGAGAGCATTGGAAAACTACTTTCCGCTCTCTTGATTACACCCCTGCCTACCGCAGGTAGGGATTTCAAAAAATGATTGAACAGATTTCTCTTTATTTTCAGTGAGTTTAAAATCTGTGTAATCGTTTCATCATCCCTGCCTACCGGCAGGCAGGGATGGAACCAGAGATTTCTGGATTTTTTCAGAAATCTCATAAAAAATTTGACATCAAGAAGATATTGTAATAATAATTTATGTGAAATATTTAACAGCAAGAGTGATTTTTAATTTTGAATCTCAGTTTGTCAAGATGGAGGGATCTATGGAGATTAAGAAGATTGGCGTATTGGGCGCGGGGTCTATGGGGAATGGGATTGCTCAGGTGGCAGCCCAGGCAGGTTATCAGGTGGTGATGAGGGACATCGAAGACCGTTTTGTTGAGAACGGCATTAAAACCATCGATAAGTTTCTTGCCAAAACCGTCGAAAAAGGAAAGATGACCGAAGAACAGAAGAAGGGGATTCTCTCCCGAATTAAAGGGACGACCCGGATGGAAGATTTAGGGGACGTCGATTTTGTCATCGAAGCGATCTTTGAAGACCTGGAGTTGAAGAGGAGCGTATTTAAAGCGCTCGATGAATTAACCGGACCGCATGTCATCCTGACGACCAATACCTCTTCGATGTCCGTGACAGAGATTGCTATGGCCACGAAAAGGCCCGAAAAGGTGGCAGGGATGCATTTCTTCAATCCGGCTCCCCTCATGAAACTGGTGGAGGTGATCAGAGGGTATTACACCAATGACGAGACCACCCGGGTTGTTATGGAGATGTCCAGAAAGATGGGAAAAGAGCCCGTCGAAGTAAAGAAGGATACCCCGGGATTTATTGTCAACCGCCTCATGATTCCCCATTTCCTGGAGGCCATCCGTATGGCAGAGGAAGGAATTGCCTCGATTGAGGACATCGATAAGGCGGTCAAGCTTGGGCTCAACTATCCTATGGGGCCATTCGAATTGATGGACCTCACGGGCACTGATATTGCCCTTCATGTGACGGAATACCTCTACAAGGAATTGAACAAGGAGAGCAAATGGTCCACCCCTACCCTGTTGAGGTCAATGATCCGTGCCGGAAAATTAGGAAGGAAAACAAAAGGGGGCTGGTATAAGTATTAAAATACGTGACCGTGACCGTGTCGCGTGTCTGTCAAAATAGATGAACGACCACTGGTTTTTTCAGCATTAGGAATGACGAACACGGATGTCGGACACGGACACGCAATAAAAGGAGGAGACCATTATGACGCGATTAAACAAATCTTATATTCCATTTCGGGGTTATTACTCTTCCCCATTCTGCCGCTGGCAAGGAAGCCTTGCCAATGAGAATGCCATTACGCTGGGAGCGGCAACTGCCAACCGGTGGTTTAAAAAGAGAAAACTGGATCCCACCATTATCGACTATCTCTACTTCGGTACCACCATTCCCCAGCACCGCATGTTTTATAGCCATACCTGGTCGGCCGCCCTGGTTGTCGAAGGCGCCAAGGACGTGCCGGCTCTCATGATCCATCAGGCATGCACCACTTCGACGACTGCCATCTATCTTGCCGCCCAGAACATCGAACTCGGAGCCTATCAGGCAGGTTATGCCCTGTTGTCCGATCGCTGTTCGAATGGTCCTCATACGGTCTGGGCAAACCCGCTCGGCCCTGGTGGAGAGGTTGAATCGGAAAACTGGATGATGGACAATTTTAACAGAGACCCATGGGCCGGATTCAAAATGATTCAGACTGCTGAAAATGTGGCTAAAACCATCGGGGTCACTAAAGAGGAGTGTGACGCAGTCACCCTGAGGAGGTATCAGCAATATCTTGACTCCACGGCCAATGACCGGGCGTTTCAGAAGAGATATATGTTCCCTGTGGAAGTGAAGGTAGGTAAAAAAGAGGTAAAACTCATCGAGGTGGATGAGGGAATAACCCCCACCTCAGCCGAAGGCCTTGCCAAACTAGCACCGGTCGAACCAGGGGGCGTTCTCAGTTATGGCTCCCAGACTCATCCTGCGGATGGAAATTGCGGGTTTATTGTCACCACACGGGAAAAGGCAAAAGAGTGGAGCGAGGACTCGAAGATCGAGATACAGATCCTTTCCTACGGTTTTGCGAGAGCAAAAAAGGGTTATATGGCAGCAGCGCCTGTCCCTGCTTCTGAAATGGCCCTCAGGGATGCGGGGTTAACCGTAAAAGACCTCAAGGCCGTAAAAACGCACAGCCCCTTTGTTGTGAATGACATCTATATGGCAAAAATGATGGGAATGGATCCCTACTGGATGAACAATTATGGAAATTCTATGATCTATGGCCATCCACAGGGACCGACTGCAGGAAGGCTCATCGCTGAATTGCTCGAGGAGATCGTCCTGCTCGGTGGAGGCTATGGCCTGTGGGCCGGATGCGCGGCAGGCGACACCGGAGCGGCCATGGTCTTTAAGATCGGTTAAGAATAGACTTATATTAAAAGGGATAGGCGGGGAAATGGTATTTTTTCCATTAAAAATCAAACCCTTTCTCATTTCTATCTTCCTGATTCTTCACTTTCCTCTTTCTGTTTTCGGAGCAGCCATCACCGACATTCGGTTCTGGTCTGCCCCTGATCACACCCGGGTGGTTCTGGACCTTACAGAACCGGTCCAATATGAGAGTTCCTCCCAGGAAAACCCTCCGCAATGCCGGGTCGAATTGACCGGCATCACCTCTCTGCCGAAAAAAAAGGAACTCAAGTTTAAAGATAAATATCTTCAAAAAATCAGCCTGACCGATCTCGGAAAAGGAAAAGCAAGGCTGGTGCTTCACCAAAAAACCCCTCTTCAGGCTAATATCTTCACACTGAAACCCGACCTTGGCAAACCCCATCGTCTTGTCATTGATCTCATCGATGTGGGACAGGAGAAAAAGGATCAGGAAGAAAGGCAGAAACAGAAAGAGGTCAGATCGAAGGGCACAAAGATCGTCGTTATCGACCCCGGCCATGGCGGAGAAGATCCTGGGGCCGTGGGACCCCGCAAGACTTTGGAGAAGGATATCGTATTGAAGGTGGGGGAAAAGGCGATTCATCTCCTCAACCAACAGAGAGAAGTGAAGGCTTTTCTCACACGGAAAGGGGATTATTTTATTCCCCTCGAACAGAGGGTAAGGATAGCGCGGGAATATAATGCCGACCTCTTCATCAGCCTGCACGCCGATGGAAGTTTTAACCCTCAGGCCAGAGGGTCCTCTGTCTACTGTCTCTCCCTTTCCGGCGCTTCGGATCAAGCCGCCAAACTCCTGGCCGATAAGGAGAATATGTCCAACATCCTGGGAGGGGCTTTCCTGAGGCCTGCCTCCCTCAGCAAAGACCCTAATTTAAACCAGATTCTACTCGACCTTATGCAGAACAATTCGATGAAGGAGAGCTTCCGATTCGCCGAATTGACTCTTGACGAGATGAAGGAAATCCACCCGTTAAAATATTCTTCTTACCGGCAGGCCAATTTCATCGTATTAAGGGCTCCGGATATTCCTTCTGTTCTGGTTGAAGTGGCCTATATCACCAACAAAGAGGATGAACGCATCCTCAACCAAAGCGAATTCCAGGAAAAAATAGCCAAAAGCCTCGTCAACGCCATCCTCAAATACTTCAATTAGAAAATATAACCAGATTGGAACAAATAATGTTTGACAAATTGACTCGTTCCATTTATATAAAATTAAGCCACGAAGGTGAAGCGCCTCCAGAAGGAGGAGCCGGAAGTGGCTTTTTTATTGCTTTAATATGGAAAAGAAAAAGTTGATCGCAGTCATTGATGGACAAGGAGGGGGCATCGGAGGTCTGGTGATCAAACGCCTCCGGGAAGCCTTCGGAGAAGAAGTGGAGATCCTTGGTTTGGGCACGAATGCCATGGCCACAGGAGCCATGCTCAAGGCAGGAGCCAATAAGGGAGCAACCGGAGAAAATGCCATTGTCCAGACGGTGAAGAAGGTGGATATAATCGTTGGGGCAACCGCCATCGTCCTTCCCAATTCAATGATGGGAGAATTGACACCGAAAATGGCAGAAGCCATTTCTTCCTCTTCTGCCCTGAAATATCTTATTCCCTTAAAGATGCCCGAAGCGGAAATTATCGGGATTTCGAAGGAACCCCTGCCCCATCTCGTCGAACAGCTCATCAAACGTATTCAGGAGATTATTGTATCCTGAAACGATGGTCATTACGGGCATGTGACACGGGCACGGTCACGTTTTTTTATGTAGGAGGAACCATGTGTGAAGCAAATGCATACCTGCTGAAAGAAGGCAAGGAGGAGTTGATCCTTGAGGACATCTCCGTTCTTCGCCCTGAAAAGGAGGAGCTCTATCTTCAGAATATCTTTGGAGAACAGAGAAGAATCAAAGCTCGAATCAGGGAGATGAATCTTCTCGATCACCGAATTGTTTTGGAAGAAATATAATCACTTGATTGCAGATTTCAAATTGCAAATTGAAAAATCTGAAATCTTAAATTTGAAATGAATTGAGGCCACGAAGGCCAGACTTTCGCAGAAGCGAAAGAAATCCTTCGTGGCCTTTTATTTACAATGAATGATCCGCATGATTAAAAAGAAAAGAGGGATTATGGATTCGATTAAGAAAGGTTTATTGGAAATGGTTGTTCTCATGATGTGCATTCTTCTTGTTTCAAGTAATGCTTTTGCTGCCCGGCCCCTTACAACAGACGATGCCGGCACCGTGGAAAAGGGGAAATTTCAGGTGGAGGGGGGTTTTGATTTTACCCGTCAGGACAATCACGACAAAGAATACTTTCCTTCCTTAACGTTAACTTACGGTCTGTTCGAAAGAATGGATGTAGGTATTGGAAGTGGGTACCTGTTCCTCCATCCTGTTGAAGGAAAAAAAGTGAATGGATTGAGTGATGCACCGTTGAAGGTTAAATATCGTTTTTTCGACCAGAAGGATTGGATACCGTCTTTTGCCGTTTCCGGCACACTAATCACACCTACCGCAAGTAAATCGAAGGGATTAGGGTCAGGAAGGGCGGATTTTAACCTCAACACCATCTTCGCATGGAATCTTAGCAAGAAATTGCAGCTTTACACCAATTTTGGATATACCTTTATCGGAGAACATCGGGTTAAAAACGAATTCAACTATTCTGCTGCAGGACAGTTTGTCCTAACAGACCAATGGGCTCTGGTAGGAGAAATCTTTGGAGTGAATAACTTCAATGGCCACAAGCGCGATGATCCCACCTCAGGCCTTTTGGGAATCCAACACTGTTTAATAAGCGATAAGCTTATCTTAGATGCTGGGGTGGAGATTGGGATGAACAAGGCTGCCCCTGATTTTCGATTTACAGTTGGGGTGACATTTTTCTTCAAGCCATGACCTTTCAAGCATCCTATGCCCCTCTTTGAAGAGGGGGGCAAATTGCTTTTTACTTAATGTAAGGAGGAATGACCATGCACATGTCAGATGCTTTGTTATCTCCGGCAGTGGGTGCAACCGTCTGGGCAGGAACATTAGGAACAATTGCTTACTGCTCGAAAAAAATTAAAGAGAATCTCGATGAAAAGATGATTCCCATGATGGGTGTGATTGGAGCGTTCATCTTCGCGGCGCAAATGCTCAACTTTACGATACCGGGGACCGGATCGAGTGGACACCTTGGGGGAGGAATGATCCTTGCAATTCTTCTTGGTCCCCATGCCGCCTTTATCGTCATGGCATCGGTCCTGACGATACAGGCTCTTTTCTTTGCAGACGGAGGACTGCTCGCTTTGGGATGTAATATATGGAACCTGGGTTTCTATCCTTGTTTCATCGGATACCCACTCATCTACAAGCCGATTGTTCAGAAAGGGATGAGTTCAAAAAAGATCCTGATGGCTTCTCTCCTCGCCGTATTTGTGGGACTTCAGTTAGGCGCCTTTTCAGTGGTTCTGGAAACACTTCTTTCTGGGAGGAGTGAACTTCCATTTGGGACATTCGTTTTGCTGATGCAGCCCATCCATCTCGCTATAGGGGTTGTGGAAGGCTTTATCACCGCTGGCGTCATCAATTTCGTAAAAGCAGCAAGACCGGAGATCCTTAAAAGCATTACCGATTTGAGGCCGTTGTCTCCGGACATTAAGGTAAAGAAGATCGTGCTTACCTTCCTGATTATTGCAATGATCACCGGTGGGATCGTGTCATGGTTCGCTTCTTCCAACCCTGATGGCTTGGAATGGTCGATTGAAAGAGTTTATGGGAAGACCGAGTTACCTGAACATGAGACGGGCATAGCAATGCTACTCAAAACTTTACAGGAAAGAACAGCCTTTCTCCCTGATTATACCTTCAAGAAGAAAGAGGATCTCAAAGAGCAGAAGACTTCAGACAGTGAAGCGAACGCATGGCCCAATGTTGAGACTGGCACATCTGTCTCTGGGATTCTTGGTTCAGTCATGATGGTCAGTTTTATTGTCCTGATAGGTTTCGGTATTAAAATCATCAGAAAGAAGCCCATTCCTCAAAGGGAACATCCGGTCTGAAGGGTTGAGGACGATCATGAATTTTGACAAAGAATATTTCAATTTGGGCGTTCTGGATACCCTCTCCTACAAGAACACTCTGGTTCATCGCCTCGATCCGCGAACCAAAGTGATCACCACATTTGCGTTTATTGTCACGGTTGTTTCCTTTCCCAAGTACGAAATTGCCGGGTTGATACCTTTTCTCCTTTTCCCGGTTGTTATTTTTGCCCTTGGGGATATTCCGGTCTGGTTCATTCTCAAAAAGGTCCTCGTTGTCTCTGTTTTTGCAGTATTCATCGGGATCCTCAATCCACTATTTGATACCCATATCAAGTATCATTTTCTCACGTTTCCTGTTTCGGGTGGTTGGGTTTCGTTTTTCTCGATCCTCTTGAAGTTTTTCCTGACGATGTGCTCTGCATTGCTTTTGATCTCAACCACCTCTTTCCCTGGCATCTGCCATGCCTTACGAAAGCTCGGGGTTCCTGAGATCTTTATCTCTCAACTTCTATTTCTCTACCGTTATATCTTTGTCCTCATGGAGGAGACCCTAAGGATGGTCAGAGCAAAGGACTTGAGGTCGTTTGGTAAAAAAGGGCAAGGGATCAGTATATTCATCAACCTTGTTGGAACACTCTTTGTTAAGACGATTGAGCGGGCAGAGAGAATTTATCATGCGATGCTGTCCAGGGGCTTCACTGGAACAATTCATTTTGTTTTAAAAGAAGGTTTCGGAAAAAAGGATTTCGTATTCATGTCTGTCACAGGGATAACCCTCTTCATTTTTAGGGCATATGATATCGTCGGTCTCATTGGAAGATTGGCGGAAAGGATGTTTAACTAGAGATGACTCACCACATTATCGATTTCAAGGACATTTTTTTTCAATACCCCGATGGGACGGAGGCTCTCAAGGGCGTTTCTTTCAGGATTATTCATGGAGAATCTGTCGGCTTGGTCGGGGCCAATGGGGCCGGTAAATCAACGCTTTTATTACAGATGAATGGCTACATGCTTCCATCGTCGGGCGTCATTAACATCGGAGGCGTGGAACTGACCAAAAAGACCAGACAGGATATAAGGAAAAAGGTTGGAGTTGTTTTTCAAAATCCGGATGATCAACTCTTTATGCCGACGGTTTTTGACGATGTTGCATTTGGCCCTCTCAACCTCGGGATGAGTAACGAAAGGGTTACCGATCGCGTCAACTCCGCACTTCAAACCATAGGGTGTCTTGACTTGGCAACAAAGCCACCCCATCACCTTTCCGCCGGCAAGAAACGGGCGGTCTCCATTGCAACCGTATTGGCCATGGAGCCTGATATTCTGGCTATGGATGAACCATCATCCAATCTCGATCCAAAATCCAGGCGCGATCTGATAGGACTTCTTAAAGAATTTAAACACACCAAAATCATTGCCTCTCACGACCTCGACCTTATCCTGGAGGTCTGTGAGAGATGTCTTGTCATCAAGAACGGAATGATTGTGGCCGACGGCCGTGTTTCAGGCATTTTGACTAATCAATTGCTCCTTGAAGAAAACCACCTCGAGCTACCATTATCCCTTCAAAAAAACCGTATACACTGATTTTTTACTATTGTTACGCTCCTTAAGGGTTATAGAGATGGTGTGGGGAACGATAAGGGTCTTTCCTCTTGACGGAAGGTTACTTATAATTCTTCTCGCCCGCACGGATCTCAACCTCCATCATATTCTCTCGGGGAGGAAGCACGCAGGTAAATTTTTCATTGTAGGCGCAGGAAGGGTGATAGGCCATGTTAAAATCTAATACCATCTTGTATCCGGGTAGGATCTCCGCATCGATATATCTTCCTCCCTCGTAAGTCTCTTTTCCGTTCGTCCTGTCCTTAAAAGGGATGAAGAGGACATCGCTCAAAATCGATTTGTAAATTTCAAGCATATACTCCTTCCCGTTTAATTGAAAATGAAATTTTCCGTATCGGATGTAGCGTTTGTTGGTCCCCTTATTGGTCAGGAAGGTTGCATAATAATCCGGGTTATTGATGTGCAGGACCGTCCGCTTAATCTCTCCGGAAAAAATATATTTAGGATCGAATGCATAGTATTTTAAGCCCTTAAAGACCCTCTTCTCTTTGGGAGTCAGGGGAGAACGCTGGTGACTCTTAAAGAATTCATCTCTCTCCTTTCTCCACTCCAGCCCCAACTTTTCCTGCTGGGCCTTGAAGTCGGTCTTCTCTCCTTCTCCGGCCATTGAAAGCCCTGAAAAGACGGACAAGATCAACAGGTTCAAAAAGACAAAAAGAATTCCTCCACTTTTCATAAAAAACTCTCCATCACATTTTGATAAATTCGCAAAAAATCGTCACTCCGGTGGAAACTGGAGTCCAGGGAATTTATAAGTATTCGGAAAGACTGGATTCCGGCTTTCGCCGGAATGACAGAAAGATGTATTTTCAGACCTTTTACGAGGTAAACACATTTTCATTTTAACAAAAAAGACCTTTGGACGCAAACGATTGAAAAATCTCGCTCTGGCTTGTTTGAATGTGAATATTTCGTTGATTTTCGGTTTTGTTTTATGCCACGATGGAGTTCGATGAAGAAAAATGAGGTCCATGGCTATCTCTATATTCTGATTGGAGCGACCCTCTGGGGGGTATCGAGCGTTGTCGCAAAAGCCCTCTTTAATATCGGACTCCCCCCCGTTGAACTCATTTTTGTCCGGTTGACCCTTGCTACGTTTATCCTTCTCATCATCCTTCTCATCTATGACCGGAGAAGGATCATCATTTCTCCCAAGGACTTATCCTACTTCCTCATCCTGGGAGGAGTTGCAGTAACAGGAATGAATTTTTTTTATTACTATACGATCAGCAAGATCCATGTCGGACCGGCCATACTCCTTCAGTATCTTCAACCCGTCTGGGTCTCCCTCTATGCTTTTTTCTTCCAGAAGGAACCAATTTCCGGGAAAAAGATCGCCGCCCTGCTTCTCGCTATGGCAGGATGTTATCTGGTCGTGGGTGGCTTTCAAATCGACCTCCTCCGGCTGAACAAGGTCGGGATTATGAGCGGTCTCATTGCCTCCTTCTTCTTCACCTTCTATGCCCTTTATGGAGAAAAAGGACTGAAAAAGTATGACCCATGGACTCTTATCCTTTACGGTTTTGGATTTAGCGCGATATGTTATATGTTTTTGGTTTCACCCATAAAGATCATCCAGGGTGGTCATCCCCTTAAGGTATGGATTGCTTTTCTCTATATTGCCATCTTCTCAACCTTGATTCCATTTGGATTCTATTTCAAAGGGATGGAACGGATCCGGGCAACCCGGGCAAGCATCACTGCAACCTGGGAGCCTGTCATAGCAGGTTTTGCAGCCTACCTCGTACTTGGAGAGGTTTTGTATCCTTTGCAGTTTTTTGGGGGGATAGCTATGATTGCAGCTATTGTTCTGCTCCAGATAAGCAGAGAAAAGGCTACACCTTCAACTCCTTTGGAAATCAGACATAACGAATAAAAAAATTAAACTGAGACTAAGGTTACCGATACTCCATCTCGGTCAACCTTTAGGGAACCTCTAATAATTCAAGATTCGTCACTCCGGTGAAAACCGGAGTCCAGTCATTTCAAGAATTTCTGGATTCCGGCTTTCGCCGGAATGACATTTTTAGAGGTAACCTTTATAAACAACTCTCGATTATAACTGCCCGGATTCACCCCAGGCTTCTAAAAGCCTCTGATACGCTATATCTTCATACCTCTCCAAAAAAAATGCGGGGGCATAATGTGGCAGTGTGCTACCCGTGAGGCAACCAGCTAAAAGTTCACCTGCCCCGCAGGCAGCCATCACCCCAAAACCCGACAAGGCACCGATCACGTAAGCGCCCTCGACCGGCAGTCTTCCAATAAGGGGCCGATTCTCACGGGTTTTCGTATAATAACCTCCGTCCACTATTGGCTTGGGAAGTCGATCGAGATATGCCTTCATGCCAGGAATCATCGTGGTTAATCCACGCAGAACCATTTCAGAATAACGAGGATCAACGGTAAAGGGAAAGACAGGCTGAACTGGCCCCACGTCGTAAGCCCAAAGGCCGAGGAGGGTTTGACTTTGAGGGCCTCCTTCCGGTCGCGTATGAACACCCGATGGAAGCCCCTCCAACAACTTTCTTGTCTCATCCGATTCAGCAAACATCTTTCGCTCCTCTTCTGACCAGGGCAGGCATATGGCATCCGTCCAGATCAACATAGGCGCATGGCGAGGCACGATACCTAAACGGTCGTTGAAAGACATCTTCAAATGCAACTCGGAGAAGACCGGAAGCTCAACTCCAACCATCTGCCCAACTTCCATTAGGAATGGTCCGGCTGCATTAATGAAATTAGGTGTTGTGATGATATGCTCTGAGTCATTACTTCGTATGCGAACCGCCCGTACTTTATTGCCAACGATTTCTACCCCTTCGACTCTTGCTTGTAAGAATCGAACCCCACATTCTTTTGCTCGCTCTAACAGATACACCCCTAACTGTTGGACACTGAACCAGCCGCAACGCCGAGCGTGAATCACCGCTACAATGTTCTTCGAGAGATATGGAAAATAATTCTGGATCATCCTTTGATCAAGAATCAAGTCGACACCATCAGGCTGATCTTCGAAGGCCGACCCATGCGAAGGAATATAAGCGGGGCCACCAGGCTGACCGTCATGAGTGCGCAGCGGACCCGCTCCCAACCCAGTTGATTCTTCCGCTGCGCGCTTAAAATGGGAGACTCGGTTAGGGTCAGCGGTGGCATAGACATATCCACGTCTGCTAAGGTGAAAATAGTTACCGCTTTCGTGAGCTAAATTTTCCAAAATATCAATGCTCTTATTCATCAAACTGACCATAGCGTTTCCGGGTCCAGGCCAAAAATTCCGATAACATTCGGTGGATTTATCACTCGTCAACGAGAGTGGCGCGCGCTCATCTACGAGAAGCACCTTCTTGATCCCATATTTCACAGAGAGGTGATAGGCCGCAGAAATACCAGCGATTCCTGCACCGCAGATGACAACATCTGCCCTATTCTGTTGCGGACGCTCTATCCCTACCGTTCGGTCTTGCTTCACCCTGAGGCCCCCTCACGGAACATGAGTTTTCTACTTTTTTAATCTTACCACTCAACCTCCGTTTACTCAAACGAAAGTTTTGATCAACCAATGATAACTTTTTCTGAAAAAGAAGGCTCCTTATGATACATTATATATTGGATAGAATGAGGCTAGCCGAATAAAATGGTTTATAAGATTCTTGCAGATAGCGTTGTCCTGATTCACTTTCTCTGGGTCGTCTTTCTCTTTCTGGGTGGTCTGTGGGGGAGGCGAAACAAAGTTCTAAAAATATTCCATCTCTCTGGCCTCGCCTTTGCTCTGGTCATACAAATCTTTGATTGGTACTGTCCCCTTACCCACCTTGAAGCTTGGCTGAGGGAAAAACATCACCCTGGTCTCGCTTACACCGGGTCGTTTATCATCCACTACGTGGAGAGGATCGTGTATATGGAAATTTCCAGAACTCTCGTATTCGTATTCACCATCCTGCTTTGCGGGTTCAATGGTTGGTTATATCTTTTTCATACCCAAAAGGTTGACTGGAAATCATAATTGGGTGAAAATAAATAAAATTCCCATCTCTTATCCTCATCCTTGATGGGGGAGGAGTGAGGTGGGGGTGGACAAAATTATCCCCCCTCACCCCATCCCTCTCCCACTAAGAGACTGTGTCATAATCACTATTTTGTCACCCTGAATTTATTTCAGGGTCTCGTAATTGGTTGAATTCATTAGATCCTGAACCAAGTTCAGGATGACATTTTTTGCGAATTCCATAATTACTATACAGTCTCTAAGGGAGAGGGAGACAATTTTATGTATTGTCTACAGTAATCAAAGAAAGGGATCAAAAAATGGCGCAGAAAAATCAGATCATGCTTGAACGATTTCAGAAATTGGTTGCCATCCCGGGGGGGAGCGGATTTGAAGAGAAGGTGATCGAGTTTGTTTTCGCCGAACTGAAAAAGAATCTCTCCGATGTCTCCATCGATCCCATGGGAAATGTGATCGGGAGGACCGGAAAAGGAAGAAGATCGATAATGCTCTGTGTCCACACGGATGAGATGTGCCTGATCGTCAAGTATATCAATCCAAGGGGCTACATCTTTTTCGACCTCAATGGAATGTTCGATGAGAGGGTTCTGCTCAGCACAAAGGTCGATATCTGCACGGAGAAAGGGATTTATACCGGTGTCGTCGGAGTTAAAAATCGCCATCTGATGACCGCCGAAGATTTGAAACGTCCGATTTCCGTCTCGGAGCTCTGGATCGATGTGGGAGCGGAGAGTGCAGAGGAGGTCAGAGCCTGGGGGATCGAAATCGGGGACCCCATTGTCTACCATCCTCATTTTCAAACCGTCGGGAAGGACACGATCATCAGCAAATCGATTGATAACCGGGCGGGCTGTGCCATTCTCATCGATGTTGCAGAAAGAATGAAAAAGGAAAGAATCGATTATCAATTATTCCTGGTGGCTGCGGTTCAGGAGGAAGTGGGTTCCAGGGGAGCCAAGGTTGCGGCACAAGCTCTCGATCCGGATATGGCAATCGTGGTTGATACGGTTCCTGCGGCTGATCCGATCACCCCTCCTCAATTAGCCACGGATGAGTGTGGGAAGGGGCCGGTCATCCGCTCCATGGATGTCAATGCCCTCGGACAGGGAACGATCTATTCGAAGA
>VGSS01000053.1 GCA_016874935.1 Deltaproteobacteria bacterium | reverse complement strand
AAGATGGATTTTTTGCTTCAGGAAATCCATCGCGAGGTCAATACGGTGAGCGCAAAGGCCAATGACGCGGAGATTTCCCAGAAGGTGGTGGAGATCAAGAGCGAATTGGAAAAGATCCGTGAACAGGCACAGAATATTGAGTAGCTATTTAGAAACGTTCAACGTTAACGGCAAGGACGCCCGTATCGTTAACAAAAGGCTACGTTTATCGTCTCTTAATTCTTTGCACGTTACCTTAACCGATAACCGAAACGGGCTTCGTAACCGTAACCCTGACCTGTATAGAATTGGATATTCCGAATGGGAATGGAAATTCAAAGCCGGGAGAATAAAAAAGGAAGGGGTTTAATCTTCATTATCTCTGCTCCATCGGGCACAGGGAAGACCACGCTGGTGAGAAGGGTGATGGAGGAATTGCCATGCCTTCGCTTCTCTGTCTCTTACACCACAAGGCCTCCCAGGGCCAATGAGCAGGAAGGAGTCGATTACCACTTTATTCCCCCTGATGTTTTTATGGAGATGATAGAGAAGGACCAATTTTGGGAGTGGGCGGAGGTACTGGGACACTATTACGGAACGGCCCGGGTCGATCTTAAGGCCCTGGAAACAGAAGGGGTGGATCTGATTCTCGATATCGATACTCAGGGAGCAAAGAAGGCGAAGGAGAAACTTGACCATGCCATATTGATCTTCCTTCTCCCGCCTTCCATAGACGCCCTTAAGGAACGATTGATGGGCAGAGGCCTCGATTCGCTTGAAAGAATTCAGTTCCGCCTCGCTCATGCGAAAAGTGACATTGAGGAAGCACACTGGTACGATCATATTGTCATCAATGAGAGGATTGAAGAAGCCGCTGAAAAATTGAAGGCGATCATTCTTTCAGAGAGATGCAAAAAGGAGGAAAATCATGGCAAGAGTTACAGTGGAGGACTGTTTAAAAAATGTGGAAAGCCGGTTTGAACTGGTCATCCTGGCTGCGAAAAGGGCGAAGATGTTGATGAAAGGGGCAAAACCCCTGGTGGAGACGGATAACCGGGCCGTTGTGAACGCCCTGAGGGAAGTGGCTGGAGGAAAGGTAAAATTTGTCAATCCAAAAGAGAAGCAGCCCCGTTCCTCTCGAGAAGAGAAATGAAGACAGGGATCACAGAAAAGAAAAGAGCGGTCGAAAATCAGGGGACCGGCCTAATTGCCGATCCCATCTATCACTATATGGTGATGACCGACCGCATCCCAGGGGAGAAGACGGAAAGGGATGTGATCGATTCTCCTTATGTTCAGCGACTCCGCCGCATCTTTCAACTCCAGAGCGCCCGCTGGGTCTTTCCTTCTGCAGAGCATACCCGCTTCCAGCATTCCCTCGGAACGATGCATGTAGCAGGGGTCTTTTCGGAGCAAATCTATCCTTCCCTCTTTGATCTCTTTAAATCGGACCTTCCATCCTTCTCCTATATCGAAGAGCTTCTGCGGATGGCCGGGCTGCTTCATGACATCGGCCACGGTCCTTTCTGCCATTTCTTCGATGAACAATATCTTTCACGCTTTAAGACCAATCATGAGGAAATCGGACAGCACATCATCCGTGAAAAAGTTTTTTCCATCCTGAAGGGAATCCGGAGAAGCGTTGGAGGCCCTTTCAGAAGATCGGAGGCGCTCGATCCGGAACAGGTGGCCTTTCTCATCAAAAGACCGCTAAAAAGGGAGAGGCGAAGACATCCGGAGTGGCTCGTCTTCCTCCGGCAGCTCTTCCGGGGAATCTTTACCTTTGACAATATCGACTATGTCCTTCGAGATGCTTATATGACCGGCGTCTCCATCGGCCCAATCGACTGGAGGCGTCTCCTCTATTACACCTCCTTCCGGAGAGAGGGATTGGTTCTGGATAAAAGGGGAATGGATGCCCTGGCCATGTTCCTCAATGCGCGGCTCTACCTTTATTCCAATGTTTACTATCACCGGACGACACGTTCGATCGACCTGCAACTCCAGGATATCTTTAAGGAGACCATGGAGATCCTCTGCCCCTATCATCCGCTCAAGGAGATCGAACAATACCTTGCCTTAACCGACTGGTTTCTGATGGAGAAAGTGATGGAATGGAAGAAATCCCGATCGGCGAAGGAGAAGCGTCTGGGTGAAAAATGGGGCGAAGTTCTTTCGAGGAAGTTGAAATGGAGCAGTGTCTTTGAGGAAAGATTGACCCTTAAGGAGATGGAGGTTGGACGACCCATCTTCCTGACTCCGGAAGAGGTCAAACAGAGAATGGAAAAGTTTTTACCCAGACAGTTGAAAAAGGTCGAATTCCATGTTGACATGGCCCATCACGACCCCAGGCCCCTCAACCCCTGGCATGAGACAGAGGGGGCGACCCTGCTGATCTACGACCCTGGAACCCAAAGGATTTCAAGGGGACCCCTCCGTAGGTTGTTCCAGTATATACCGGCCAAGGTGGCCATCTGCCGCGTCTATGCGTTTGGTCATCGTTTTGACCGCCAGCTCGGCCAGGCCGCACGCCAGGCCCTTGCTTCGGAAGGACAGATGGAAATTTTTGAAACGAATATTTAAGAGAGCCTATTTGTCTTTGAAATATTGACCGTGTTATGATTAGTTTATAATTTGAAAATGAATGACAGAAAGGTGTTAGTTGTGGAAAAGAACGGATATCAGAAACAGGTGATGGCGATCTACCAATTTATCAGCGACCATCTCTACTTCAATCGACCCGATATCGAAATCAAAGGAGAACCCTATAATTCGGCCATCCTCTTAAGCCTGTTGACCGGCCTGACCAAAGGGAAAGAACTGATCATCGGAGAACCGGGATTAGGGAAGACGACTTCCGCCGAATTTATCTGTTCCTTGGCGTATCAATTCCCGTTAGGCGTGATCTGGGGGAGTGAAGTTTCAGGTCATCCAGAACAGACCGAGGAGAAGATCATCGGCAGACCCGATCTTGGAAAACTGAACCGGGGGGAGGAGGATGTGGTATGGACCAATTTCTCCCAGATGCCGGTCAAGATCGTGGATGAGATCAACCGCCTCCCCGAGACGAAACAGAGCATGATTCTCGACGGCGTGGACAGAGGGAACTGGGAATACCTGAACGAGATGATCATCAATGATGAATATTGCCTCTTTGCCACCGCCAATTACCAGGACGGAGGGACCAACACGCTCATCGCCCCCCTGGTCGACCGGTTCGATGTCATTGTGGAGTCGAGATATCCGGGGGCCAATCTCTCCTTTCTCATCGGGAAATCCCATGGAAAGGATCACATCCTGAGGCATCCCAAATATGAGAAGGACCTCTATCGGGTCCTGAAATCGAAGATCGCCCATCAGAAGAAGATCCCGAAGATGGAGGAGATCTGCAATGCCTTCGGCGAATATGTCCAGGAAACACTTGGAGTGAAACCTCTTAAGAGGGAAGACCGAGATCGGATTCGAACCGAAATGGAAAGCCTCGATCTGGACACCGATGCCAGCGCCTTTGCGCGGATGCTGCTGGCGGAACTCTCCTTCTGCGACCGTTACGGACAGAAAAGGGTTGTAGAAAATTGTGAGGAGGGCTGCCATTACACAGGATATCTCTGCCGTCAGATAAAAAATTGCGCCTCGAATCGTCTCCCGACCTCCATCAAACTATTCTCCCAGGGACTGGCATGGTTGTTGGGGGACTCCGAAATCGATATTGAACATGTGAAGGCGGTCATGCCCTTTACCCTTTCACACCGGGTCCAGTGGAAGGACGAGGTCCTCTCTCAAAAAGAAAGAGCCAAGCGGGATGATCCTTTTCAGATCTTCCTTGCAAAGGAAGCGGTGAAGACCGTTTCACAGAGATACCGGGAGCAAAGCGATCATCTCAAGGATGCGCTTGCGGTGGGATCGAAGATTTTTCAGGGCGAATCCCTGGAGCCACTGGAAGGAGATCATCCGATTTATACCGAAATAAAGAAAGATATCCGCCATAGAAGAAATCATTAATGAAGAATGCTTGTTCAAAGAAGAACGCCCCCAATCCTCTTCAGCAAAAGGTTTACAACATCCTTAACCCCTTCGAGGAATTTAAGACCTTCCAATTTCACAAAATGGAGATCCCTCTGGACCAGATCGTCCAATCCACCGAAGTGGTCATGGACCAGATTCGTCTGGGGTATGAGAGGCTTCTCGAAGAAGAAGCAAAGGAACTGGTCTGGATGGTGCAGTATAATACCATCATCAAGGCCTACGAGGTGGCGGAGAAATATATTAAGGAGATCGACTATTCGGCAGAGGATATCGAGGATTTCTGCTTTGCCCTGGAGAGTCCCCACAAGATTCCCTATCTCATTCCAGGACCGGCGGGAATCTACATCTCCGCATTGTGTAATTATGCGAAAGAGGAGGAGATCGTTCTGAAGCTTTCGGAGCTGAAGACGGAGATCAATCTCATCGGATTTCGGCTGCCCAAGGGGAAACGGCTGATGGTGGAGGGGGATACGGGTGATTTCACGGGCATTGGCCTCGAAGGCGGAGAGCTGGAAGTAGAGGGAAACGCAAAGAACTGGACTGGAGCAGGGATGAGGTCAGGGAAGATACTGGTTAAAAAGAATATCGGCCTCCATACCGGAGAGTGGATGATGGGCGGCGAAATCTATGTGGGAGGAAGGGTGAGAGGGCTTGGAAATATTGTTGAAGGAAAGGTCTACGAGAGGGATAAGCTGGTCTACCCCGGAAAGGTCCGCTATCCCAACCCCTATTATTAGGTGATCGATGGAAGAAAAAAGACTGCAAGCCCTCCAAGCCCTCATCGAAGAGATCTGGCCCCGGCTCAAGAGGAAACATCTCTACCCTGAGATACCCATTCCAAAGATCGGAAAGGTGCACGATCCTTTGGACGAAGGGATTGAAAAGAATGACCCCGCGTTTCGCGGGGTTGGATTGGAGATGAAAGATAAACAGATGACCATCAACCCGGCCTTCCTTTCCACCCTGAACGGTAAGATGACGGAGGAGAATCTGATTGAGGCTCTTCTCGATCACGGGATTACTCATTACACCTTCTGCCCATGGGATTTTCAGACCCACCTCACGCTCTATGCGGAAGCTAAAAAGGTGATGGGCGATAAGGAATCGGCAAAACAGGCAGCCAATTACTTTATCGATGTCATTGCCGATACCCACTGCGTTAAAAGGAGGGCTACAGAGATTCCGGAATTGCATCGAAACCTGAAAAAGGGAGCCATTGAGGAAGTGATTGCCTCTCTTTACCAGAGAATCTGGGGAATCGATCTGGGCATTTCTCCTTCTAAAAAAGGCAATGATGAGGTTGTCCGAAGGCTTTCGAGGATTCCCTACCTGGATCGCTCCAGATGGCCTGAGAGCATCCGGAAGTTTGCCCGCTCCCTCAAACCCCTTCTCATTCTGGAGCAGAAGGAAAAGGAGGCCAGGGGAGGGAAAGGAGAGTCCAACCCTCAGGGAAAACATGATCTGAATCACTACTCGTATGAAGAGATCGATCAGGGATTGAGGGATTATGCGCAAAAGACGATGGGCCTTTCAGAATTTAAAGATGTGGTAGAAGACTTCTCGGCGGAGCTTAAGGAAATGGGTTATGGAATTGAAGGAGGAATGGGAAGGGGAAGGGGGGCTCCAATCGACGCGGATGTCCTCTTCTATATGAAGCTGGCCGAAAATTATTCCATCCCTCTGAAGAAAATCCCACTCGAAGAGGCAGGAACCCTCCATCCCCATTCCCATTCCCCGTGGGAAGTCGGATCGCCCTTCCAGGATATCGACATCTGGACCAGTTTTGGAAAAATCATGCCGGGGATCACACAGATCTGGAAGAAGAAAGAGGGAAAAGGCCGGGGAAAAATCGAAGGAGCACCGGACTGTCTGATCATCATCGATTCGTCGGGAAGCATGATCAATCCGCGGAAAAACCTTTCCTATGCGGTTTTGGGAGCCGCCTGTGTAACCAATGCCTATCTGAGGAACGATTCAAAGGTGGCTGTCTATAATTTCAGCGATGCCCCGATGGGAGGGCGAGATGTTCTTGATTTTACCGCCAACCGGGAAGAGGTCTACCGCGTGCTCTGTAAATATTTCGGAGGCGGAACAGCATTGGATCTCGAAGATATCATGCCCATGATTAAGGGAAAAAAAGAGATGGATCTCTTCATCATCACGGACATGAAGATTACCAACCTGGAGACCCTGATCGGATTCTTCGGAAAGATCCAGAATAGGATTACCGCCGTCCATATCGGAGAAAATCCTTACGCCTCACGTTTTGAAAAGGCGGTGGAGAAAAGAAAAAATATTAATATCTTTAAGGTAAAAAAGAAGGAAGATATTCCCCATATTGTTTTAGGGAGCATCCGTGAATATTTTAATCCGATGAGCAGAAGGCGCTGAGTCAGAAACTCTCTTTAATAAAATCTTAACTCTAACTTATTTTATCCTGTAAATTAATTTCAATATTTAGAATTGAGATTGAATCAAGAAGCGATCAACATCCCAAATATATCCTATGAGGATGATCTTATTCAGTTTTTGATTGATTAAAAGTTAGGCAAGTCGCTTAAGAAATTGACGGATTCTGAGTTTTGAACTTCGAAGTTTTAAGTTATCAACAGGGTATAAACAAAAAATGTGGAAAATGAATTTAACCCGATAATATTATGGGAAAAAGAAAAGGGATCAGTTAGAGGAGGGCTTTAACTGATCCCAACCAGTACATCAATTGGGGTGAAAAAAGAGAGAATATGGTTTGATGCACTGACCATATTTAATATAACAGATAAAAAAATATCAAGTTGCAAATTACTTTTGGCACAAGATTTGCGAGCATAATTATATTATGAAGATTATTCTCTTTATTATCATTTTCATTTTTATTTCAACTCCAGGATTCGCACAGGTTTATAAATGGGTGGACGATAAAGGTGTAGTCCATTTTACTGATGATGTGACAAAAATCCCTGATAGATATAGACCTAAAACTGATAAAATTGGAATGCCCAAAGAAAAAAGCGAAACAAAAATTGAAGGGGTTCCATCTTCAAAAAGAAAGGAAGATGCCTATAAAGACCAGTTAGGCAGGGGCGAGGAATACTGGAAGAACAGGGTTGCGGAGTGGAAAAGTAAATTGAGGATGGCCCAGGAGAAAATGGATGACACAAGAATAAAATATAATGAATTGACAGAAAAGTTTAATGATTCGAAAAGTTCCGCAGAGAGAAACCAACTCAGGAGAGAAAGAGATCAGGTCAAGCAAGAGATAGATCAATATAAAAGCCAAATTGAAGAAGCCAAGGCAATGCTTGAAAAGAAGATACCCGAAGAATCAGAGATCTATAAAGCAAATCGGGAATGGATCAAATAATGAAAAAATTTCATAGAAACTAAAAAATGTATCCAACCATCAAAAAGTCGTTAACCCTTTATTTTTAAAGTTATATTCATTTCAACAATCTATACTTTATAATTATTCAAGAGGAATCATTCAAATATTTCGGAATAGGTATCATTTTTGCTTATTGATGATTTAATTAATTTTAACAAAAAATGAACATTCACGTGGTAGGAAATTAGCCACCTCAACTCCAAATCATTAATATTAAGGGAATGGCATCAAAAATGCATATATTACTTATAATTTATAATGAAATTGGATATGAATAACCAAGCTACTACAGAGAGGAAGATGGGCGTTCTTGCCGTCGAAAAGAGAAGGTATCCAAGACATACCGCCGAATTTCCCCTCGACTACGCCCGGATTGAAGATAAAGGGACTTATGGCGGAATGGTAGCCAATGTGAGCGAAGGAGGATTACTGGTCTACCTGCCTCAACGGATGGAGATCGGAGCTGTATTAAAAATCGAAATTCTTTATGTTCAGGGATTGGAATTTAATACGATCAAAGCAGTTGCCAAAATAGTTTGGTCTGACCTGGCGGCCCAAGAGAGCTATGGAGAGTATCGGTACGGGCTGCAATTCCTCCATATTGATGAGAAGGAATCCACTAGATTGATCGATTTGTTAAAGGAGATTGGAAAATGAGAAGATGATCCCTGGATTATCAACAGTCTCAGCCCATCCTACTTGCCTTCCCGTATTGTTTCAGCTTCCCTTTTTTAGAAACAGAAAAAATCTCTTGAACTTTTTTAAAAAATTATTAAGAATAGGATTGTTCTTGGGGATGGCAGGGGTGGGGGGGATTGCTTCTCCCTTTTTAAAAGAATCCGAAACCGTTTCTAACATTAAACTGAATGCTGACAAAAAAGGCATGACAGTTCAATTTCGTATGGAAAATGAAAAGTATCGGGTCATCCTCCATCGAATCGGAGGAAACACTGAGGCAGAAAAGACCTGTTTCTGCGGGGAAGTCTCCGAAAATTATATCCCCTTGTCCCTGATGAGAAAGATTGCTGATCGCTGTGCCATTGCTATTAACTTGACTTACCCTTGAATACCGTAAACAATGGATGTGCCTTATGCTCACGGGGGATTAGTAGTCAATGCGAGCGAATTGGGGTCTCCTTGTCCAATCCGTAAAAAGCCTCCCCATTGGGACAAAATTAAGGCTACCTCTTTCCTGAGAAAGCAGCAATCCATAAGTTTTTAACATTACCGGACTCCCGTCTACACGGGAGTCACAAATTGGGAATTTATTAGAAGTTCCCTTAAATATAGCGGTTTTATTCCCCAAAGGCTTCGAAAGGACCGATTTCGAAGTTCTGGCCGAGATCATCTGGAAGGATCTCCATTGGGAAGAGGATTGGGAGGCATACCAATATGGTTTAAGATTCCTGCAAATTCTCGATAACGAGTATTGGAAATTGAAACAGCTTTTGAGCGGCCAATTCCATTTGGAGGAGGTCCAACAAAATTCTCGATAAGAGTAGGGGGAAGGATGACAGAAAAAAAGGAGGGAAAACCTCGTATCGGGATTGCCAACATTGAAAGAAGAAAATATCCGCGATTTTCAATCGACCTGCCGATAGAGTATCATGCAATCAGCTGCCCCGTCAACGATATCGGCTGGACACTCAATGCGAGTGAAGGGGGATTACTGGTTTACCTCCCAGAGAAGATGAAGGTTGGTCAACACCTCGGCTTGAAGCTCTTTTTCCACTCCGGTTCACAAATGAATATCATCGAGATGACAGGAGAAGTCATCTGGATTGATATTCACCTCGAGATGAACTGGGGAGATTATCGGACGGGTTTGAAGTTGATTGATATCTCTCCCGAAAATCTGCGGCGGCTGAAAGACTTCCTGCTATCCCTTACGAAATAACCCCTATTTTTCTTACTTGTCTGAATCTTCTTGTCAAAAGCAAAAAGAGGGATTATAATTTTTTACAAAGGAGTAGAACGATGAGTGGAAAAAGTAGCTTTCCCTACCGCAAATTTGACAGGAAGCCGCACCCTCATATCGTCAAACAGATATTAGAGGATGAGGAACTGGTCGAGATGATGAAGGAGATGCTCGTAAAGGAAGGCAAACCCTGTCCTTTTTGCCACCGAAAACTTAAGGATGAGGTTAAGGCCCGGGAGATCTGGTAAACCCCGATAGAATCCCAACGGTCCATTATTTCTAACGGGGTAAACGTTTAAACCCTACATATCTTCGTCAGGGCATTTGCGAGTAAAGGAGAATTGAAATGGCCTTTTAATAAAGGTATTAGCCGCTTCATCCACCCCTCTTGTAGGAAGAGTATAAGGAAGCGAAAGAATGAATATGCCGGTCCCGAGAATACCTGCAACAATTCCGAGTGGCCTTGCGATCAGAATGTCGATTATCTTCCACTCGTCCGTGATGGGGTCGTTGGGGTTCCAATTTTCCCAGGCCAATGCATTCGAATGAATACTCCCGGTAATCATTGCGGAAACCAAGAACATTAAAAATGCTTTTTTATATCTCTTCATACACCCCTCCTTTTAAGTTCTATCAAAAATCATATCAGAAGTTAATGTCTTTGTCAATCATTTCAAGATGTTCGTATCGACCTCCTCGTCTTGGCATATATTCATCAATGGAGAGGGCGCCAGAGAATCGGAGTTCTCTTAGTATCTCTGGGAAGTCATATTGAGAGGCCAGACGTTGTTTCCATCGATCCAGGGTCGATTTCGATCCATGGGTGTTAAAACTTCGAGGTAGCCTTTGGGCTATTCGATTCAGGGTGCTGTTATCCTGGACGACGCCCGCTATGGCCTCTGAGATAAGGGGTTGGGTGGCCCGTTGGTATTGTTCAATCCCTGGAATAGGAAGAGCAAAACTTTTATGAAGGCAACTTGGGTTTCGACATTTGGCATAGATCATCCGAACCTTCAGTGAAACGGGATGCCGGAGATGAGGGGGGTTGGCAGTGCGCCAGTGTTCTTTTTGTTTAACGAAAAACTGCTTTTCCCTGCGATGAGAACAGATGATATGCCGAGTGAGTCTATGTTCGACGATTTGAATCAAAGGGGATTCTGCCATAGCGTATTCCTCCTCTTTTTGAAGGAAACGCTATCACACCAAGAATACAAATCCCCCTTACTTTGGCAACAAAATCGGGAAAGACCTGAAAAAAGTGCTTGACAACCGGTAAAAAAATCGTTATTTAACCTTAGAATTCAACAAGAATCACAGACTATTTGCATAAGTGATGGAGTGGACATTACTGCTCAACTCGACTTTTGAACCTTTGAGAGTGGTGACCTGGAAAAAGGCAATCATTATGGTCATGCTCGGTAAGGTGGAAGTGATCGAAGAATATGAACGGGCTATCAGGGGAATCAGCGTCTCCATCCATCTCCCGGCTGTCATTCGTTTAAACCGGTTTATCAGGAGAAAAACACCCATCTTTAAATTTTCCAGGCAAAATTTGTATGTTCGGGACAGAGGGGTGTGTCAATATTGCGGAACCCCTTTCGAGCATAAAGAGTTGACCTATGATCATGTCGTCCCCCGCTCCAAAGGCGGGCAGACGGAATGGACAAATGTGGTAACCTGTTGCACTGCTTGCAACCTCAGAAAGGGAGGGAGAACGCCGGAAGAGGCAGGCATGCCCTTGATCAAAAAGCCTAAGGCCCCCATCTGGATTCCTCTATTGACCAAGAGTCTCGGGATCGCCGAAACTCCTTCTTCCTGGAAGAACTATCTCTACCTTAATCAGAAATGGTCACTATAAACTTTCATGGATGCGATTCCCAGTAACCAACCCGTCTATCCTGGCCGCCGGTTTTACGGAAAAAAATGGGAAAAAAGAGATCTCTGAAAAACTAATACATGCTCTCTCGATTGCACAGATTTCGAAAGATGATTACGTGGCTTCCCATGATTTCTCAATCTATTTCTTATCTGTGTAATCGGTCTCCAATCGGTACAATCAGAGATTTCGGGACTTTTTCAGAAATCTCAAAAAAGGATTTGACAACACACCGGAAGGAGAGGCCATGAAACATCTCTGGGCTCCTTGGAGAATGAATTACATTTTGAAGCGAAACCAAAAGGGGTGCATCTTCTGCCTTAAACCGAGGCGCGAAAGAGACAAAGAAAATCTCATTCTGTATCGAGGGAAGCATACCTTTGTGATGATGAACAGATATCCTTACAATAATGGCCATCTGATGATCGTTCCCCATCGGCACTGCATCGACCTGGAATCCTTAAACCCTCTCGAATCGAAAGAACTCTTTGAACTGTTAAGGGTTTCTATCAGAGTATTAAAGATTTCTCTCTCCCCACAAGGGTTCAATATGGGTGTCAATATGGGAAAGGTCGGGGGAGCCGGTGAGGGTCACATCCATTTTCATGTCGTTCCACGATGGGCAGGGGACACCAATTTTATGCCGATCCTAGGAGAGACGAAAGTTGTTCCGGAGTATCTTTCAAACACTTACCAGAAACTTCATTCTGCTTTTATCGATCATCTGAAAAAAAGAACGAGGCAAAAAGGAGGGGGAAAAAAGTGAAATGGGTAAAAACGCTTCTGATCATGATCATCTTCATCCTTGTCATCCTCTTCTCCATTCAAAACAGGGAAGAGGTGGCCCTCCGATTCGGCCTTTATCCCATCCAAGACCGGTTTTGGGAGGTCCCCAAACTCCCCCTCTTTTTAATCATCCTCTGTTCCGTCTTCCTGGGGGTGTTGATCGGAGGAATCGGAGACCTTTACCAGAGGTTTCAACTTAAAAAATTCCTTCGCCAAAATGAAAAAATGATTGAGAGATTGAGCAGAGAAGTAGAGACGCTTCGGAGTTCAGGGATGGAGCAACCTCCCTCTCTTAATGGGGAAGCTTGATTTTTCCGCGTTGGGACCAGAAAAAGGCTTTGCCCATCAACATGATTCATCAAAATTATTCTCTTGCATTTAAGATAAAATTGTAGTATATTTATTTTACAGATTCGGGTCTGCTGAAAAAGCGGGCTTTTTGCCCGCTTTTTTTTTAGAACGCCTCTTTTAAAAGGGAAAATAAGATGTCAGGGGAGATTAACAATCAGGTGATGAAAATTATCGACTCTATCCTTTTAGATGAAGGGATGGAATGTGTGGATCTGGAATACCGGAGGGAGGCAAGAGGATGGGTCTTGCGCCTTTATATCGATAAAAAGGGCGGGGTGACGCTCGACGATTGCACCCGAATCAATCAGAGAGTGGGAAGAACATTAGATGTGGAAAACCCCATTGAGACTCCTTATCACTTTGAGGTCTCTTCTCCCGGTTTGACGCGACCCCTCAAGACCGAAAGAGATTTTGTAAAATATCAGAATCGCCTGGTTAAGGTCAAGACCACCGAACCCATCGGGAACCAACGCCAGTTTAAGGGAAGACTTTTAAGGGTCGTCACTGAAGGGATTGAGATCGAAATGGATGGAAAGGTATTTCATATTCCTTTTCAAAGCATCGCAAAGGCCCGGTTAGAATTGGAGTTTTAAGGAGGAGAAATCAACCATGCCAACCAATCTAAATTTTGTGATTGACCAGGTGGGAAAGGACAAAGGGATCGACCGGAAGGTGATCATCGAGGCGCTGGAACAAGCTGTTCTAACCGCCTCCAGAAAAAAATACGGTCACCAAGGGGAGATCGAAGTTCAGTATAATCAAGAAATTGGCGAGGTGGAGTTATTTCAATTTAAACAGGTCGTCGAAGAGGTGGTCGATCCCTCGACGGAAATCTCACTTGAAGAGGCAAAGGAACTGGACAGTGAGGTGCAGGCTGGGGACAGCTTGGGCGTCAAACTCAATACCGATTTTGGCCGAATCGGCGCCCAGACGGCAAAACAGGTGATCATCCAGAAGGTTCGCGATGCTGAAAGGGATAATGTCTATAATGAGTTTAAAGACCGCAAAGGAGATCTCATTAGCGGAACGGTCCAGAGGATGGAGAAAGGGAATCTCTACGTCAATATCGGGAGAGCGGAAGCCGTCCTTTTATCTAAAGAGCAGATTCCCGGCGAAGTCTACCGGCAGGGAGAACGGATCAGGGCCTATATCCTTGATGTCCAGAAGAATGCTAAGGGGCCCCAAGTCTTTCTCTCCAGAACTCATCCAGGATTTCTCATTAAACTTTTCGAAATGGAGGTGCCGGAGATCTCCGAAGGGGTCATCAAGATTATCAGCGCGGCTCGGGAGCCGGGAGAGAGGGCAAAGATCTCCGTCTACAGTTCAAGCCGCGATGTCGATCCTGTCGGAGCCTGCGTGGGCATGAAAGGTTCAAGGGTTCAAAATGTGGTTCAGGAACTCCGTGGGGAACGGATCGATATCATCCCATGGTCCCAGGATCAGGCCAAATATATTTGCAATGCACTCGCCCCTGCCAAGGTCTCAAGAGTCTATATCGATGAGGAAAACCGTCATATGGAGGTGGTGGTTGCGGATGACCAGCTTTCCCTCTCGATAGGGAAGAAAGGACAAAATGTTCGTTTGACCTCTAAATTAACAGGGTGGAAAATCGACATCAAGAGTGAATCAAAGATGGAAAAGATTTCCGGCGAGATTCTGGAGAGCTTTAAGGGCCTCCCGAATATCGGGGATGTGGGAAGCCGTGTTCTTTATAACGAAGGGTTTCGGTCCCTCCAGGAGCTGGGGGAGGCTGATCCTGAAGAATTGGCCAAGGTTTTAGGAACCAAGAAGGGGAAGGCGGCCGAAATTGTTCAAATCGCATTGCGGATGGCTCAGGCGAAGGGAGTTGAAGAAGGTGCCTTGGAATCCCCGCAGACTGTCGAAGAATCTGGCCTCGATCCTGTCGAAAGGATAGAAGGGGTCGGAGAGAAACTTTCGGGAATCCTGAAAAGCCATGGATTTCATAACATCCGTGACATTCTGAAATCAGACGTGGAAAAACTTTCAGGCCTCCCGGGAATTGGTGCGAAAAAAGCGGACAAATTGATCCGTTCAGCGAAACAATTTTTTGAAGGCAATCGCCCATGAGCCGGAAGGGCCATGTCCCGATTCGAATGTGTATGGGATGCAGAAAGAGAAGGAAGAAAGAGGAGATGATTCGCTTCAACGGGACGGCTGGTGGCGAAGCCCTATCTTTCATTGGAAAGAATCAGGACGGGAGGGGACTTTATCTCTGCCCCGATGCCGCCTGTTTAAAGGCGGCAAAGAAGAAGCGCCTGATAGAACCGTCCGTTGAAATCGACCGATTTCAGGGAGGTTTAAAAATGTATTACCGGACAGAAGGATTAAATTGAAGGAGGAAGCGGAATGGCGAAAGTAAAAGTCCTCGACCTTGCAAGCGAAGTTGGGGTAGGGGACGATAAGCTGCTTCAGAAATTGAAACGGATGGGGTTGAAGGTAAAAGATAAAAAGCCCGAGGTTTCCGAAAAAGCCACCCCCCTTTCTGATGAGAAAATCATTGAAAAAGATGCTGAAAAAGAGGTGGTCGAGAAGCGGGTCAAGCCCACTGTCATCCGAAGAAGGACGAGAAGTCTTGATATCCCAACGCCTCCCCCCCCTCCCCCTTTGTCTATGGCACCCGAGGTTGTCGTTCCAAAAGAAGAAATAAAAACTAAAGTGACTCCTCCTAAATTGGAGGTAAAAATCCCGAAGAAAGCGGAGAAAAAGGAAGAAAAGGAGAGGATACCCTATAAAATAATTCCGAGGGTAGAAAAGAAATCGAAAGAGATCATCGAGATAAATGCCGAAGCTAAAGCCAAAGAGATTGCTTCACACAAACCGCGTGCTGGAACAGCCCCACCCAGAGCCGTGGTCAAAGAGGGGGTTCAGAGACCAAGGAAGGCTGCGGAAGAGGTAAAACAGAAGGAAGGTTTCGTCAAAAAGCCGGAGACAAAATTTCTAACAAAAGAAGAGCTTCTCCTCCAGGCGAAGAAAAAGGGAATTGTAAAGAAACGAAGGCTGATCGAAGAAAGGATGGTGCAAGAGGAAGATTTTATAGAAGAGAAGAAACACGAAAAAGAGGGAGAATTGCCGGTTCGAACTTTTAAGCCTTTTAAGAAGAAACTCGTCCTTAAGTCACCCAGGAAAACGGAGATCACCGTCCCCAAACCCATCAAAAGAATCATCCGGATTGCCGAGGTTATCTCGGTCGGCGACCTTGCCAAAAGGATGGGCGTAAAAGGAGCGAATTTGATAAAAAAATTGATGGATATCGGCGTCATGGTCACGATCAACCAGATGATTGATGCAGATGTGGCTTCCCTGGCGGCGAGTGAGTTCGGATATGAAGTGGAACGCGTTTCCATCGAACGTCAGGAGTTTCTCGAAAGAAAGGAGGATCGACCTGAAGAATTAAAAACCAGACCGCCCGTGGTCACGATTATGGGCCATGTCGATCATGGCAAAACCATGCTTCTGGACGCCATCCGTAAGACGAATGTGGTGGAAGGGGAGGCCGGTGGAATTACCCAACATATCGGCGCCTACGATGTCCAGCTGGAAAACGGGCATGTCGTTTTTATCGATACACCCGGTCATGAGGCATTTACTGCGATGAGGGCCAGAGGAGCCCAGGTGACCGACGTGGTTGTCCTGGTGGTCGCTGCGGACGACGGGGTCATGCCACAGACCAAAGAGGCAATCGACCATGCCAGAGCGGCTAATGTTCCCATCCTCGTCGCCATCAACAAGATTGATAAACAGAATGCCAATCCCGAAAAGGTGAGAAAAGAGATGTCAGAACATGGATTGGCCCCTGAACAATGGGGAGGCAGCACGCTTTATGCTGAAATATCCGCCAAACAGAAGATTGGAATCAAAGAATTGCTCGAACTGATCCTGCTTCAGGCGGAGATTCTGGAGTTGAAGGCCAATTCCGATAAGCCCGCACGGGGGATTGTCATTGAAGCCAAACTCGACAAGGGCAGGGGGCCCGTGGCGACCGTTCTGGTTCAAGAGGGGACCTTGAAGGCGGGTGATGTCTTCATCGCAGGCTCTCATTATGGAAGGGTAAGAGCCATGCTCACCGATAAAGGGCAGAAGATCGAAAAGGCTGGACCCTCCACCCCGGTTGAAGTGCTGGGTTTCACAGATGTTCCCGATGCCGGAGAGGCTTTCATCGTAGTCACGGAGGAGAGAACGGCCAAGCAGATCAGCCTCTATCGACAGGAGAAGATTCGCGCAAAGGAGCTCTCCAAGCTGAGCAAGGTCTCTCTTGAAGAGCTCTATGAAAAGATCAAGAAGGGTGAGATCAAAGAGCTCAATGTCATCATCAAGGCGGACGTCCAGGGATCGATCGAGGCCATGAAAGAGGCGTTGAAGAAGCTCTCAAACGACGAAGTGAAGGTGAACATCATCCATGACGGGGTCGGCGGTATCACGGAAACCGATGTGAATCTAGCTTCGGCTTCCAATGCGATCATCATCGGGTTCAATGTGAGACCAGGGGCCAAGGCCCAATCTCTCGCCGAACAAGAAAGTGTGGATCTCCGGTCCTATTCGGTCATCTACGATGCCATCACCGATATCAGGAAAGCCCTGGAGGGTCTGCTCGAGCCGACTTATAAGGAGCACATTCTGGGGAGAGCCCAGGTGCTCCAGCTCTTCAATGTCCGCAAAATGGGGACCGTTGCAGGGAGTTTGATCACGGATGGGAAAGTGGTCAGAGGTTCTCACGCCCGACTTCTGAGGGATAACGTCGTCATTTACGACGGACGGATTTCCTCACTCAAACGATTTAAGGATGATATGAAGGAGTGCCCCCAGGGTCTTGAATGCGGCATCTGGATGGAGAATTTTAACGACATCAAACCCGGGGATATCATTGAATCCTATGAGATGGAGGAAATTCAGTCTCACTTGTCTTGAGTCCCAATGGGTTGAAACGGGAGGGAAAAGGGATGGTCGTTGGAATTTGCCGGCTTGATTTTCGGATTCCGGAGAATCATTCGCTCAAGGGAAAGCGTCATGTTCTCCGAAAGATGATCGACAGAGTCAGACATCGGTTCAATGTGTCCATTTCGGAGGTCGGGGATCAGGATCTCTGGCAAAGGGCGCAGATCGGGATCTGCACGGTGGGAAATGACCGGAGACATATCAACTCCAGCCTGGACAAGGTGGTCGATTTCATCGAAAAGATGAGCCTTGGAGAGATGGTTCATACGGAGATGGAAATTCTTTCGGTGTGAATGTTGCGGCCATAAAAAGGGTGACGGTGACGAAGCCCGTATCGTCCATAAAAGGTGACGTTAATCGTCTTTCAATTTAATAACGTAGCCGTTACCGACCACCGAAACGGGCCTCGTAGCCCTAACCGAAAGACCTTAGACTTTTTAAGCTATGGAAGGAAAACGTTCCGATAAAGTGGCAGACCTGATCCGTAAGGAGGTCTCTGAGATGTTGGTAAAGACGGTCAAGGACCCCCGGATCGGTTTGGTCACCATCACAAGGGTGACGGTGACAGAGGACTGTCGTTTGGCCAGGATTTATTTTAGCGTGCCGGGCTCTGGAGAGGAGAAAGAAAGGTCCCTGAAAGGCCTCGATAGCGCCAAGGGATATATCCGGAGAGAGCTGGCCAAGCGGGTCAATCTCCGCTACACCCCTGAAATACTGTTTGAGTTCGATCCTTCGATCGAGTATGCCATCCATATTGGAGAAGTTTTGCAATCCCTTCAAAAGGAGAGAGAGGACAAACCGGATGAGAATTGACGGCCTTCTCGTCGTGGATAAACCCGGGGGGATAACCTCCCTTGATGTCGTGAGAGAGATCAAGGCCAGATTTTTGATCAAAAAGGCGGGCCATATTGGAACACTCGATCCTTTTGCCACGGGTGTCTTACCCGTTGCCGTGAATGAGGGAACGAAGCTCATTCCTTTCCTGCAGGAAGATCCGAAGGATTACGAAGCAGTGATGAAGATTGGGGAAGAGACCAGAACAGATGACCTCACGGGTGAAATCGTCAAGCGAGGGCCATGGGAAGACCTGGCCCCGGAAATCATCCGGACAGTTTTTAAATCTTTCTTGGGAAAGATATGGCAGACTCCTCCGATGTTTTCAGCCGTGAAGATTAAAGGAAAACCCCTCTACCGGATGGCCAGGAAAGGGATCGAGATCGAAAGGCAAGAGAAGGAGGTCCAGGTCTATGATCTCCAGGTTCGGGAAATCGATCTTCCGATGGTTCATTTCAGAGTTTCCTGCTCAAAAGGGACTTATATCCGTGCCCTGGCAAGGGACATCGGTAAACGGATCGGATGCGGAGCTCATCTTGTCTCTTTGCGACGGACCCGGAGCGGTCTGTTTAGCCTCGAAAGGGCCATTTCGATGGAGAAGCTGAAGACCCTTCCGGGAGATGAGCCCTTTCATGCTTCTCTCATCCCATTGAGAGAGGTTTTGCATGGCTTTCCTGAAGTGATCGGAGATGAGCGTCTGATCCGAAAGGTCCGTTATGGAAAGGAGATGATTGTGGGAGACCTCGACCCACAAACCCTTCCTCCTTTTGAAGAAGGACAGTGGATCAAGATGTCCTCTCCTGAAGAGGGATTAGTGGCTATTTTAAAGTCAGCATTAAGGGGCGGGGAGATCGGAAAGGCAGACCCGGACAGGGTTGCCCTTCGTCCCATCAGGGTATTTCAACATGGGAAAAGACTTTTAAAAGAATATCCTATTTAAATCGAAGGAGGAATTTCATGGCATCGGTTCAGGAGAAGAAAAAAGAGATCATTGACAAATTTAGGGCTCACGAGAAGGATACGGGCTCACCAGAGGTTCAGATTGCCCTTCTCAGTGAACGAATCCGTTATCTTACCGAACATTTCAAAGGTCACAAGAAAGATCATCACTCGAGGAGGGGGCTCTTGAAGATGGTGGGACAGCGAAGAAGACTTCTCAACTATCTTAAGGAGAACTGGATGGATCGTTATCGAATCATCATCGATCAATTAGGGCTCCGAAAATAGAACGGATGATTTTTTAAAAAAAGGAGAGTGAATAAGCCTATGATGCAAAAGTTGCAGATCGAATTGGGGGGAAGACCCTTTTCCATGGAGACAGGAAGGGTGGCCAAGCAGGCTAGCGGCTCTGTGGTGGTTCAGTATGGCGAGACCGTTGTTCTGGTCACAGCGGTGTCATCGGAGGAGAAGAGAGAGGGGATTGATTTCCTCCCCCTTACGGTAAACTATCAGGAGATGACCTATGCGGCGGGAAGAATCCCGGGAGGATTTTTTAAGAGGGAGGGGAGGGCGACCGACCGTGAGATCCTCATCTCCCGATTCATCGACCGACCCTTGAGGCCTCTCTTCCCAAAAGGATTTCAGAACGAGACACAGATCATTGCAACGGTCCTCTCTGCGGATTTAGATAATGACCCCTCCGTTCTGGGAATGATCGGGGCTTCGACCGCCCTCTATCTCTCCGATATTCCCTTCGATGTTCCCATCGCGGGAGCAAAAGTGGGAAGAATCGATGGGGAATATGTCCTCAACCCCACCCCCGACAAACTGGAGCTAAGCGACATCGATCTCTTTGTCGCCGGAAGCGAGGATGCGATCATCATGGTCGAAGGCAGTGCGAAGGAGGTAAAAGAGGAGGTCATCCTGGAGGCCATTTTATTCGGTCACCAGTCGCTTAAGTCTGTCATCGAACTCCAAAAACGGCTAAGAGAAGTTTGTGGAACGAAGAAGAGGGAGTTCGACCTCAAAAAACCCGACTTGGCCCTTTTCGAAAAGGTGACGGGGATCACGCAAGAGAAATTAGGGGAGGCTTATCGGATCCGGGAAAAGATGAAGAGGCGCGAGCATCTGGAGGAAATTTTTAATTTCACCCTGAAGGAATGTGAGGCCGAAGACGAGCCGTCCCGGAAGATGGTGAAGAAAGTTTTTGAGGAGGTGGACCGCAAACTGAAGAGAAAATGGATCCTGGAGAAGAGAGAGAGGATCGATGGGAGGGCCCTGCCGGAGATTCGGCCCATCTCATGCGAAGTCGGAATCCTTCCCCGAACCCATGGCTCCGCCCTGTTCACTCGTGGAGAAACCCAGGTGCTGGCCGTGGTCACGTTTGGCACATCCGAAGACGAACAGAAGATCAACTCCTTACTGGGAGAGACCTATAAATCTTTTATGCTTCACTACAACTTTCCCCCGTTCAGCACCGGGGAAGTCTCTCCTTTGAGATCGCCTTCTCGAAGAGAGATCGGCCATGGAGCCCTGGCGGAGCGGGCGATCCTTCCCATCCTTCCCTCCAGTGAGAAATTTCCTTACACGATTC
>VGSS01000052.1 GCA_016874935.1 Deltaproteobacteria bacterium | reverse complement strand
CCACTCTTTTCAAGCGCCCATTTCCGGCACCTTTCCCCTTCGGAAAAGATTTTTTCTTTTACTTCGGGATTGGTGATGACGATAAATTCCCAGGGCTGAGTATTGAGCGGAGAAGGCGCCCAGGTAGCCGCCTCTAAAAGCTTTTCAATCGTGGCTTCATCCAATGGTTCAGGCAGAAAATTCCGACAGCTTCTTCTTTCTTTCATTGCCGTAAAAAGATCCATCTGATTCCTCCTAATTGCCCCCAAAATAAACGTCTAACGGTAAGGGTGACGAGGCCCGTATCGTTTTTAGAAGGCTACGGTTGTCGTATTTAATTCTTTTAAACGTAACCGTTACCGATAACCGAAACGCCTGCCTGCCGGTAGGCAGGGGCTTCGTAGCCGTAACCATTGCCCAAAGGTTATTTTCATGTTTCACAGGTGACGAACCCATCATGAAGGATTCCTTTATAACCCAAAATAAGCAGACTTCACATCAGGGTTTTCCATCAGTTCCTTGGAATCTCCTTCCAGCACCGCCCCACCGTTTTCAAGGATGTAGCCATGATGGATAATGGGCAAAACAGGGCGTGCATATTGTTCCGAAATCAGAATGGCGATTCTGGTCTGTTGATTGATATTGCGGATGGCCCGTGCAAGCATGGCCTCCATCAAAGGGCTCAGTCCGAGGAGGGGTTCATCTAAAAGAAGCATTTTGGGCTGCGCCATCAATGCCCTCCCGATAGCCAGCATCTGCTGTTCCCCTCCGCTGAGAAAACCACCCTCTCTCCCCTTTAATTTGACTAATGCCGGGAAAATAGAGAAGACATATTCCAGGGTCTTTTTAGCCTGAGCCTTCGTAGCCAAATAGCCTCCGATTTTCAAATTCTCCAAGGTGCTGCTTTCTGCAAAGATCCTGCGCCTTTCAGGGCAGAGAACGATCCCTTTTTTTGCTCTTTCGCTGGGTTTCATGAAAGTGATATCCGCACCTTCAAAAAGGATGTTCCCAAGAACCGTAATCCTCTCCCCGCCCTTCATTTCCTCCTTCTTTTTAACGTCCAATATGATCCCGGAGATGGTATACATCAAGGTGGACTTGCCTGCGCTGTTGGCGCCAAAAATGCCTGTCACTTTTTCACTCTGGCATTTTATATTGATATTATTGATGGCAATGGCATTTTCGTAAAACACCATGAGGTTTTTGATTTCCAGCACTTTACTGCTCCTTCGTTTAGTCGCTTATGGACACAATTGAGTGCAAAATGGCAACAAGAATTTGTTGATCCATCTTCTTTTAAATTCGAAGCACGAAATCCGAATTTCGAAACAATGTCAAATGATTAAATTTATAAATGTTCAAAACAAAAAAAGTTTAATAAATTTGGATTTTGAAAATTTGAATTTGTTTCGAGTTTCGATATTCGAATTTCGGATTTTATTTGTCTTATCCTTTGGCTTTTTCTTGTGATATCTTTCGGTGTTCCTCGTCCCTGATTTCACGCCTGAGGAGTTTCCCGACCTTTGATTTGGGCAGCATATCTCTGAATTCAATGTATTGCGGTATTTTATAGGGGGCAAGCCTCTCGCGGCACCATCGCGTCAATTCCGAGGCATCCACCCCTCGTGCATCTTCCTTGAGGACGACGATCGCCTTGATGCGTTCGCCCACTTTGGAATCCGGAACCCCAACCACACAAGCCCCGATGACCGTAGGGTGGTCTTGCAACACGACTTCAATCTCTGAGGCTGAGACTCGATAAGCCTTGTGTTTGATCACATCTGCGGATCTCTCGACATAGCAGATGTCTCCCTTTCCACCCATACGGACATAATCGCCCATGCGATAGTATATCTTCCCGTCGATATTCACGTAGGCTCGACTCGTCTCATCAGGTTTGTTCCAATAATGTTTCAACGTATAGTCCGATGTCACCACGAGCTCCCCTGTTTCGCCGATGGGCACGGATTCCAGGGTGTCAGGATCGACCACTTTGCATTCCCTGGTCTTGAGAGGCATTCCGATGGACGACAGATCCGGCTCCCGGTCCAGACGGCTGTAAGTGACATGGCCCGCTTCTGTTGAACCATAGACCTGGTAGATGGAAACGCCGAGATGCTCATTCCATCTTTTGAAGACCTCGATCGGAAGCACGTCCCCGCCACAGTAACAGTATTTAAGGGAACTCAAATCATATTGATTCAATCGGTCATTTTCAAGAATCATACGATAAAGAGCCGGAACTCCGAGCATCCATCTCACCCGGTATTTTTCGATGGCCCGCAGGATCGAATCGACCTGCGGAACAGGCATGATGACCGTTGTGTTGCCATAATTTAAACCGATGGCTACAAACAACCCAAGAGCCATGATGTGGAACAGAGGATTGATCGCAATATAGGTATCTTTTCCCTCCTCGATGTATCCTCCGGCCACATCCTCCATGACGTCCCTGACATAAGAGACCATCCCCATATGATTGCCAGGCACGCCTTTTGGGAAGCCCGTCGTTCCGCCTGTATAGAGGATATAGGAAAGATCTTTCCAGGGGTCGATTTCCACCTGTAGCTTTTCAGGCGTTTGTTTGATCAAATCTTTGAAGGAGCAGACACTTTCATCCTTTTTGACAGTTCCCTTGGGAACCTTATCGAAGAGATAACCGACAGCCCGTTTCCAGAGGGGGAGGAGGTCAACGAGGTTTGTAACAATGACCCGTTTCAGGCCGGTCTTTGAAAATATTTCTTTCACATAACCGAAATTGGTGTCCAGGCAGATGATCGTCTCTGCGCCCGAGTCATTGATCATATATTCGATTTCAAAAGAGGTATAGATGGGAGCCACCGGCACCACCACTGCTCCAATCTTTTGAATCCCAAAAAAGGCGATGACCCATTGGGCGGAGTTTGAAAGGTAAAGTAGGACTTTGTCGCCCTTTTTCACTCCCAGACGGTTGAGAGAGGTGGCAAACCGATCAATGAGATTCTGTAGCCGGGCATAGGTGAACTTTTCGCCCAGGAAGATGACCGCTGGCCGATTAGGATATTTTTCAGCCATTTTTTCGAATTGGGTAAAAACCAGTTCTTCTTTCATCTTCCTAAAGGCTCAACGCAAATTGCAAAATTAGCATTATAAAGTTAACAGTTTTGATTTTTATTGCTAAATGATAATTGCTAATTGGTCATTTTGCAATGATTAGTTGTCAGGCTTCAAACGTATAATCGAGCAGCTTCTCCGATCCCAGATAAGCTTCTTTTACCCTCTCATCCGCCATGACCACTTCAGGAATCCCCTCGGTCAATTTTTCTCCAAAGTTGAGCACCATCACCCGGCTGGCCACCCGGAAGAGTTCCCTTAACCGGTGTTCGATCATCACCAGGGTAATCCCATCCATCTGTAATTTTTCGATCAAGGGAACCATGCTGGCGATTTCACTCATGCTGAGTCCTGAAAATACTTCGTCACAAAGGATCAGATCGGGCCTCAGGGCAAGACACCTCGCCAGTTCAAGACGCTTAAGATATCCGGTTGGCAGACTCGATGCCAATTTATAAGGAACGAAAGAATCCCTCTCAAAGCCTATCTCTTCAAGAATATCAATGCTGACCGTTCCGCGGTCTCCAAGTTTTCCGCCTCCCCGCCATCCTCCTGTACGCCTTGCCCTCGGTGAGAAGAGGGGAACGATCAGATTCTTATAGGCTGGGAGGCTGTAGTATGGCCTCATGATCTGGAATGTCCTGGTGAGTCCGAGATTGGCAATCTGGTTGGGAGCCTTTCGGCTAATATCGTCGCCTTTATACAGGACTTTACCGGAATCCATCTTGATGAAACCGGTGATGCAGTTAATGAGCGTCGTCTTTCCCGATCCATTGGGGCCTATGATGCCGAAGACCTCGCCCTGCCGGACGTTGAAACTGACGTTGAGCAGTGCCTGAACGCCACCGAAGGTCTTGGAAACATTCGTCACCTGGAGAATATTCTCTCCGCTCATACCTTGACCCACCTCTCAAACTGATGGTATTTTCGCTGGGCATAGACCATGACCCCTTCACTCCGAAACATGATGAAAGCCAGCAGGATGACCGAATAAAAGACGATTCTTAAAGTTCCAAAAGCCCGTAATAACTCCGAGATCGGGACGAGGATAAAGCAGCCCAACAGGGGGCCGACGAGGGTTCCTCCTCCGCCAATCACGGTTGCGGCAATGGGGATAACAGAATAGTCCAGGGCAAATAACGAAATTCCGGCAACCATGTAGATATGGACAAAAAAGGCTCCTCCAAAACAACCGAGCGCAGAAGTGATAAATACGGCGATGGCTTTATAATAAGTAATGCTTAACCCGGAGGCCTTTACCGCCTGATCATTGTCCTTGACCCCACGAAAAACCAACCCAATATCTTCGTTGACCAACCGCCTTAACCCAAAGAGGGCGATAATCACGATAACCAGGATGAGATATTGTTCCACCCATGGATTGGGAAAACTGGCAACGCCAAGAATCCCATCCGTTCCGCCTAAGATATTGAGAGCTTCAATAATTCTGAATAGAACAAGGGGATACATCAGGGTGACAATGGCGAAATAGACGCCTCGGAGAGGGAGGGCGGGAAGAATGAGAAGGGTGCAGATGATTGCCCCGCCTAAAGTGGCGATGGGGATGGTGAACAGAGGAGATAGGCCAAAAGATTTATTCAGGACGGCGGCCAGGTATCCTCCGACTCCTATAAAGAGGGATCCTCCAAGTGAGACCAGTCCGACATAATGGGCCAGGAAATCAAAGCCTAAAGCCAGGAGACCGTAAATGCCGACGATGGAGATAACTCTATTCCAATAAAGGGAAGGCATCATAAAGGGGAGAAGGAGTATTCCCAAAATTAAAATAAGCCGGGGAAGAACAAGATAGCACATCTCCTGCCAGGAAGAGATGGCATAAATCCCTTCGGTGCGAACCTTTATGCCTCTGTCTAACCTTTCTTTTCGTCTCTCTGCAGTGGCTGGATTTTTATCCATGACCTAAACTAACCTTAAATCCGAAATCCGAATATCGAAATCCGAAACAATTTCAAAATTCAAATTCTCCAATTACCGAAACTTTATTACTTATTTTAAATTTTGGTCATTCGAATTTGTTTCGAAATTCGAAATTCGTGCTTCGAATTTTCGCTTTTAAACTCTTTCTTCCAACTCCTTCTGTTTTCCAAAGAATCCTGAGGGTTTTAGGATCAAAGTAATAATAATCGCCAGAATCGCCACCACCATATGGAAATGGGATTGGATGTAGGCAACGGTGATAATCTGGAGAAATCCAATCATAAAAGCGGCGAGGATGGCCCCTACCCAACTGCCCAGGCCTCCGACGATGCAAACAGCGATGGAAAGGACTAACACATTATAACCCGCTTCCACGACGATGTTTCCCAAAGGGAGCAGAGCGATAGCCGCAATCCCTGCGAGCATAGATCCCATGCCCATGGCGACCACAGCCATCCAGTCCGAATCAATTCCTAACATCATGGCGGCATGTTCATCCTGCGCCATGCCTCTTAGCGCCAAGCCGGTTTTGTTGAAATGAGTAAAGAGCCACATGAAGGCGACGACCACAACCCCTATGGTGATGACGATGATCCGTTGTAAGTCAACAGGAATGCCTCCAATATTGACGCTCCCTTCGATAAAAACGGGGAGCGTGTAGGTCATTCCCTTGAACCCACCCCAGCGCAGAAATTCGAGGATGGCCAGCCCCAGCGCATAAGTGGCGATGATTTCAGAGGTGGCCATTCCTCTGACTCTGATGAGAACAAACCGATAGATGGCTGCTCCAAGCAGCCCCATGATCAATAATGCAAGGACAATAGAGAGGACATAGTTCAGCTTCAGGAGATGGATCAAGCTCCAGACAAGAAACCCGGTAATGACATAGAGGGCTCCGTGGGCAAAATTGGGAAGCCGGCTGATACCGTAAACGAGAGTAAATCCAATGGCCATCAGCGCGAGGGAAACACTGTTGATAATGCCGTAGATGAGAATATCCATAAAAATTCAGTGCAAATTGCAAAGTGATCAATGGAAAATTAACAATGATCACTTTGCAATGCTAATTTTTCATTTTATATTTTGCAATGATCTCTTCTCTATTTTTTCATCCAGGGGGGGAGTTTGATCTCGCCCATAGCGATTTTGGGTGGGTACACCACAACCCTCTTTCCTGCCTGCCACTGGAAGATTGTTCCGACCGCTCCCTCATTCGGATCAATGCTGGGAATGACCTGATGGGATTTGGGATGGACTTTTATTCTACCGTAAACACCCATGAGGTCCGTTTTCTCGATCGCGGTTATCACTGCATCCGAATCGAGGGAACCAGCCCGCTCAATGGCATCCTTTAACACATAGGGTGCCATGTAACTTGAGGAGGTTCCGTAACCCTCTGGTTCCAACCCATATTTCTTGGTATAGGCCTCTACAAATTTCATGGTCCATGGGGTTGCTCTGGATGGGGCGTTACCTGCATTCACAACACTCGCCATGCAGAATTCCCCTTTTCCCTCTGTGGCTCTCCAGAAACCGGGCTGTTCAGCAGCAGCGATAATTGTGCCAAAGGGAAGGGCCGGGATCTTCATATCAAACCATTGTTTCAAGAGAACGGAACTCTCCGGCATATCCATGACGATCAGGATGACCTGTGCATTTTCTCTTCTTGCCTTGAGCAATCCAACAGAGAAATCTGTGGTTCCGGTCGGATAGATCTCCGTACCAATAACCTCCCATCCTTTTTCTTTTGCCAGTTTGCCTGTGAGGTCGCCTGCGCCCCGGGCATGGGCAACATCCTGGACCATAATGAAGAGACGGCTCAACCCCAACTTGGCTTTAATATCCACCAGCTTGGGGACGAACTCACCTGCCACCAACCAGCCCACTTCACCGGAGATTCGAAAACAATATTTAAATTTATCATATTCAGCCTCTACACGCCTGTGATAGGCAGGAGATAATGCTCCAGTCGTCAATATAGAGACCTTTTTGTATTTCGAGAGCAGATCCATAGCAGCAAGAGCCGCCTCTGACCGCGCCGGGCCGCCGACAATGAAATCAGCATTCTTTTCAAGAATGAGTTTTTCAAGCACTAACAAAGCATCGCTCACCGGCACGACAGGCTCAAGGTCGCGGGTATCCATCACCTCAACCTTAAAGGGGCGTTTCTCTCTCCCCACCGTAACCCCACCTGCGGCATTGATCTCATCGACCGCCAATTTCAAACCTTTCTCCGCTGTCCAGCCATAGAGAAATGCCGTGGGTAAAGGCGCCCCGAGCACGATGGGTTTTTGAGCGGAAGATAGGGAAGGAACAGAAAAAATGACTAACAATAAAAGGATTGAAACAATAAATGCTCTCTTCATAATACCCTCCTTTTGTTTAAGATTTTGTATCTCTTTTCGGTTCATTCCAATTCAGTCTTACAAAAAAATCCATTGGTTAGGGTTGGATGGTTTCATCTATCACACGTCTCGCCATATTGTCAAGAAACAAATTGATCATCTTAGCCGGGTCCATCCCATTTCCATCCTACATCAGCACCGTTATAAACGAATGTCGAAAATATAAATGCCTGCAACAGTTGTGCCAGCCATCCTTTATCGGAATAATTAATGAAATTACAAGATATTATGGGATTTGAGGAGGAATAGGGTTTTCGGTTGAATTGAATGAATCTTTTACTTTTTGAAAATTATTTTCAATAGCATATGGGTTTTCAGGTTGTTTTGAGGTCGCTTGATATTTTGTATGCTTTAAGTTTATGGCGGAGCGTGGGTCGTGAAACTCCGAGAACCTCACATGTTTTCCCGAGATGCCAGTGGGTATGGTTGAGCACTCTTGTAATATATTCCTTCTCTATATTCTTAAGGTTCTCTTCCCCACGGGGCATGTCCTTTGGATTCCGATGGTTGGAAAACTTTTGTCCAAGCAACGGAGTGATGGGTTCTGCAAGAACGACTTCCCCATGGGTATGGATGGCAGCGTGGATAAGGATGTTCTCTAACTCCCTGACATTACCCGGCCAATCATACTCGATCATTCTTTTAAGGGCTTCCCCTTCGACTTTTCTTATGGATTTGCTTAGCTCATGATTTATTTTTTTAAGAATATGTTCAACCAGAAGCGGTATGTCCGACTTCCGTTCCCTTAGCGGGGGAACCTTTACAATGGCCACTTTGAGCCTGTAATAAAGGTCTTCTCTAAAAAGACCCTTTTCAACCATCTCCGAGAGATCTTTGTTTGTTGCAGTGATCACCCTTGCGTTTGATCGAATTCTTTTTTCTCCCCCGAGGCGTTCGAATTCTTTTTCTTGTAAAAACCTCAAGAGCTTCGATTGGAGTTCAAGGGGAATCTCCTCCACCTCATCAAGGAAAATGGTTCCTTGACCGGCGAGTTCAAACTTCCCCCTCTTTAAACCGGATGCGCCGGTGAAGGCGCCTTTCTCATGACCAAACAGTTCGCTTTCCAGGAGTGTTCCCACGATGGTTGAACAGTTGATCGCCTGGAAGGGGTGCATCCGGCAAGGGCTATTGTGATGGATGGCTCTGGCGATCAACTCCTTGCCCGTACCCGTCTCGCCATCAATGAGAACCGTGACCCTGTTTTCTGACAACACGCCTATGGTCTTGAAGATCTCTTTCATTCCCTTGCTTTTGCCGATGATTTTTCCATCTACATAAGGTAAAGAAGGATCGAAGGATACTGTCTCGGCCATTCGGGCCGAGCTTGATGATTTGAGAGCTTTTTCGATCACCCTGTCGAGTTCCTCGACATCTATCGGTTTGGGAATATAGTCAAAAGCGCCGAACTTCACTGCTTTAATGGTGATATCCATATCATGAAAGGCCGTAATGATGATGATATTTTTTCTGCCGTTGCGAATCAGTTCTTGAAGAACGTCAAGGCCGTTCATGTCAGGGAGGCGGATGTCAAGGATGATCACATGGGGATCAAAGGCGGTGCTTTGCTTCAACCCCTCTTTCGCGAACATCGCACACCCCACCGCATAGCCTTTCTCAGTGAGAAACATCTCCAAGGTCTCAAGGAGGGGGCGTTCATCATCAATGATGAGAATCCTTTTGGCTTTCATGTCTTCTCCCTTAAAGGAATCGTAAGACTGACCCGCGTTCCATGGGGCTTTCGTAGGGCCACGTTTCCTGCGCCTCCGTGGGCCTCTATGATCTTTTTCACATTGAAGAGACCGAGGCCCGTGCCCTTCTTTTTGTTGCTAAAAAAAGGGTCGAAAACATAGGGAAGATCCTCCGCGCTGATCCCGGGTCCGTCATCGCCGATTTCTACTTGCAAGGCTCTCCCATCCCTCCTCGACTGCTTCGTGACAATTTCTATGTTTCCACCTTCAGGTATCGCCTCAACTGCATTCAGTAAAATATTAATGATCGCCTGTTCTATCTTTTCATGATCAACAAGGATACGGGGCAACGTCTTGCTATAGAGCTTTTTCACACGGACACCCTTTTCCCTGATTCTGGCATCCATGATTTCGAGACAAGCATCCATCACGTTATTGATCGAGGCAGGCTCAAGATTCAATTTTACCGGCCTTGCGAAGTCAAGCATCTCATCGAGAATTCTCTCAAGCCGGGATATCTCGTGAACGATGATCTCGATACGCCTCTTGTCGTTGCCGTCAAACTCCATATTTTTCATGATGATCTGACTATTCATCTTGACTGATGAGAGAGGATTCCGTATCTCATGAGCAAGAGAGGTAGTCAGTTTTCCGATATGGGCAAGACGCTCAGATTCCCGAATCCGCTTCTCCGTTTCCATCCTCTCCGTGATGTCCCTGCAGATACCGGCCACCGCATATTCACCCTGGTAGATGATTCCTTTCACCTTATTCTCCGTAGGCAGGGAGCTCCCGTTCTTATGACGGCGAAAATAAATATAGAGATCCTTTGTATCTTCCCCTGCCATTCTTCTCTCATAGAGCCTTTGCACGATAGAGAGTGACCGAGGAGCAATAAGGTCCACATAAAGTTTCCCCAACATCTCCTGATACGAGTATCCATGGAGGTCACAATACGCCTGATTTGCAAAGACGATACGTCCATTCTGATTAACAAAATACCCATCGTTGATTTCCTCAACGAGGACTCGGTATTTAGATTCTGATTCGACCAGTTGTTTTGTTCGATTCTCCACCTCCCCCTCAAGATTTTGGGCATAATCTCTTAAATGTTTCTCATGCATTGATTGGAAGTAATTGCTGAATTTTGTAATGGTATAGAAAAGGGAGTAATTCATCCGCTTTAAGACATCATGAAGATTTTTTTCGTCTAATTCCTTTGGGAGGATGGGAAGGAGGACGGTTCTATACAGCTCGTAGGCATTCTGAACTTCGGAGAGGGAAAAACCTCCCTCAAGGCGCAAATTGGTGATGAATTGGATATGCTCATTGACCTTTGAAAAATTATTATGGATGAGCACTGCATAATTTCCATCATAGGCTCTTGAGACGGTATGAAAGAGTTCATCCAGCGGCCGAACACTGTAGCGTTCACTGACCTCTGTGTGAAGGCGATGGACCCATTCATCCACAATCTGTTGGCGGTATTTTTTAAGGATTTCTAAAAGGTTCATTCAGAAAAAAACCATTTCAACTGGATAGGGTCAAGTTCTCTGTTTCTATCTTCCGACAGAGATGAAACCCGTGTGTCTCACGAGCTTTCCATCCTTGACGATGAAAATTCTGGATTCCGTACTGGGGCGATGATCCCTAGCCGTAAAGGTGAAAGGAGGGAGAATGCCCCCAACAACATAATTTTTAAACCCTTCGAAGGCCATCTTCACCCTTTCACGGGAGAATCCCTGTTCCGGAAGAGACCTCCCAAGGGCTTCTGCTATCACTTTGAGCGTGACCCATCCCTCAACATAGGAAAGTGTGTGGGAATCATAGGGATGCCATTTCTGATGGGCCTCTTTGATCTCTGCCATCCCGGGGACATCTTCCCCGAAAGGGGAGATGGGTTGAACGCCGAGAACCCCGTCGAAAGCCGAAAGAGTTTCATCGAAGGCTCTCATGCTGCAGATCCATCTTGTTTTGAGGTCCATTCCCCTGACCTCCTGGAGGAGTGCAGAGGCCTCCTTTGATGTCATGTTCAGATAGGCAAAGTCCGGTTGATAGGATTTCAAAGGCGCAAGAATGAGGGAGGGGGGTTTAAGGGAAAGGATGTCCGGAACGAAGATGTCCGGTCCGATTTCCAAATCAAGCATTTTTGCATAAGACTTCGCTTCATCGAGAAAGTGTTTTTCCAGAGGGTCAGAAAAACTTACGAAGACCACTTTCGGTTTTCTCATTTTTATATCGGGTCTATCCAAAATAAACTTCATGGCAATCTTTGCCAAATCAAGGGGGGTGGGAGTGACCGAGAACAGATAGGGAGTTTTGGAGGTATCGGCAAGATGGACAGGGAAAGAGCTGGTCAGTGTGGGAATTCGCTGGAGATTGATATGGGGAAGGAGGGCAAGCCCTGTTTCTGTTGAATAGAGATAAAGGAGGAGAATGCGATCCGCCTCGTTCAATTTTCGAAAGGCGGCCAAGAATTGAGCCGGCTGAGAGGAATCGTCCATGAGGATGATCTCCAGTTTTTTGCCGAAGATTCCCCCGCGCTGGTTGATCCATTTGCCGGCATCGAGAAGCCCCCTCGCACATTCCCTGCCGGAATCCCCCCATCGGCCGGTGAAAGGGACCAAGGCGCCCACCTTGAGAGAGTCCTGGGAGAAGGCAATACATGGTAATATCATGAGAGAGGCGACAACGAATGTCAGAATGGAAAACTTTTTCATTATTGAATTTCCCCAAGGCTATCAGAATATCAGGATACCAGGGAGTGGGTTTCAGGGTATCAGAATATAAGATAAAAATTCTTACCTGATATTCCTGATATTCTTCACCCTGATTACCTGATGACCTGATAACCTAAATCATTATGTGCTATGTGTATAGAGCACCGCCAGAATTCTAGTGATCTTATCCTGGTGACATTGGACCTTATGAGGTATGGTTGAGTCATAATAGATGGAATCGCCAGGGTAAAGGACATCGGTATGATTTCCAAGGATCACTTCCATCTCGCCTTCGAGGACAAAGATGAACTCCTCCCCTTCGTGGACAGAGGTCTTTGCCGTTTTGACCGTGGCAGGTTCGAGCGTCACGATAAAAGGCTCCATATGGCGCTCTTTCTTGTCGAACCCCAGAGATTCATATGAATAGCCATACTTCACCCCATCTTTGGAGGCAAAGCGGGAAACCGTTTTCCTCTCGTCTTTCCTCACAATGGTGAAGGGTTCCCCTTTGGTCTCACCCCAGAAGTCACCTACTCTGACTCCAAATGCCCCTGCCAGCTTGATGATCGTTCCAAGGGATGGAGAGACGAGATGGTTCTCCATCTGAGAGAGCAGGGCGGTTGAAAACCCGGTTAAGTCAGCGATGTCTTTAAGTGAGAGCCCCTTTTTCTCTCTCAATTCTCTAATCTTCTCTCCGACTCGAACCTCTTCAAATTCTCTCTTTTCTTCTTCCATCGTTTCCCCCTCACCCCTGCCTGCCGGCAGGCAGGCTAACCCTCTCCGGTGCCCATCCCGCTTTGCGGGAGGCTACTTGGGAAGAGGGGATTAAAGGAGTGATTTGACATATTCCGCTCCAATCTGGATCGCCTTGATATTGGAGGGGATGAGACCATGATGACGTTCATCAAACACTTTTTCAAGGGACTCGAACACAGATGAAAACGTGACCCATTTCGTCTTTTCAATAAATGCGCCCAATGCAATCATGTTAGCCAGTTTTGGATTTCCGTTCTGGTTCGCAATGTCATTGACCGGAATGGCGAGCAGTTCAATATCCTTACGAGAAACTTCCTTAAGATCGATCAGGGAAGAGTTAACCATCAACAGTCCCTTCGGCAATACCCTGATGCCGTATTTTAGAAGGGAGGGTAGGTTCATCGAGATGACGGCATGGGGCCGTTGCACAATGGGAGAGCCAATTTCTTTGGATGAAATCACGACGGTACAGTTAGCCGTTCCGCCCCTCATCTCCACTCCATAGGTCGGAAGGAAGGTGACTTGCCTGCCCTCCTTCATGGCGGCATAAGCCAGCAGGTTTCCAATGGCCAGCACGCCCTGGCCGCCGAATCCCGCGATGATGATGTCGTAATAAAAACCTTTGGTATCCATTCGTTACACCTAAAATTCGAAACAGGAATGTTAAATCCTAAACTCTAAACAAACTCAAATGTTCAAATATAAAGTTCAAACACCAAAACTTTTGGGTTTTAAATTTTGGGTTTATTTAGGATTTAGGGTTTAGTGTTTAGAGTTTAAATATTTTTAATTTATAAGTAATCTGCCATCTTCCTCTCTTTTAGTGTCCCCAGAGGAAAATAGGGAATCATCTCTTCCTCGACACGGCGGTTGGCTTCCAGAGAGGACAACCCCCAATTGGTAGGGCAGGACATTAAGATTTCGACAAACGAAAAACCCATCTCCTCGACCTGCATCTGAAATGCCTTTCGGACCGCTTTTTTTGCCTTCATCAGGTTAGCAGGATTGTTGACAGCTACTCTGGCAACAAACGCACTGCCCTCGAGAGTCGCCATCATTTCGGCCATACGAATGGGATAACCATCATAGGTGAAGTCCCTTCCGTAAGGGCTGGTCGTCGTCTTCTGGCCGAGGAGGGTTGTGGGCGCCATCTGGCCTCCGGTCATTCCGTAAATTCCGTTGTTGGCAAAGATGAGCGTGATGTTTTCGCCCCGATTGGCCGTATGGATTCCTTCGGCGATCCCGATGGCTCCCAGATCTCCATCACCCTGAATTGTAAAAACGATCGAATCTTTCCTTGCCCGCTTCACTCCTGAGGCGACAGCGGATGCCCTTCCATGGGGGGCCTCGACGACATCGATATTAAAGTAGTCGTACATAAAGACAGAACAACCCACTGAGGCGACCCCGATCGTCTTCTCCCTGATTTTAAAATGGTCAATCGCCTCTGCAACTAGCCGGTGGGCAATCCCATGATGACACCCCGGGCAGAAATGAAAAGGGACATCAATCAAACATTCTGGACGTTTAAAAACAAGTTCCATCTTAACCTCATTTCAGATTTAAGATTTTAGATTTCAGATTTTCAGTCTGCAATCTACAATCTGAAATCTACAATTTGAAATTAACGATAATATTTCCTAATCTGTTCCAATATTTCCTCTGGAGGGGGCAGTGCCCCCGGCGGTTTCCCGTAAAAATGGACCTCCGCATCACGGTCTACCGAGAGTTTCACATCCTCCACCATCTGCCCTGTATTCAATTCGACGGTTAAAAATTGTTTAACTTGTTTAGAAATATCGTAAAGACCTTTTTCAGGATAGGGGAAGAGGGTGATGGGTCGAAAGAGGCCCACTTTCATCCCTTCCTCCCGTGCCATCTCCATGGCGGTTTTTGAAACTCTTGCCATGCTCCCGAAGGCCACAATGATAAGCCTGGCATCTTCAGCATTCACCATTTCAAAACGGACCTCCTCTTTCTTCATCCTCTCATATTTCTGGTAAAGCTTCCAGTTGTGTTCGGTCAGTTCGCCCTCCTGAAGGTAGAGCGATTTGATTTTGTTCGGTTTTCTTCCCCTGGCTCCGGTCAGCGCCCAATCTTTTGGAGGAAGGTCCATCTTTTCCGCTTTTTGCCGGGTCAGAGGTTCCTTCATCTGTCCGATGAGGGCATCTCCTAAGACCATCGCCGGGTTTCGATACTTATCCGCAAGGTCAAAGGCCAGACAGGTCAGGTTGTACATCTCCTGGACCGTGGAAGGAGCAAGAACAATCATCCGATAATCTCCGTGCCCTCCGCCCCGCGTGGCCTGGAAATAATCGCCCTGGGAGGCAGAGATTCCTCCCAGGCCCGGTCCGCTTCTGGAGATATTGACGATTACAACAGGAAGCTCGCTTCCAGCCATATAAGAGAGCCCTTCCTGCATGAGTGAAATACCGGGGCTGGAAGAAGAGGACATGGCCCTGGCTCCGGTTGCGGACGCCCCCAAAAGAAGATTGATAGAAGCAATTTCACTCTCCGCCTGAATGAACTCTCCGCCCAGGGGAGGGAGGTGTTTGGAGAGGTATTCCGGAATCTCATTCTGAGGGGTAATGGGATACCCAAAAAAGAGAAGGCATCCTGCATCAATCGCCCCCATGGCCACTGCCTCGTTTCCCCTGACCAGTATCTTTTCAATGTTTTGACTCATAATGTATTAAACCTTTTTCAATTGATGAATTCGTCAAAATTTGTCATTCCCGTGAAAACGCCTGCCTGCCGGTAGGCAGGGGAATCCAGAAAATTCTAACAACCTGAAAATATCCCGCTAAGAGCGGGACTTGCGCAGGAATGACGAACAATTGTCTCCCCATCTATTTTTTATCCTTCCAGACCTGAATGGCCACATCCGGACAGGTCTCTCCGCAGATCGCACAGCCCGTGCAGGAGCCGTTGTCTTCCCAGACCACAAAGAAATACCCCTGACGGTTGATCTCTTCTCCGACCCGTATCAACTCCTTCGGGCAGGAGATGGTGCAGAGTGCGCACCCCTTACAACGCTCTTTGTCAATTTCGATTTTAGACATCATTTAAAGCCCATTGGAATAATGGAATATTGATGGTCTCGTAAAAAGTCAAAAAATCCTAATGATCGTCATTCCGGCGAAAGCCGGAATCCAGTAATCTCAAACACTTATGAAAACACTGGACACCGGTTCCTGCCGCAGGACTGCTGAGACGACTTTTTACGATTCCATCAATACTGGAATGGTGGAATATTGGGTAACAGAGAAAAGGAATTTATTTGGCCTTTGAATCCATTATTCCATTGTTCCATCATTCCAGTTCTTCAGATTGCCTTTACCTCTTTAAACCGCCGTATATCACTCTCCGAGTACCCTACCTGCCTTAGCACTTCCATCGTATTCTCTCCCCATTGGGGAGATGGAGCCGGGACTGCAAAAGGGAAAAGGGAGGACTTGATGGGGTTGCCGACCTGTTGTACCTTTCCCTCGACAGGGTGCTCATATTCTATGAGCATCTTCCGATGGAGGACCTGCGGGTGCTGAAAAACTTCGTCAAGTGTCAAGATGGGCTCGCAGCAGGCATCGACTTCCTTGAAAAAATCTGCCCATTCTTTCTGGGTTCTGGTCATAAAAAGATTTTTGATCTCGTCGATGATCCGAACCCTTTCCTCTCCTTCTATAAATTGCTTCAGGATGAGATCCTTTTTCCCCACGGCCTCACAGAAGTTCTTCCAGAATTTCGGTTCCAGCGCCCCAAGAGACATGTACCTCCCGTCTTTGGTGGGATAGACCTGATAACAGGCATACCTTCCGGAGAGGTGCATTTCGCCCCTCTTTGGAAGTACTTGATCCGTCAGATATTTTCCCGCATGAATGGAGAGCCATGAGAGGACGCCATCGTGCATGGCTACATCAAGATGCTGCCCATCTCCTGTCTTTTGACGGTGGACGGCGGCGGCTAAAATGGCTAAGACGGCCATCATTGCTCCTGCGCCAATGTCAGCAATCTGAACGCCCGGAATGAGAGGCCCGGTTTCGATTGTTCCGGTCAATTCGAGGATGCCTCCGAGGCCGATGTAGTTAATATCGTGGCCGGACCGGTCTCGATAAGGCCCATCCTGTCCGTATCCGGAAAGGGAGCAGAGAATCACTCCGGGGTTTCTCTTTTTCAGTTCCTGATATCCGATCCCGAGGCGGTCCATCACTCCGGGCCTGAAACCTTCTAAAACAATGTCATAGGTTTCGATCAATTTATAAAAAATCTCCTTCCCCTCTTCGACTTTGAGGTTCAAGATCATGCTCTTCTTATTCCGGTTCAGGGCAAGAAAGTAGGCGCCGTCATTCTTTCGGACAGGCCCCATCATGCGCATATAATCTCCCTGTTTGGGATCTTCAACCTTGAGCACTTCCATCCCGAGGTCCGCCAGAAGAAGAGAGCAGTAAGGGCCAGGCAAAAGCCTCGAAAGGTCAAGCATTTTAATGCCGGTTAGAGGGGCAGGATCTTTTTTGGAACTCATACCGTTTAAATAACATATTGGTTTTTAAAATAAAAGCCTTCGAATGTGTAAGGGTTACGGTTACGAAGCCCGTATCGTTTATAAAAGGTTACGTCAGCCGTTTTTAAATCTTGTATACGTGATGAACTCGTAAAAAGTCGAAAAATAGAAAAAATGTCATGCTGAATTTATTTCAGCATCTAACAGTTTCAACAACTTATGAGACCCTGAAACAAGTTCAGGATGACAGATCGGGACTTTTTACGAGACCATCATACGTGACCGTTACCGGTAACCGAAACGGGCCTCGTTCCCGTTAGATGATACTCATATTTTCTGAACAAAAAACTCTTGACGGGAAATCTTAAGAATGGTATTCATTGAACCCGAATAAAGAAAATTTTGCCGATTTGGAAAGGGGGCCGTAGATGAAAAAGAGTTCCAAAGGAAAGACGCAAAAGACTCCGAAGAAACCCATTAAAAAGGCAGGGAAGAAGGTTTTGAAAAAGATCTTGAAAGAGCCTCTGAAGAAGATTGCGAGAAAGCCATTAAAAAAAGTTTCAAAAAAACCCATAAAAAAAGCTGGCAAAAAGGAAGTTAAAAAACTTATCAAAAAGGTTGTTAAAAAGCGAGTGGTAAAGCCAATCCAAAAGCCATTTAAAAAGGTCGCCCCTAAACCCGTGACGGTTACTTTGTCAGATATAAAAAGTGCAAAAACGCCTTTATGGACGCCTTCTGAGAATCAAATTAAGAAAGCCAACATCACCCACTTTATTGAATATGTGAACCGGAAGCACGGGAAACGATTTAAAACGTTTGATGACCTTTACCAGTGGTCTGTTGATTCCATTCCTGATTTTTGGGCAGCCATCTGGGAATTTACAGAAGTCAAAGCCTCAAAAAAGTGGGACCGAATCGTAGATGACCTGAAGAAGTTTCCGGGGACCATCTGGTTTCCTGGAGCGCGGCTCAATTTTGCAGAGAACCTCCTGCGGTATCAAGATGACCGGTTGGCTTTCATCTTCAAAGGGGAGACCCAGAAATATGCGACCATGACTTACAGAGAACTTTATTACACGGTGGCACGGTTGGCCAAATCCTTGCGTGAGATAGGCATCCAGCCTGGAGACCGGATCGCAGGTTATATGCCGAATATGATGGAGACAACCATCGGTATGTTAGCGGCAACCAGCGTCGGAGCAGTCTGGTCCTCCTGTGCGACTGACATCGGGTCACAGGCCGCACTGGACCGGCTGGGACAAATCGAGCCCAAGGTCTTGATTTCAGTGGATGGTTATTTTTACAAGGCAAAACCTTTCAACACCCTTGGGAATGCCGCCGAGGTTGCCAGAGGCATCCCTTCCCTTAAGAAGGTTGTCATCGTTTCCTATACGGGAAACAAACCGGATATCGGAGCTATTCCCAATGCTGTCCATTATGAGGACTTCCTGGCTTCGGAAAAGGAACCTGCTCTTGAATTCGAGCAGTTGCCCTTTGACCATCCGGTTTATATCATGTTTTCTTCAGGTACAACCGGCAAGCCAAAATGCATGGTGCAGGGAGCAGGCGGTATTTTACTCCACCATCTGAAAGAGTTATTGCTCCATAGCGATCTCAGACGTGATGACAAAGTCTTTTACATCACTACCTGCAGTTGGATGATGTGGAACTGGTTGATGTCCACTCTTGGCGTGGGTGCAACGGTTGTTCTCTATGATGGCAATCCGAGCTACCCGGATGCTTATGCCATGTGGAAAATGGTGCAGGACGAGAAGATCACCTTCTTCGGGCTTAGCGCAAGCTATATCAACTATCTCCGGGGCGAAGGAATTCAACCCGGGAAGCATTGTGATCTTTCCTCTTTGAGAGAAATTTCTCAAACGGGTTCTGTTCTGTCGGCAGATGGGTTTGAATGGGTCTACCGTGAGGTGAAGAAGGACCTTCATTTCAACTCCATCTCCGGAGGGACGGACATCAACGGCTGTTTTGCTGTTGGCAGTCCGATTCAGAGGGTCTATGCCGGCGAGCTTCAGGGACCGGGTCTCGGGATGAAAGTAAAGGCTTACGACGAAAATGGAAAGCCTGTCTGGGATAAAGAAGGAGAGCTGGTATGCGAAGCTCCTGCGCCGTGCATGCCCCTCTATTTCTGGAACGACCCGGATGGAGAAAAATACAGAGCTGCCTACTTTGACTACTATCCTGATATCTGGCGGCATGGCGACTACGTGGTGATGCATAGTGACACAGGCGGCATTACCTTCTATGGGCGATCGGACGCTGTGCTGAAACCCTCCGGGGTCCGGATCGGGACGGCTGAAATTTATAATGTAGTGGAGAGGATCGAAGGGATTGCCGATAGCCTTGCCATTGGTCAGAACTGGGAAGGCGAACAGCGTATCCTCCTCTTTGTCAAGCTTGCCCCTGGAGGAGAGCTTACAGAGGAATTAAAAAATACGATCAGAAAGACACTTAGAGAGAAAGCTTCCCCACGCCATGTGCCATCCATTATCATGGAGATGCCGGACGCTCCCTATACGATGAACATGAAGAAGGTGGAAAGCGCTGTTACGAACATCATCCACGGAAGACCGGTGCTGAACCGGGACGCTTTAAGCAATCCGCAGGTTCTGGACTATTTTGAAAAGGTCATTCCGGAATTGCAGAAATAGAAGAGGGTCCAAGGGGTCAAGTGGTCAAGGGGTCTAGTGAAGGCCTTAAGAATAAACCTTGAACCCTTGAATCCTTGAACCCTTTCTCATGAAATTGACTCGAAAAGAGTTTGAAAAATTAGTGGTCTTAGCACTGAAGGACCTTCCATGTTTTATAAAAAACCGGATGGAGAACGTCGATGTGGTGATTGAGAATCAAGCTCCTCCGGAACTCCTTTCGGAGATGGGTTTGAAATCCCCTTTTGATTTGTTAGGGCTCTACCAGGGAGTCCCGATCGATCAGAGGGGGTTTTATTATGGGAATGTTCTTCCGGACAAAATCACCCTCTTTCAACTCCCCATCGAATCAATCTGTCACACAAAAAAAGAGATCGAAGAGAAGGTCAGGGAGGTGGTGATCCACGAGGTGGGTCATTACTTCGGCCTGGACGAGGATAGATTGGAAGAACTGGAGGAAGACTAACCTGTACTGCTACGGAAATCACTTTACGCCCTTGTCATTCCGGACTTGATTTAGCCTGCCCCGCACTTGATGCGGGGAATCCAGTCTTTTATATCTGGATTCCCGTTTCCTCGGGGATGACATTCCCAGGATTATTGTAAAGCTGTTATTGAAACACTGCCCCTAAAGGACCATGGAGAGACAAGATTCGAGATCGGTGTTGCAGATGCATTGGAAAATAAGTTAGTCTTCCGAACGATGGTTTCCGGTGACGGCTTAAATTTATATCTATAGGAGGATCGATGATGGAAAAATGGATGGGAGGAGATAATCATCCAAGTTACCGAATTTTGATGGGCCCCGGGCCGAGCAATGTCCATTACCGGGTTTATCAAGCGATGTCCAACCCGGTCATCGGTTATCTCGACCCCCAAATTTTAGCCTGCATGGACGAAATCAGCGAGATGTTAAGGGGTGTGTTTCAGACAAAGAACCGGGTCACCCTGGCTATCTCTGCCACAGGGAGCGCGGGGATGGAGACATCATTTGTCAATTTTGTTGAACCCGGAGATGTGGTTGTGATTGGAGTCAATGGTTTCTTTGCAGACAGGATGACGCAAGTGGCTTCCCGATCTGGCGCAAAAGTGATCCGGGTCGAAGAAGAATGGGGAAAGATGATTGAGCCGGAAGAGATGATCAAGGCTTTGAGGGAACATCCCGAGGCTAAGGTGTGCGGCATGGTTCATGGCGAGACTTCCACTGGAGTGAGACAGCCTCTTGAAGAGATTGGGGCTTACTGTAAACGAACGGATACCCTTCTGGTTGTGGATTCGGTGACTACAGTGGGAGGGTATGATGTGAGAGTCGATGAATGGGGAATCGATG
>VGSS01000051.1 GCA_016874935.1 Deltaproteobacteria bacterium | reverse complement strand
TGCCTCCATATACAAGAATGCCTGCCTTTTCAGGCAGGCATTTAAATTTGGCGGGAGCGACGGGGCTTGAACCCGCAACCTCCGACGTGACAGGCCGGCGCTCTAACCAATTGAACTACGCCCCCAAATTTACTTTAGATTTCAGATTGTAGATTTTAAATTGTATTCCGCAATCCGAATTCTAAAATCCGCAATCGAATGGTAGGCGGAACAGGGATTGAACCTGCGACCTCCGGCTTGTAAGGCCGGCGCTCTCCCAACTGAGCTATCCGCCCCTGATTTCGCCTTCGTCCTTCGTACGTACTGAGACCCTCCCGACCTGAAGTCGGGATGCTCTCCCAACTGAGCTATCTGCCCCAAAAAGAATTTTATGCAATCAACTTGTTAATGTCAACCCTTCGGCAAAAACTCAGGGTTGACCCCGAGCACAGTCGAGGGGTCAAGCTCAGGCCGCTCCGGCCTCTTTTTCATAGAGGAGGATCGGACTTTCGTGATTGAGAACGACCTCCTCACTGATGATGCATTCACGGATGTTCGGCTGAGAGGGAAGCTCATACATCACATCGAGCATCGTGTTCTCCATGATCGCCCGCAACCCCCGTGCGCCGGACTGCCTCTTGATGGCTTCCTTCGCAATCGAGGTCAGGGCTCCCTCGGTAAACCGGAGTTTTACATTTTCAAAATCAAAAAGTTTCTGATACTGCTTGACCAGCGCATTTTTCGGCTTCTTCAGAATATCGACGAGGGCTTCCAGGCTGAGATTCGAAAGGGTGGCGATGACCGGGAGCCTTCCGATAAATTCGGGAATCAAACCGAACTTCAGCAGATCCTCGGGCTGAACCTCTTTAAGCAATTCCCCCATATCCCGCTCTTCCTTGGTCTTGATGTCCGCTCCAAATCCTAATGTCTTTCCTCCGACCCGCTGTTCAACGATTTTTTCCAGCCCGACGAAAGCCCCTCCGCAGATGAAGAGGACATTGGTTGTATTGATCTGAATAAACTCCTGTTGTGGATGTTTGCGGCCTCCCTTCGGCGGCACACTTGCCACGGTCCCTTCGATGATCTTGAGCAGGGCCTGCTGGACCCCTTCTCCCGAGACATCCCTTGTGATGGATGGGCTGTCGGATTTTCTTGAAATCTTATCGATCTCATCAATATAGACGATCCCTTTCTGACAGCGCTCGATATCGTAATCCGACGCCTGAAGAAGACTCAGGATGATATTCTCCACGTCCTCGCCCACATATCCGGCCTCGGTGAGACAGGTGGCATCCGCAATCGTGAAAGGGACATCAAGGATGCGGGCCAGCGTTTGAGCCAGAAGCGTTTTCCCGGAACCCGTTGGACCGATGAGGAGGATATTCGATTTCTGAAGCTCAACCTCGCTGGAGAGAACCCGTGAGTCGATTCGCTTATAGTGATTATGGACGGCCACCGATAAAATCCTCTTGGCGTGCTCCTGCCCGATCACATATTCGTCCAGCCTGGCTTTGATCTCCATGGGTTTGGGAACGGTCAACTTTCCGGGAACGAATCTCTCCTCGGTCTCTTCGGCGATGATCTCATTGCAGAGTTGGATGCATTCGTCACAGATATAGACCGTGGGGCCCGCGATGAGTTTCCTCACCTCGTCCTGGCTCTTACCGCAAAACGAACAATGCAATACGTTCCCGTAGCTTCCCCCGTTCGATTTCATCTCCCTCTCCTTTCTGATCTCTCCCCGGAATTAATTCTGAGACCGGACAGGACGCTGGATGACAACTTCATCAATAATCCCATATTCCTTGGCCTGTTGACCGTTCATATAAAAATCCCGTTCCGTATCGGTGCCAATCCTATCTAACGGCCGGAGGGTATGTTTTGCCAGGATCGCATTCAATTCTTCCCGGAGTCGAAGAATCTCCTTCGCCTGAATGTCCACATCCGTGGCCTGGCCCTGAAACCCTCCCATGGGTTGATGGATGAGGATCCTCGAATGGGGAAGGGCAAACCGCTTTCCCTTCTCCCCGGCGGATAGAAGAAGGGCCGCAATACTTGCCGCCTGACCCATGCAAAGAGTCGAAACCTTCGGCCGGATATACTGCATGGTATCATAAATGGCCAACCCGGAGGTAACGATCCCTCCGGGAGAATTGATATAGAGATGAACATCCTTGTCCGGATCTTCCGATTCCAGAAAGAGCATCTGGGCAATCACCAGATTGGCCACATCGTCATCGATGGCCGTGCCGACAAAGATGATCCGCTCCTTTAATAGGCGGGAATAGATATCATAAGCCCGCTCCCCCCTTCCGTCCTTCTCGATCACAATCGGTATGAGTGCCATTTTCCCTTCCTCATCAATCATTCCTGCCTGCTGACAGTTATGAAATATTTGCTTTCTCCAGGAGAAAGTTCAAGGTCTTATCGGTCAGGATCCCCGTTTTTAGTTCGGGGATCAACCCGTTCTTTTCATAATATCGTTTCACCACATCAAACTTTTGATGACTTCTCTCTGAAATGGATTGGAGACGTTCGTCCGCCTCCTCATCGGTCACGGCAATCCCTTCCTGGGCGGCAATCTTTTCAAGGATCAAAAAGGTCCGAACCTGTTTCTGCGCGACTTCCTTATAATCCTCCTGGAGTTTCTCCTCCGGGATATTCAAATTTTTCAGCGCGATCCCCTGGCTGGCCAATCTCAACTTGGTATCCGAAACAAGGGCCTTGGCCTGCTCCACCACCATGCTCTCAGGTATTTCAAAAGAGTTCGCCTGAATCAACTGCTCGATCATCTGATCTTTCAGTTGCCGATCCAGCATCAATTCCTTCTCCTTTTCGATCTCCTCTTTTAATTTGGCCTTTAAATCTTCAAGGGAGGCGTAATCCCCCAGGTCTTTTGCAAATTCGTCATCCAGGGGAGGAAGAACCTTCTCCTTTATCTCTTTAACCTTAACGAAGAAGGAAACCGTTTTCCCCGCCCATTTTTTATACCCGTAATCTTCGGGGAAGGGAACCTCTATCTCTTTTTCCTCTTCCTGTTTTAAGCCAATCATCTTTTCTTCCAGGGCAGGGATAAAACGCCCGCCTCCAATCTCAACGGTGAAGTCGACCGCCTTCCCCTCTTCTAATGGCTTCTTGTCCATTCTGGCTTCATAATCGATGATGACATGATCTCCGGACTGGACGGGCCTGGGTTCCGGAACCGTTTTCAACTGGGCGTGGAGATTTTGAAGGCCTTTCAGCCTTTCCTCAACCTCCTCCTCTTTTGCGCTCTCTTTCTTCCCTTCAATATTTAAACCGGTATAGCCCTCCATTTTGATCTCGGGTTTGACTTCAACAGTGGCTGAATATTGAAAGGGCTTTCCGCTCTCCAACTCACCGGGGTCGACCACAGGAGGAGAGACCGGATGGAGATCCTTCTCGGAAAGCGCGGCCGGATAAGTCTCCTGGATCAGCTTCTGAATCACCTCTGACTTGACATAATCCTTGAAATGTCTTTCCAATATATCCTTGGGGATTTTGCCTGGTCGGAATCCCTTGATCTTCGCTTGTTTCCCAACTTCCCGGTAGAAAGATTCGATCTCTTTCGTCACCTGTTCCTGAGGAATTTCAACATTCACCTTCTTCTTGACGGAACTGATCTCTTCAACGGTAATATTCATCTATCCACAACCTTTCTATAATTCAAAAATTCGAAATCTTAATCACGAAATCCGATACAAGCCTGAATTTTCAAAATGTCAATGTCCGAAACAAAGATAATTTTCGAAATTTGAATTTTAAATTTGTTTCGGATTTCGATATTCGAATTTCGGTATCACTTTAGCATTTTGAAAAAAAGAGTTTTACGAGTCAATTGACCAAAAGATTCATCATAAAATCCCCCTTAATCCCCCTTTTCCAAAGGGGGAAACCCTTATCTCCTCCCTTTGGCAAAGGGAGGTCGGGAGGGATTTTACAAAGATTTTCAAACCGCTAAAGTGTTACGAATTTCGTAATTCTTCTTTATCAAATGGTGCCGAGGGCGGGACTTGAACCCGCATAGTCTTTCGACCACGAGATCCTAAGTCTCGCGCGTATGCCAGTTTCGCCACCTCGGCTTAAAAACTGGTGAGCCGTGTAGGAATCGAACCTACAACCTACTGATTAAGAGTCAGTTGCTCTACCAATTGAGCTAACGGCTCATTCCATTAAAAAGGCCATTGCAAATTTAGCAATTAGCAATGAGTAATTAGCCATTCAATAACATTGCTAATTTTGGATTGCTAAATTTACAATTTGCAATGTTATTTACTTGGCGCGCCCGGTCCGACTCGAACGGACGGCCTGCGGATTCGAAGTCCGACGCTCTATCCAGCTGAGCTACGGGCGCTTTTTGGGGTGAGTGAAGGGACTCGAACCCTCGACCACTGGGGCCACAACCCAGTGCTCTATCCGACTGAGCTACACTCACCACCGATAACGAATCAATTTCCAATAACCAAACCCCAATACCCAAATAAATCCCAATTACACAATGTTCCAATAATTAAACCATATTTTTTCTATTAAAATTTCGGTCATTGGAGTTTGGTTATTATTTGGTTATTGGCATTCGGAGCTTGGTTATTATCATAAAAAGGCAAGCCTTTTTATGATCTGGCGCGCCTGGAGGGATTCGAACCCCCGGCCTACGGATTAGAAGTCCGTAGCTCTATCCAGCTGAGCTACAGGCGCTCGGCCTATAACTTTATGACTTCCCTCAATCTTGGTTAAGGCAAATTATAAGATTTTATTTTGCGGGTGTAAAGAGGGAACCTACCAGGCCAGTCGCATAACAGCTTGAACCAGCAAGAGATTGGTGGGCTGGTAAAAAAGTGTTTTAAATCAAATAGTTCATTCCTGCCCGTATTTCAGATGAACCCTTTTTGAAACAAACCTTCTAACTTTTATGAGGCTCCTAAAACATCAACTTCAATCCGTAGAGGAGCTGGTCTTTGGTAAAAGGCTTGGTTATATAGTAATTGGCGCCCAATTCGTACCCCTTGAATATATCGACATCATCATTCTTGGCGGTCAGAAGGATGATGGGAATCCCATTGAGCTCCGGGTTTGACTTCACCTCCTTGAGGACCTCCCAGCCATTCTTATTGGGCATCATGACATCGCAGATGATCAGATCGAACTTGTCTCCCCTCCCGATCTTTTCAATCGCCTTTTCTCCATCTTCGGCCTCTGTCACCTCATATCCCAGCTTGTCCAGATGGATTTTTAAAAACTTCCGGATCACCTCTTCATCATCGACGATCAAAATCCGTTTGCTCATAGCCCTTGCCTCCATTTCGGAAATTTAATTGTAAAAGTGGTCCCCACCCCTTCCGTGCTTGCAACCTCGATCGTCCCCTCATATTTTGTGACAATGCGGTAGACGATGTTTAATCCAAGACCCGTCCCTTCGCCCATCTTTTTCGTCGTGAAGAAAGGGTCAAAAATCTGGTTGAGATATTGGGGAGGAATTCCCACTCCACTATCACTCACTTTTATTTCCACAAAATCCTTCAGCGATCGGCTGGAGAGAATCAAGCGCCCCTTTTTCCCGTTCATCGCTTGAAATGCATTGGTGATCAAATTGGTGAACACTTGCTGAATTTCACCAGGGTTGGCTTTTATTTTCTCTACAGGCTGGAAATTTTTAATCACTTCTACGGAAACAGATTGGGTCGCCAGTTGAACCATCTTCAATGAAGTTTCAAGAACTTCATGTAGGTCTGTCGCTCCCAGATCTCCCCTCTTGGCGGTCCGCGAATAGGATCGCAGGCCGTTGACGATCTCGCCGATTCTCTGTCCACAGGTCAGGATATCCGTCAGGTAACCTCTATTCTTGGTCGGGTCTTCTTCCTCCAGGGCGACCTCAGCCATCCCGATAATTCCGCTCAGGGGATTATTGATTTCATGCGCCACCCCAGAAGCCAGGATCCCTATCCCGGCCAGCTTCTCGGATTGGATCAGTTGTTCTTGAAGCCTTTGCTCTTCCGTGACATCTTTGACATATTCAATCAAATAGAGAAGCTTTCCTTTTTCGTCTGAAACAGGATAGGAGAAGATTTCTTGCACCCTTTCTGCTTCGGGAAACTTAAGAATGGCAGAAGCCGGCTGCCGGGTCTCAATCGTCACCAACAAAGGACAACCCTCACAGGGAGAGGTTTTTTGATAATAGGCCTCGTAGCATTTTCTTCCGTTCAGGCCCGTAAAGGTTGTGGCGTGTCTCTCGATGACGGATTTATTGACCTGAAGAATCTCAAAATCCGGAGACTGGATGGAAAGCTGGTCCCCAATGCCGTCAAAGATAGCCTCAAGATTTCTCTTGCTTTCGATGATCTTCCTTTCAAGTTTTCTTTTCTCGGTGATATCCCGGAAGATCATCTGAAAGAAGGACTCCTCACCCAGGCCAATCCTCTTGATAGACAAATCGGCTTCGAAGAAGGTGCCATCCCTCTTCCTTAAAGGGAGATCATCCACTCTCCCTTCTCCTTTTCCCATGACTTCCTTCAGATAACTCTTTGCCTTTTCATTCTCCTCCGCCCCGAAGAGGTAAAATATCTCTATTCCCAATAGCTCTTCCTTAGGATACTGAGTGGTTTTCTCCGCCTCCCGATTCACATCCGCAATCTGCAAGGAAGGATCTTTCAGGATGATAATCCCTTCATTTGCGTTCTCAAAGAGGCCTCGATACTTGTCCTCGGAGATGCTAAGTTCTTTATGTTTCTCCCGGGTTAAGGTTTGAACGAGGTATCCATAAAAGGCCGTCATGATGAAGATGAAAGGGATGCGGAGTGCGTAACTGCTGCCTTCTGGCGAAATCAAAAGCCCCCAGGAATAGAGGAGGAATCCATAGAGTAGGGAGGTGGCACCTCCGATGAACATCAATAACTTAAAACTTCGACTCAGCGAAGCAAAGATGATGATGAGAAAAAAAGCCAGATAGAAATCGGTGACCATCTTCTCTGAGAGATACATCCCAAGCAAGATAATCCCGGTGTCCCCAAGTACAAGGGGATAAAAAAACTTTGGATTCAAAAGCCAAGAACTGGGGCAAAAGGTAAGAACGAGATTGGAAATGATATATCCTAAGACAAGAAGATGACTCAGATTGGGATCAGCCACCTTCCCCCTTCCAAGAAGGATGAGGTATGAGGTGACGATAATGGCGCCCCATCTGAGGAGTAAAATGATCTTTTTCTTGTCCTGCTCTTTCATGACAAACAAGAGAAGCAGCAAAAAATATACCAGAATCAATAGGTGGGGAATGTTTTACTGTAAACTATTTCTAACTATAAGGAATATTTGACTTTATCAAAATATGTCCAGTCTGTGATTTTTTTCCATTTTACCGGAAAGGTGTCGATTTTTTTCCATTCCTTGACATTTTGTGCATTATTGAAGGATGTGGGAAAGCTCATCAGAGAAGAGGGTTGAATGGCATCGGAACTCTACGACTCAATGATTTATAGCAATCTGAATTCCATGCCTACGGCAAACACAATCCAAATTTTTAGTGGGCCAACTTTTTTGGGGAGGAGACCAAACATCAATTTATCAAGCCCCAATATTTCTCGAAATATTCCTTGGGGTTAGAGGTTTTCATTAATTTCCTTGTCCGAAAAGCCCATTGCCTTCAGCCTTTTTCTCAGGAATTTGTTTTTTTCTTCTTTGGCCCTTCGGGATCGCCCCATTTCTGCTATTGTTTCTAACGAAGTAACGAAGCAGTGTGGTTTTTGAGCATACAAGAATAAGACAGTTACACCTATCCCAAAAGCAGCACCTGCCAAAAATGTTTTAAGAGCAGGTGACTTCATCCCGGCCTCCTCCACCGAGATTCACAGATCTGAGATCCTGCATCGTTCATTGTATATTTGAGCGAAATGGTCGGGGCGAGCCGATTTGAACGGCCGGTCCGGCCGCCTCACCGACTCGGCGGCGTGCCAAGAGTCGCTCCTTATTCGTCGCGACGGCACCCTCCTGCCCTACCGCAGGAGCTCAGCCGTTTAAATTTTGTCAGCAAAATATGGTCGGGGCGAGCCGATTTGAACGGCCGACCTCCTGCTCCCAAGGCAGGCGCGCTAACCAGGCTGCGCTACGCCCCGATCCTTCGTCAACTTCCAATAACCAAACACCAAATAATATTCAATATCCCAATTTTTAAATAATCACCGATGAATAATTACCATATTTTGTCATTGTTGTGAATTGAAATTTATCTGGTTATTGGTGCTTGAAATTTGGCAATTATTCTTCTTAACTTCCTTAATGCCTTGCCTCTATGACTCACCCTATTTTTCTCTTCGAGGCTGAGCTGGGCCATTGTCTTCCCATGTCGGGGAAGGATGAAGAGAGGGTCATATCCAAATCCCCTTTTTCCGACCTCTTTAAATCCAATCCTCCCTCGACAGGACCCCTCGGTCAGCGCTTCTCTCCCGTCCGGCGATACCATCGCCATGACGCATTTAAACCCCGCTCCTCTTCTTGAAATCGGAACCCCCTCCAATTCTTTCAGGAGTTTTGTCCAGTTTTCCTGATCCGACGCCCTGATCCCTGCATACCTCGCAGAATAGATGCCGGGTTTCCCGTCCAAAGCATCGACTTCCAATCCGGAATCATCCGCAAGGGTTAACTTCCCGAAGAATTGAGAATAGAACCGGGCTTTCTTCAGTCCATTTTCAGCAAAACTCTCTCCATCCTCATCAACTTCAGGAACATTCTCGAAATCGTTTAGACCGTGGAGGTGGACCTGCAAGCCTTTTAGGACGCTTCGTATCTCCCTCAACTTGCCCTGGTTTTTCGTAGCGACAATGATTTCCAATCCCCTTCGAGTGATGATACCCCTCCTCCAAGAGATTTCTTCTGAAATGCCGTAAGTTTCTTTATTCCTTTTTCTGCGACCCGGATCAATCCATCCATCTCTCTTTTCGAAAAGACGGCATTCTCTGCGGTGCCCTGAATCTCCACAAACTCCCCGGAGCCGGTCATCACCACGTTCATATCGACCTCGGCCCGTGAGTCCTCCGCATAATTTAAATCGAGCAGAATTCTCCCGTCCACCTTACCCACGCTCACTGCCGCAACGGAATTGTGAACAGGAACCTTCTTGATCACTCCCTTTTTCACCATCCTTTGAAAGGCGTCGACCAGCGCCACATAGGCCCCGGTGATGGAAGCGGTCCGTGTCCCTCCATCCGCCTGAATCACATCACAATCGACCCAGATCGTCCTCTCCCCAAATCCGTTAAGATCGGTCACTGACCGCAGAGAGCGGCCGATCAATCTCTGGATCTCAAACGTCCGGCCGCTTCCCTTGCCCGATTCTCTTGGCGTGCGGGTATTGGTTGAGCGGGGAAGCATCGAATATTCGGCTGTCACCCAGCCTTTGCCCGTATTTCTTAAAAAAGGCGGCACCCTCTCTTCCACACTGGCCGAGCAGATCACCTTCGTATCTCCCATTTCGATGAGGACCGATCCCTCGGCATGCTTCATATAATCCCTTGTAATCTTTAAAGGCCTTAAAGCCTCAGGCAATCTTCCGTCCGAACGTTTCACCCAATATCTCCTTGGGCAATATATGCCCTGAAAACCATCCCCGAGTCAAATGGATTAGGCAACATGTAACTCCATATGCTTTCTCCACTCCTCCAGGGAAGCGGTTTTGATGAAGGGTTTTGCCTCTTCTTCGGTCATGGTCGGATTCTTATATTTGATGTCGAAGAATTTACACATCGCGCTGAAGAGATGGGTATTGTCTACCTGCCTGTTCAGACCCAACCGGTCTGCCTTATAGCCATAGGATAGCAGGATCTGGTCTTCTCCTGTGTGATTGGTGGAGGTGAATCCCACATTCCCTCTTCGGATTTGCGCAGGGCCTTCTAATGACACCCCTTTCGCCCTGGGATAGGCGCTATGAGCCAGAATCATCCCCATCACGGCGTCTGGTTGAACCAAGTAATCTCCATGAAAGGGCTTATAATCGGGCTGCATCGCCGCCTGGATCATCAAGGCCTCTTCGCTTGTGATTTTAAAGGTGGTATAATGTTCGAAAATATCCCTGATCTCGCCCCGGCTGCTGTCCCTCTTCAATCGTGTTTTGATCACCTCAAAGGAGGCTTTGATGGACTGATATTTCTTGAACGCCTCTGTGGAATCATTGTATTCAGGGCCGGTCCCATTGATCCCCCAGCCTGAAGTTCCGTGGTCGGAAGTGACGATGACCAGTGTTTTCGGATTGACCTTCAGATATTCATCGATGATGGCTAGTGTCAGATCGAGCTCATAGGTATCGAGGATGGCGGCCCATGCATCGTTTGAATGATTGGCATGGTCTATCCTTCCTGCTTCAACCTGAAGGAGGAAGCCCTTTGGGTTTCCCGAAAGTTTCTGAAGGGCAATTCTCGTCATCTCCGGTAGCGTTGGCTGTCTCTTCCCCAGCTCTGGCTGATTGAGCCTGTCCAGATAGTAGCTCATGTGTGATGAACTAAACACCCCTAAAAGGGGCTTTGAAGAGGAGAGGGTCTCTGACAAAAGAAGTTTGTCCCTCTCTCTGACCACATCGTAGCCCCCTTCAGAGAAGGCTTTAAAGAGGTCATTTCCGTCTTTTCTTCCCGAAGGTTCAAAAAACCTGCTCCCTCCGCCGAGAAGGACTTCCGGTTTGAACTTGAGGTAATCCATGGCAATCGCATCTTCATGATCTCTCTGGAGCTGGTGAGACACCCATGCCGCAGGCGTGGCGTGGGTCACTCGGGTGGTCGTGGCCAGGCCGCAGGCATAGCCTTGTTCCTTGAGCAGTTCCATAATGGTCTTGAGCGGCCTACCGTCCGGAAGCGAGGCCAGCACCCGGTTTGACGTTTTGGATCCTGTTGACCAGGCAACGGATGCCGGTGCGGAGTCTGTCACAATGCTCGAAAGGCTTTCCGTGGACATGTATCCAAGAGTCGAATGAACATCATTCATCCTCGAACAAAAATTCGTTCCTTTGTCTCCATAAACTCGGGTCCTGATCTGATGCATTCCTTTGATGACGCCCAGAGGCATTCCATCCCCCACTACAAAGATTAGCCCTTCACCTCCTGAAGGGGGAACCCCCCCGGAACTCTCCCCGCGCCTTTCATTGGGAAGGAATGTGTAGATCGCTCCTGTCCCCATGATCTTCAATACATCTCTTCTGCTCACGCCGGACAAACTTTTCTCTTTACCCCTTTCGTCCTTTTCCATCATCAAACCTCCTTTTTTCCCCTTTTCCAGGAGAGAAAGATAGCCATCAACCCGATGACGAGAAGAATTCGCCAGACATCCTGAATGCCTTCGAAAGAAGGGCCTCTTCCATCCTCCGGCGAGGTTGCAGGGTTTCTGAAACCGATAACCATCTCCGCAAAGGCCACTCCCATCACCATCCCCAAATTCCTTGCCAGGGCCAAAAAGCTCGAGGTCACACCCACATTTGTCTTTGGAAGTGACCCTATTATAGCACTATTATTGGCCGGATTGAAGAATCCGATTCCAATTCCAAGCGCCACCTGTCTCCATAAGATTTCATAATCGCTGACCTCCCCCTTAAGAAAAACAAAAGAGAAAATCGTTAGAGAAGTGAGGATTAAACCCAGGGTGGCGGGGACTCTTACTCCGACCCAGTCCGACACCCTACCGCCGATTGGTGCGATCACCATCACTGTCAGGGCAACCGGAAAGATCAGCAACCCGACCTTGGAGGGAGAATATCCCAAAATAATTTGTAAGAAGAACGGGATAACAAAATGATGGGCGCCATTGATCCAGAAGGAGAGAAGGCTGGCTCCAAGGGAGGAGATGAAAAGCTGTTTCCTGAAGATGTTAAGCTCGACCAGGGGTGACGAGGAACGACGTTCGGTCACGATGAACAGACCGAAGCAGATCAGGGCTAAAAAGATCCACCCCCAGAAGAAAAGCGTGGACTCCCAACCCACCCGGTTCAGAAAGAGGAGGAGAGAGGTCACGAAAAGAAAGAACAGGAAAGCGCCTCGAAGATCTAATTCCACTCTGCCTATGGCCCGATCCCCTTTTAGAATTTTTAAAGAGAGAATTGTCCCGATCACTCCGATGGGAAGGTTGATGAAAAAGATCGATCGCCACCCTAAATGCTCAACTAAAAAACCTCCTATCAATGGACCGGTAATAAATCCTAAAGAAACGATAGATCCAAGCATTCCCAGGGCCTTTCCCCTGTCTTTTTCGGGAAATGAGGTCGTGATGATCGCAGGGCCAATGGCCATCAAAGCAGAGGCTCCGAGCCCCTGAATCACCCTTGAGCCGATTAGAAAATAGACGGTGGGGGAAAAACCGCAAAGGGCTGAGCCCAGTGTAAAGGTTAAAAAGCCGAGGAAATAGATCTTCCCGCGACCCAAAAGATCGGCCAATCTCCCCATCAAAAGCAGAGACCCTGTGATGACGATCAGATAGGCCATCACCACCCATGCCACTGCCTTGAGATCCGTATTTAAAGACTGAATGATCGTGGGAAGGGAGATGCCCACAATGCTTGCATCCAGCGTGGACATAAAGATGCCGATGGAAATGGTGAGAGTGGCCCACCATCCACTATCGATCTTGGTTGTGGACATAGATCGAAATTCTCAACGTTGCAGTGAAAAGGGAGGCAGGTGTGCTTCCAATCCTTTACAATTGCGGGTTTTTTTCTATACTTTATGGGTAACTTGCGATGTTACCTGAGGTGAACTTTGCGATATGCTTGAAAACTTATCAGCAAAACGTTTAAAGGTTCCGCTGTAAAGGATCTCCAGCACATCCACCTCCCTTTTCATATAATTTTTATGCACCTGTAAAGGGATTTAAACAAATTTTCTTATGTTATGCAAGGCCCTCTCCGTCCAATTACGGAATGCGGATTACGGATTTATGGAAGTTGGGTTGAAACATAGAACAAATGTGGTTATGATAGTTAGTACAAATTTTCACAGGATCGAATCCGAAAAGGAGCAGAAAAGATGAACAAAGCAATTCAAAACAGAACATTTAGCGGTGGTTCAAAATATGTGCTCGATGAGGAACTGGCAAAAATTGTCAATATATCCATCGCCCTTGAAATGCCCCTCCTGCTCAAAGGAGAGCCTGGAACGGGCAAGACCATGCTCGCTCATGCCATTGCCGAAGCCCTTCAGATGAGGTTGATCGTCCTCAATGTCAAGTCGAGCATGAAGCTTATTGATGCCCTCTACCAGTACGATACCCTCACCCGGCTCAATGACAGCCGCTTCGGGGATTCCAAACGGGATGTCAGCAACATCGAAGATTACATCAAAATGGGAAAGATCGGACAATCTTTTGCCTCCGATGAGAGGGTTGTCTTGCTCATCGATGAGATCGACAAGGCCGACACCGACTTTCAGGACGACATGCTCGATGTGCTCGACCAGATGGAGTTCGATATCATTGAGATCGACAAAACGATTCAGGCAAAGAACAGGCCGGTCATCGTCATTACATCCAATGCCAAGAAAGATCTCTCCGACCCATTTCTTGGCCGATGCAATTTCCATCACATCGCCTTTCCCGAGCCTGACATGATGAGAAAGATTGTTGAAGTCCATTTCACCGGTATCGACAAAGAGCTGCTGGATAGCGCGGTCAGGACATTTTACCGCCTCAGAGAGATCAAGGGCGTTGAGAAAAAACCGGCGACCCGGGAACTGATCAACTGGATCAGGGCATTGAGATCGGATCCCGATTTCCGGGTGAAGGATCTGGTCAAGGGAGAGGTTCCCTTTCTCGGCATTCTCTACAAGAAAAGCCCCGATTATGCCGTAGCCCAGAATGCCGTCGGACGGTTCAGAGCCTAAAAGAGGTCGAATAGTCAAATAGTCATTTAGTCTCATAGTCATTAATCTTGTAGACTTTGGGTAAATGATATGACTATGGGACTGCGCGACTATCAGACTATAAGACTTTGGTTTTTAAACATCTATGTTCGTCGATTTCTTCTACTTACTTAAAAAAGTGGGCATTCCGGTCTCTCCGACCTCATTCTTGAGGCTCCAGAAAGCCTTGAATATGGGACTGGTCAATTCTGTGGATGACTTCTATACGGCTGCCCGCTCGATTCTCGTCAAGAGCGAGAGGTACTTTGATCTCTACGACCAGGTCTTTGCCCATCGCTTTCAGGGGGTTGAGTTAAAAGAACCGGATGCTGTCGAAATCTCCGATGTGGCCCGCGCCCTTCTCGAAGAATGGTTGAAAAATCCAAGAGAGCTGGCGGATCTCGTCGGTATCAAGGAGGAAGATTTAAGTAAATTGACTCCAGAGGAACTCCTTCAGTACTTTCTCGACCGTTTAAAAGAACAGACCGAAGCCCACCACGGCGGGAAAAAATGGATCGGAACAGGAGGGACTTCTCCGGTAGGCCATTCCGGATACCATCCCGGCGGGATGCGGGTCGGAGGGGTTTCCCGTAACAAGTCAGCCGTCAAAGTGGCGATGGAGCGAAGGTATCGAGATTACTCCCAGGAAGGTCCGCTCACCGAATCTCAGATGGGAGAGGCTCTGAAGAGATTGAGGAACATGGTCCCTCATGGACCGAAGGACAGGGTCAATATCGACGAAACGATCTACGAGACGATGAAAAATGCGGGCGAGATCGAGATCGTATTCGATCAAAGCCTTAGAGACCGGTTAAAGGTGATCCTCGCGATCGACAATGGCGGATGGTCCATGGACCCCTACATCGGACTCGTGCAGACCCTTTTCAACTATGCACGGGCACAGTTCAAAGAACTTAAAACCTTCTTTTTTCACAACACGATTTATGACTACCTCTGGGAAGATCCTCAGAGGCGGTCAAAACCATTTCCTCTGGATGAACTGCCTCGCCTCGATCCTGAGACGAGGTTCATCATCATCGGGGATGCAAGTATGGCTCCTTATGAACTGCTCTCCACGGACGGGTCCATCTATGTGGGAGAGCGGTCCGGAAAACCCAGTTATATGAGGCTCGAGTTCATTGCCAAAACCTTTCCTCACTCCGTCTGGATCAATCCGGTGCCCCCTGTGGAATGGGCCTACACCCGGACGATCCTCCATATTCAGGAAATCTTTCCCATGTTCGAACTCACCCTCGACGGCCTCGAAAAGGCAGTCAGTCACATAATGCGGAAGAATTAATCTGTTGGTTGATAAGAACGTTTGAGGACTAAGGCGACATTCGTGCAGGGCGTGCTTAACATTTCGGCAATCACCGGAGGGGGATTTAAATCCCTGAAGGAGGGTGGCGAGGTTGAATTCGAAACGACCCAAGGCCCCAAAGGCCCTAATGCCACTGATGTAAGAGTAGTTTGATTAAGTAGAATAAATATTTTCCGAGCCCTCAAAGAGAAGCCAGCATAGAGGTTGGCTTCTCTTTCTTTACAAAATTTGGGCATCCGTTTTCCATTTTTCAACAGAACTTACCTTTCGCCCTACCTCCTCATTCAAACTCGATTTTCCCTACCTCCTGCAACGATCTCCGGAATCCTCAGCGTGGGTTGGGCGTCGGCCACCGGGACACCCTGACCATCCTTTCCGCAGGTCCCGATCCCAAACCCGAGATCATCGCCCACCATGTCAATCTCCTTTAACACCTGCGGCCCGTTGCCGATCAGAATGGCTCCCCGGACCGGTTCTCCGATGCTCCCTTTTTCGATCAGGTACCCCTCGCTCACCTCAAAGACAAAATCACCATTGACCGTATTGACCTGCCCTCCACCCATCTTCTTCACGAATAGACCCTTCTCAACGGAACGGATGATTTCTTCAGGCTTCGTTTTCCCCGGGAGGATGAGCGTGTTGCTCATCCTGGGAACGGGTTTGTGTTGATAGGACTCCCTCCTTCCGTTTCCGGTTGATGAAACGCCGTCTTTGAAGGCGGTAAGACGATCGTAAAGATACTTTTTCAAAATCCCTTCCTCCACCAAGATAGTTTTTTGCGAGAGGACCCCTTCATCATCAAACGCATAGGCGCCCCTCTTTTGTGGAAGGGTGGGGTCATCCACAACCGTGATCAGGGACGAGGCCACCTTCTGTCCGATCTTTCCCGAATAGACGGAGAGGCCCTGTTGAGCCAGGTCTGCCTCCAGTCCATGTCCAATGGCTTCATGGATCATCGTCCCTCCTGCATCGCTCGACAGGACAACAGCCATTCTCCCCATGGGAGCCTTCCTTGCCGATAGCATGAGAAGCGCTCTCTCTGCCGCTATTTCTGCCACTTTCTCCGGAGGGGAAAGGTCGAAAAGCTCAAAGCCCATCGTCCCCCCGATCGGTTCGTATCCGGTCTGGATGATATCCTCTTGAGAGGCAACGACCTGAACGGAAAAGACCGTTCCCACTCGCCCCCCTTCTATCCATAAACCTTCCGAATTGGCAATGGAAAAAGATTGGCTCACATCCCGGTAGAGGACCTTGACCTGGTGGACCCGGGAATCAAGTTTTCGTGCCGCCTCATTGGCCCGATTCACCATAGAGACTTTCTCCCTGATCGGAATCTCCTGGGGATGTTTCTCAATCGGCGAGCGAGGAGAATGAACCGAAGGGGCGGAAGGAGTATCCTTTCCCTGATGGAGGAGATTGAAAATCCTTTCTCCACGGTCTTCTTTTACCGCACGGCTCACCACTCTGGCCAGGTGGAGGAGGTCCTCTTTTTTTAGACGATTGGTAAAACTGTAAAAGGTTCTTCCGTCGAAGAGAACCCGAAGTCCCACACCGGTGTCCTGGCCTGAGATCATCTTTTCGATGCGGTCCTCTTCACAGACGACCACAACCGAATAGGTCTGCTCGAAGAAGATATCCGCAAACTCCCCACCCTCCTTCAGGGCTTCGCTTAATATTTTTTGAACCGGAAGATCGATATTCATTCCGCTCCCCTTCGTTTGGTTTATGCATTTCAAATCCCAAATGACAAATCCAAAATCCTAAAAAATTTCCAAATGCCAATGACCGAATGATCTAAGCTGAAATTAAATGGTTTCGAGTTTTGAATATTGGAATCTATTTGCGATTTGGCCTGCCTACGCGAAGCCCCGCCCAGCGGGACGAAGGCAGGTGTTTGGAATTTGGTGCTTACCCAAAAACAAACGGCTAAGGATATACGGGTAAGGAGTCAATGACCATCTCCTTCCGAAGCCCTTCTAATACCTCGTCCAAATCCTTTTCCCAGCCCGGCGCAATCATCAATTCCACGACCGCCTCACAAGGGTCTTTTGTTCTTACCACGGCCATCCCCTCGTGCGATTCGATGATGAACTTGAAATAGGCGATATCCTTCCGATAAACCCTGAAATATTTTGAATGAGTGTCCATGTTTTCAGTTCGGAGTTCGGAGTTTTGAGTTCGGAGTATTTGATTTTCACTCCGAACTACGAACTAATGATTCCGAACTTTATGGATCAGCCTTCCTGTCACATCCCCGAAAAGAACGACATCCCGGATTAACCCCTCGGTGGGATAGAGTTCTTTTGACAACCATCCTTCAATCAGACCTTCTTTTGAATGGGTGATCTCAGGATCTAATGCAAGTTTAACATAGTACTCTTTCCCGTCTTTCAATTTTTCCGATCTCCTTCTCCTTTCCTCTTCCCCCCTGGATACGACGCTCAGTTCATAAGCGCTCGAACCTTTTCTTGGAAAGGTGGTGATGGAATACCTCTTCCCCCTCTCTATTTCTCCGTAAACGCCGTAGCGGAAATTGTAAGAGGCGGTCAGAAAATCGTCGTAGGTTTTTCCGGAAGGGATCTCCTCTTCCGTCTTCACGATAGCTCCGTCTTTCTTTCGCTTCATCTGAATCCATCTCATCTTCTGATAATCGAAAAGATGGCTCCTCCTTCTCAGTCGATCACCAACTTTGACATCCTCCTCGAATGAGACCACCCTGAGACGTCTCCCGCCATCGATCTCTTCCATGACAGACCTGTAGGTGTCCACCCGATAACGAACAACGAATCCCAGAACGCCCAATGTTTCCGCCTGAAGGATGGCCATATAACGGCCTTTCTTCTCCATCGCTTTAAAACTCAGTGTTCCCAGGGCCGCCCTTTTAAAGAGCCAGAACCCAATCTCGTACGAGAGTTCCTCCCCCTTAAAGAATTCAGCAATGGATCTTCTCTCCCCTCTCGATGCAGAATGGGAATTCGCGCCTGTTTCCCGAACATAGAAAGGAAAAACAGGAAGGAATGAAAACCCCAAAATCCACCGAAAAAAATCTCTTCTCGTCAAATAGGCCATTTTCACCGGCGAGTGCCCCGTAAGCCCCGCCTTGTAGGCGGGGTCAAGGGGCACAATATATATAAATGATATTTCATCTCCGGGAAGCCCCGTCCTGTGGTCGGGGAGCTTCACTGTTATCTATGGTTCAAGGTTTATGTTCCATCGTCTATCGTCTCTCGTCCATCGTTTATCGTTCATCGTTAAAGATGCAGTTCAATCACATCGCCTTCGCTTACCCGGTAGTCGCGCTTCACCATCTGGCCGTCAAATTTACCCGATCCCCAGACACGGGCATACCTCAGTTTTGCGGCGAAATCCTTATGAACCGAAAGAGCCACATCGTCAATCGTGCTTCCCCTTTTGAGAATCACAGGCTCTGTCAGGTCAGGTTCTTTCCCCGGAATTTTGGTGTAGACCCGGAGGATGTCCAGGCGGCAGTAGACCTCTTTCCTCACCTCTTCGAAATTCATCTCCTCCTTTGCAGAGACCGGCAGGACCATCCATTCTCCCTTGAAACGGCTCTCGAGCGCCCGAAGTCCTTCCATCGCATTCCTGAGATCAGCCTTATTCCCGAGCAGAAACGCCTTTTTAAAAATCCACCCTTCCTCGAGCGAATGGACCGGATATTTATCTCCTACTTTTATCTTCATCCGGTTCAACTCTTCGAGAAGGACCTCCATCTGGAAGACAGGATCATCTGTCAGGTCCAGGACGATGAGAACAGCATTAGCGTTCCTGATGAGATTGGGAAACCCGGGTTCGATCCGGTCCATCTGGATGGGCGGCGTATCCACCAGTTGAATCTGGAGGTTCTCAAACCTCATCATCCCCGGAATGGGTCTCTGCGTAGTGAAAGGGTAATCCCCGACCTCTGAAGGAGCATGGGTGAGGTGGGTGAAGAGGTTCGACTTTCCCGAATTGGGAAGGCCCAGAAGCACTATCTGGGCCGCACCCTCTTTTTTCACATTATAGGCCTGCTCTGCCCTGCTGACCGCGGGTCTCTTTTGAAGCTCCTCTTTCAACTTGGCCATCCGGGACTTCAGTTGCCCCCGGAGCCTCTCCGTCCCTTTGTGCTTCGGGATGACAGCCATCATCACCTCAAGGGCCTTGATCTTTTCGGGAACGGATTTGGCCTGCTTGAACTTGGCTTCTGCCTCTAAATACTGGGGGGTAAGATTGGCCGGCATGTTTGTAAAAATAAAATTCCAATGACCAAATCCCAAACTCCAAACAAACTCCAATATCCAATGTTCAAATAACCGAAAAACCCATATTCTATTCTATCTCAGAAGTTTGGTCATTGAAAAATTGGTTATTATTTGATTATTGGTGCTTGGAATTTGGTTATTTATAAGGGTTATAATTTATAAATCTCCTCCCGCAGGAAAACCTCCAGCACCTTCGGATCAAACTGTTTGCCTTTGAACCTCTCCAATTCTGCAAGGACATCCTGAAGGGACATAATATTTCGATGGGGTCTTGCGCTCGTCATGGCATCAAACGCATCAGGAAGGCTGATGATCCGTGCCTCCAAGGGAATGGCCTCGCCTTCCAGCCCATCAGGATAACCATTCCCATCATAATGTTCATGGTGATGACGGATCATCGGAATCTTATCCTTAAAAAATTCCACCCCCTCTATGATCTTCACCCCGATCAGCGGGTGCTCCTGAATATACTGGTACTCTTCGTTGTTCAGCGGGCCCTGCTTCTGAAGGACCTCATCCTTGATGCCGATCTTCCCGATATCGTGAAGAAGGGCCCCATATTCCAGATTCTCCAGCCTCTCCTCCGAGTAACCCATCTGTTTGGCGATCGCCAGGCTCATCCGTTTCACCCGGTCCGAATGCCCTCGGGTATACGGGTCTTTCGCATCGATCGCTTCAGCCAGAACTTTCACCGAATCCAGATGGGCTTTTTTCAGAGTCCGATAAGCCTGCTGAAGTTTTGCGGTCCGCTCTTCCACCAGTTCTTCCATTCGATTGTGATAAGCATCGATCTCGTCTTCAAGTCGCTTGTTCTCAAGGGCTTTCTTCACGCTCATGACGATCAGGTCGAAATTGGCCGGCTTGATGATGAAATCATAAGCCCCGAGCCTCATCGCATTCACGGCCAGATCGATGTCCGGGTAGGCGGTCACCATGATCATCTTCATCTTGGGGGCAATGGCCCTCACCTTCTGCAACAGCTCAATCCCGGTCATCTCGGGCATTTTGATATCGGAGATGATGAGGGAGTAGGTATCCTTATAAAAATAGTGGAGGGCTTCTTTTCCGTTATGGGCCGTGGTGCAGGAATATCCTTCCGCGGTCAACCTCCGGGCTAAGATGTCACAGATGCCTTCCTCATCATCTACAACTAATATTCGGTCTTGCATCGATGGCTCCTCCTGCTTCCTCTTTGTTTACCCCATTAGAAATAATGCCCTGCTGCTCCCACCGGGCCAGAGGCCCTCTGTGCCGGCGGCTGCAGCGGGGTTACATTTCAGAATAATTCCGGCTGGGTTTAATGCCCCGCTCGGTTTCGAGTCACAACGACTGGAATTTATAACGGGGCTAACTCTATTTTATAAGAAATTGTCAAACAGTCAACCCTATTCATCCACTTTCGCCCTCTCCAGCGCCTCCCTCACCTTTCTTGCCAGAATTTCCAATGTAAAGGGTTTCTGCATAAAATTGATCCCTTCCTCCAACACCCCATGATGGACAATGGCATTATCCGTGTAACCCGACATATAGAGAGCCTTCATCTCCGGATGGGTTTGTTTGAGTCGCTCCACCAGCTTGCGGCCGCTCATCCCGGGCATCACCACATCGGTCAGAATCAGATGAATCCGCTCTTTAAACTTTTCGCAGAGCAGTAATGCCTTGCCCCCATCAGAGGCCTC
>VGSS01000050.1 GCA_016874935.1 Deltaproteobacteria bacterium | reverse complement strand
CCAGTTTCGATTTGACGGCCCGTGCCACCTCCACCACATTGGCTCCGGAGCGGGGAACAATGCTCAATCCAATGGCAGGCATCCGGTTAAACCTGGCCATGGAGCGAACCGGTTCTGTCCCGTCCTCGGTCCAACCGACATCCTTCAGGCGGATGGGCGCTCCATTCTGATAGTTGATGATCAGATTGTTGAATTCCTCGATATTTCGAAGTTCGCCCAGGTTGCGGACGGTAAACTCACGGTCCACGCTCTCGATGATCCCGCCGGGAAGTTCAACATTCTTGATCTGAAAAGCCCGTGCGATATCATTTGAAGTGAGCCGGTGGGCTTCCAATTTCTTTCCGTCGAGCCAAACCCGTATCTCTCTTTTCGCATAGCCATCCAGGTTGATCGTTCCCACTCCCTGGATGGACTCTAACTGAGGCCTTAGCACCTCGTCAGCAATCATCCCCAATCGCTGGAGAGGCAGGTTGCCCTTCATGGAAAGCCAGATAATGGGAATGGCATTGATGTCGAATTTATCAATGATGGGCGGATCGATATCCGTAGGAAGTTTCCTTCTTGCCAGATCGACCTTTGCCCTCACATCTTGAATGGCGGAATCGATATCACGGTAAAGTTCGAATTCAACCACCACCTGTGAAAAACCATATCCGCTCGAGGAGGTAATATGCTTGACGCCTTCGATGGTGTTGACCTGCTCCTCAATCGGATCGGTCACATCTGTATCCATCACCTCCGGTGCAGCGCCAAACAGGGTCGTGGTGACTGTGACATAAGGAAAATCGACTTCAGGAAAGAGGTCAATGCCAATGCGCTGGTATCCGAGGATTCCAAAAAAGACAAGGGCTAACGTGATGATCGTGGCGACGACGGGTCGCTTAACAGAAGTATCGGAAAGAAACATAAAATCTCCAAGGAAAAATGGAATGATGGAATATTGGAATACTGGGTTACTGCATGTATCTTCAAATTCTTCCGCATTATTCCCTTATTCCACTATTCCATAAAAACAACTGTTGTCCGCAACCTATTTGGGATTTGGTGCTTGGGATTTGGTGCTTATTTTAACTTTCATTCCTTCGGTGAGTTGTTCGTGTCCGATGGTGACAATCCGTTCCCCCTTCTGAATCCCTTTGTTAATCTCCACCTTTCCATTAAAGCGGGTTCCGGTTTCGACTTCTCTCCGAAGGGCAACTCCTTCCCTCACCACAAAGGCAAAGGTCTTTCCCTCTTGGCTGAAAAGGGCAGACTCTGGAATGGCAATGCCATTGGGATTGGTTCCAGCAGGAAGGGTAACCTCGGCAAAAAAACCAGGTTTTAGCCGGTGATGGGGATTGGGGGCCATGGCTTTCATCTTCACATTCCGGGTTGCCGGATCAGCCGTCGGGCTGATAAATTGAAGCGTGGCCGAATGCTTCTCGTCGTTGAATGCCTTGATTGAGAATTGAATCTGGCTGCCCTGGCGAATCCTCCCCGCCCAATTCTCAGGCACATAAAATTCCAATTCCAGCGGGTCCATCTGGACAATGGTCAGGATTTCATCTTTGGGCGCCACATTCACGTGCTCTCCGAGAGAAGCGATTTTAAGATTGATCACCCCTTCAATGGGAGAGATGATCCGATGATCCTGAAGGTTCTGTTTTGCCAGATTCAATTCAGTTCTTGCCAGCGCCAATCTCGCCTCATCCAGTTTCACCCTCAGGCTGATGTCATCAAACGTCTGTTGAGGAATGACTTTCGATTCGAGGAGTTTCTGATATCGGAGCAGTGTGTTCCGGTTTGTTTCCAGCGAAGCCTCAGCCTCCATCACTCTTGCTGCTGCCCTCTCCACCTGGAGCTTTGCATCCATATCATCTAATTGAACCAGAACCTGCCCCTTTCGAACCCTTTCGCCTTCCCTGACTGAGATCTTCTCAATGATTCCTGCCTTTTTGGGGCTGATCGTCACATGTTCAGGAGTTTTAAGACCCCCCACGGCTGAAAGCGTGTAGGAGATAGGCCTCGGAACAACCTCTGCTACCTCCACCTGTCTCTCTTCCGAGATCTGGACTGCAGCCATTGAAGGTTTTTCAACACTGGCCGATTCCTTCGACCCACACCCGCCGATCAAACCGGACATTAGCAATAATATGATTAACTTCTTCATATTCGTTCCTATCTTGTATATCCGCCTTTCATTGATCTTCGTTCACTTCTGTATTCCCTGCCTTATATTAACCCCTCCCTTCCTCCCCTTAATCTAAGGGGAGGCGAGGTGGGGTTATATCGGGGAATTACGGATATATCCTTCCCATGGATCGTTCCAGTCTTGCTTTGACGACATTAAAATCGCTCAAAGCCCCGTAGTAATTCACCCTCGCCTGTGCCAATAAGGTCACTGCATCGAGAACATCCGTGGCGGTAGCCACCTGATGTTTATACCGTTCCTCGTTCATCCTCAAATTCTCTTCAGCCTGTTCGATGGCTTTCTCAGCGACGCTTATATTCTTTTCAGCGACCAGCATAGTTTGGTAATTATTTTTTACCTCCAAAGTAATCCCTTCGATCAACTGAACCTTAAAATCTTCCGACTGCGACACTCTCACTTTGCTCTCACCCACCCTGTAACCTGTCTTTCCCCAGTCCCCAAGGGTGATGGTGGCTAAGGTTTGAATCGTCCATCTCTCACTCCGAAGATCGCCCATGAGCGACGGTTCCTCTGAAAATCGGGAATAATTGCCGAAAAGATTGATCGTGGGAAAAAACCCGCTCTTCGCAATCTTAACCCCTTCCTTGGCCTGCTCGACCCTTAGGGTTGCGCCTTTTATTTCAGGCCTCCTCTCCAATGCTTCTTTCAAAGAGTCTTCAAACTGGAGAGGAAAGGGACTGTAACCGAGGATATCGATGATCTGCAGGGGAGCATTAATATCATTTCGGAGCAATGAATTAAATGAGGATTTTGTCAGGACGACATCATTCTCAGCCCTGACCAACCCTTGCCTTGCATTGGCGAGTCTCACTTCTGCCTGAAGAACATCATTCTTGGGTACAATCCCTACTTCGAAGAAGGCCTTGGTCACCTCGAGCTGGGCAGAGAATTGTTTAACTGTTTGGCGGGCCACATCCAGGAATTTTTCGGCCCTCAAGATATCGAAGTATCCTTCTCTCGCCTGTAAGACGATGTCCCTTTTAACCGTTTCCACATCCGTTTTGGAGATATCCACTCCCAACTTTTCGTTTCGATAATTTGCACGAATGGATCCTCCCGCAAATAATGGCTGGTTGACGGTCGTGCCTAAATTGTAAACACTTCTTTCGGCTCCAGATCCACTCACTCCTGAACCAATAGTCGTTGGGCTGTTATAATAGGTATGAGCATATTGCCCTGTCCATTTCGCAAAAAAATCGGTCTGAGCTGCCCTTCTCCTGAACTCCGCTCCTGCTACGCCTTCCATCGAGGAATGGAGTCTCAAATTTCGCTCCAGAGCAATTTTAATGCTCTCCTCAAGCGTAAGCGGTTTCTGGGATTCCTGGGCCCAGGTTACTCCTGTAAAGAGGAGTAATACCAAAATCAATCCAACGCACCATCTTACTTTCATCGATCTATTTCCTCCTTTCTTCCTTTTCAGTTCCTTTTAGAAAGATCCCCAGTATGGTATCTGCCTTTGAAATAAGCGAATAGGATTCCGGGCTGATCAACCATTCAAAGATAAAGGAATGAACGATTCCTTCGAAAGCATGCGCTAAATCCAGAGGATTCATCCGTTTTAATTCCCCTTCCTTCATCCCCTGCTCAAAAGTCTTCGCCAATAACTGGATATAGTCCACCATCTTATCGTGGATCTTTTTTCCGCAATCATCCTTGATCGCCCACTCAAAACGGCTCCCCTCGGAGGTATAAATCCTGAAAAAATCTCGGTTTCGTTCGATGAATTCCAGTTGGAGGACAAGGATTTTTTTAATTCTTTCAATAGCGGAAGTCTTCTGGGAAAGTTCGGCTTTAACGAGGCGGTTGATTTCATCCGTCTTCTCATCGATGAGGGTAAAATAAAGGTCTTCTTTTGATTTAAAAAAATTATAAAGAGTTCCTGTCCCAAACTCAGCCACCTGTGCAATCTCATTCATGGTGGTGTAAAAGAACCCTTTGGCGGCAAAGACTCTTTCCGCTGCCTGAAGGATCTCTCTCCGGTGAGCCAAATGTTCCCTCTTTCTTCGGGCTATCTTCTCCATTTCCTTCCTTTCAAAAATAATTGTTCACATTATGAATATATATTCATTTTTAATATAAAAAAAAACCACTGTCAAGCATAATTCAGTGCCGATCACCTCCCTGCATTATCCGTTGACTTCAGTTGTGAGCCGTACCTGTTAATTGGTAAATGGTATCGAGGGTTACGCCCGCGCTGATAGGGATACAATCTTCCCACTCACTTCCAGGATATGGGTGATAATTCCTTTGAGGGACTCGATGAGGCCCAGATAGATCGGAGAGGACTTGGGCATACATACTCCCTGAATCAACCTCTCCTCATGGGATTCCGAATGCCCATTGGCAATCTTCAATATCGCTCTCACCTGTTCGCCAATGTGCTGGGCAAACAGTTTATTCTTCGTCTGGATCAGGTCCGGAAGGCTCTCGAGAAGATCCATCGCCTCTTGAAAAATATCATTCACCTCTTTTACAGCGCGATCGCTGAAGTGAATGTGATCTTTCACCATTGCTTTCAATTGTGTTAACATTCCTTCCATGTTGTAACACATCCGGTCAAAACTGGATGACATGGAGAGGTAGGGTTTCGCCCATTCTTTTCCCTTTTCGCCGGGTGTGCTCTTCGCAATCACATATTTTGTCAGTTCAGCTGAATTTCTTCGAACCTCCTCTTTCATCTGATCCGCTTCTTCGATTGACTTCTCGGTGAGTGTCCGAAAACTCTGAAAGATCAATTCCAACATCTTGATCTCGCTCCGGCAGACCAGAATGAGCCTTTCCTCGACATCCTTATCCATCTCTCCCCCGCTCTTTTATTTGGTGTTATGTTTTTCAGCCACGCCTTGGAAGCAACCCTAAAGGGTTGCCCTGCAATTAAATGTATTATAATCGTTCCATTTAAGCTAAAATAATCTCATCTGTCCTTTTGATTCAGATTCTTCTTTCTCTTCGGGAAAGAGGTTGATCTTCCCATAGACCCCATCGTGGCCGGGAACAATCGAAACCTTTCCCTGCCTCATCCGGATGATTCCTTCGAGAATCCTGGGCGGAACAAAAGAGGCTAATTCATCCGGGGTTGCATCGAGAAGAATATGGAATTCGGACCCTCCCCTTTCGATCAGTCGATCATATTCTGCGTCAACAGCTTTTGTCCCTACCTTCACCCCTAATCCTTCGGCAATGACCTCTTCAAGAGGGATGAGGTGGATTGAAGGGATTGCATGTCTCGGGATAAAACCCTCCTGACGATCGGAGAGTTCTGAAACCCGGTGCATCACCCCAACAGTCAATTTCTTCTGACATCCCGGGCAGAGATACTGATGCGCCTTTGTTTCCTCAGGAGAGAAGATGACCCCGCACTGACGGTGGCCATCGTAATGATATTTCCCCTCCTCCGGGAAGAATTCAATGGTGAAGAGAAACTTTCTACTGTCCTTCTTCCGAAGAACATCAACCACGTCTTGATAATTGAGCTCGCAGTCGAAACCATTTGCCTCTCTTCCCAGTCGATTGGGCGAGTGAGCATCGGAATTAGAGATAAGGGTAATGCGGTCGAGGGCGGAAAGCCTCCAGTTCATCTCCGGATCAGAGGAAAGGCCTGTCTCAATGGCGTAAATATGGGGAGACATTTCTCCAAAACATTCCTCGATCGAGTCGAACCCCGAATTAGCTCCAAAGATCGAAAACCATGGGGTCCAGGCATGAGCGGGAATGATAAGGCAATCCCCTGAAATATCGAGAATCATTTTAACAAGTTCTTTTGCGGTAAAACCAAAGATGGGCCTTCCGTCCGATGAAAGTTTCCCGAGGCTGCTTAATTTCGTATTGATCTTTACCACCACTTCAAAAGAAGGGGCGAAAATGAGATTATGGATTCGCCTGCCCTTGCCTCCCTGGGAATAGATGTTGCTCACCTCAGTTGCCAATATAAAACGGACCCCTTCATCCCCTTTTCTCAGCTGGAAGAGCCCATTTCCGGAGGGAATCAGCTTCGATTGCAACTCTGCAAAAAAGGTGGGATGCGTGAAATCCCCCGTCCCGAGAAGTAAAATGCCTTTCTTTTTAGCCCATCGAGCAAGCGTCTCCACCTCCATATCCTTGCTTGTCGCCCGGCTATACTTTGAGTGGAGATGAAAGTCCGCGATGAATCGCATCGGTCAATACCTAAACCTGCAGCAAGAAATATACCTTGATAGGCGATCAGGTTATCAGGAAATCAGGAGGCAGGATACCAGGGGATCAGGATATCAGAAAAGTAGAAAACAACAAATTTTTAAACCTGATGCTCCGATGTCCTGATATCCACTACCTGATCATCTGATATCCTGATATCCAATTTTATGCCACGACCTTATAAACGGTGTCGTGTTCCCTCACCTTACCTTTCACCTTGATCCCGATGTCAGCCCCCGGGCCCGCCTCCTGAACGTTGGCATTCTCAATCTGCATCGAGTCAACCGTCTCAGTGATGTCGGTCGTATGGCCGACAATATGGATCTGGTCTCCTATCTTCAAGGAACCTTCAGAGATCCGGATGGCTGCCACACCGATCTTTCCAAAAAACTTGATCACCAGTCCCACTTTTTTCTCTTCCATCTTCTACCTCCTTTGGCGAAGATTAGCAGTTTGCTGAAAAAGTTTTTTATACAGAATGCTTAAAAATGCCCAGATACGAGGCGCCCGAAATCCTGAGAGTGGCGTCGCGACGAATAAGGAGCGACTCCTTGCCACGCCGGCGAGTCGGTGAGCCGGCTACGAGGCGTACTTGGATGTACGCCGCAACGACGAAGGACGAGGGGAACAAAGTAGATGGGCGTTTTTCAGCATTCTTTTAGACCTCTAATCCTATACTCTGAATACTTTTTAAAACATCGCTGATCTCGACCCGGTGCAAACACTGAAGATCTTTGCACAGGAAGAATCTTTCTTCGGCGCAGGGTGAGCAGGGAACCTCTTGGCGGACAACCTCCACCTTTTCTCCTCTCGGGGACCAGACCCGGTGGTCGGTGGGTCCAAAGATGGCTATAGTCGGCAACCCAAGGGCAACCGCCATATGAGAAATACCCGAGTCATTTCCAATAAAGAGCCGGCACCCTTCCATGACAGACGCAAGCTGAACCAGGGATAGTCCCTTGGCAAAGATCAGATGAGGAGAACCCCGTTCTTCAAAGGCCCGCTGAACCTCCGGCCCCTCAGCAGGACCAAGGATAATCAGGAATGGCCCTGCAAGTTGAGTTTCAAGGTGATGTAAAAAACCTAAAAAACGTTTTAGGGGCCAGATCTTCTTTCTGCTCCCACTTCCCGGATGGAGGATAATGACCTGTGATCTTCCCTCAGGCCTGATCCCTTTTTCTGTCCAGAAATTTTTCGCCCATTCCCGGTCAGACTCCCTCAGATAGAGTCTGGGAACCGTTTTTGAAAGTGGAACTTCGTATTGGGTTAACTGTTTCAGAAGATAGTCCGATAGATGAACCCCTTCGTCCCATTTCGGTAAAGGGTTGATATGAAAAATCTGCCCCTTACAAACCCTCTTCAAATTTCCGATGAGCGCTCCATCCCGATCTCGTCCGAAGACGACAATCAATTCAAAGGCGCTGAAAAAATCAGAAAGTCCCCGGTCAAGTGATCCTTCACGGACAAAGAAGGTGGCCATCCCCTTCTGGTCAATGGAAAAGACCTCTTCTGCATAGAAACGCCCTTCTGCCAGCTGAAGAATTCTGGGGTAACCCATCATGAATGGTCTTGCTTTAGGAAAAGCCCGCCTGAGGGCAGAAAGCACGGGCAACGCTAAGATGAAGTCACCGATAGCGCCCTGATGGATCACCAGCATTGATTCAATTTCAGCGCCATTCCCTTTCGCTGAAGGGTTCATCCTTACCTCCATCTATTCCTGTGAGATTCTTTCGAGACGCTTCCGCACATGTTCATCCTCTGGCGTTATCCTGAGGATCATTTCGTATTCCCTTCTGGCCTGTTTCCATTTCTTCTGTTCTTCGTAGAGGACGCCCAGGTTGATGCGGGGAAAAAGATAGCTCGGGTTGATGCGGATCGCTTTCTTCAATTCGGAGATAGCCTCTTTGTAACGATTCTGGTCACCATAGAGGAGGGCCAGATTATAATGGAGATCCGCATACCCGGGATTTAATCGAACAGCCTTCTCCATCGACTCCCGGGCTTTCCGGGTCTGGCGCAATGAACCATAAACATAACTGAGATAGGCATATCCCATTCCATAACCGGGATCGATCTTCAGAGCTTTCTTAAACTCCGCAATCGCCTTTTCATAGGATCCATGGTGGAAATAGACCGACCCGAGGTTGAAATGAAACTGGAATTCATCGGGGATCATGTTTGCTGCCTTCTTCAATTCCCGAATAGCCTGAGCCGATCTCCCTTGTTTCGCAAGGTAGAGTCCGACGAAGTTATAGAATTGAGCATAAAGGCGACGGCAAGGAATTTCTCCGATGTCTTTCTCCATGGATTCATCCGGATAAATTCTTCCCTTTCTCCATATCCCTTTCTTTCGATAGTAACGCCGATAATCGGGATGGCTTCGGATTGCTTTCTTTATTTCCAGAATGGCCTTCCTTCGCTCGCCCGCTTGAAGGTAGTTCATCCCCAGAAGGTGATGGAGAAAACCATCCTTTGGACTCCTTCGGGTCTCAGAAAGAAAGATATCCTCAGCCTCTTTCCATCTCCCCGTCCCAAAATAGAGATAGCCTAAATTGAGATTGGCCTCCCTGTAGTTGGGGTTAATTTGAATCGCTCTTTTAAACTCGGACTCGCCCCTTTCCCACTCAGTAACCGCTACCCAGAGCAGACCCATCCGATTTCGTAAGTCTGCATAATTGGGATTCATCTCAATTTCCCTCTGGGTCTTTAGGGCAATCTCCCTATACACTGGAATCTGTTTGATCTTCATCCTTCTTTTCCTTTTCTACTTCCTCGTCTTTTCCTGGCTCTTTTTTCTTCAGATCTATCCGTTGTTCTTCTCTTCTCATCGATGCGATCGGTATCCAATGCCCCATCTCCTTCTTCCAATTAATAAATTGGAAAACCACATCAGCGACTCCGGAAATGCTTCTGACCTTTTTCTCAAAAGAAAAGAGAGTTTTGCTAGCGTAAGTTTTTATCGCATCTTCATTCCCGGAGGGAAGATTGACCGGTTGAAAGATGCCCCGAAAATAAACCACCCCTCTTACGGTTCCGAAATCGATCTTGGTTTAATCGATATTGGCTCGGACAACCATCCTCCGAACTTCGGATTGGATGACAAAATCTTCTTTGTTCATGTTTTAGGGGCAGAAGGTTTAATTTCCAATGCCCTCCGCACAGCATCTAACAACTCTTCCGGATCATAAGGTTTCTTAATGAAAAAACGGGCGCCCAAGTCCCTGGCCCTTTCCTCGGCATTTCTCTCCGGACTTCCCGATACAAAGATGATGGGAATCTGGCTGGTCCGCTTCGATTCCTTCAGTTTCTCCGCCACACAGAATCCATCGCCTGCCGGCATCCGTATGTCGAGGATGATCAGTTTGGGTCGCTCCTTATAAGCCATAAATACACCCTGAGCGCCATCAAAGGCAGTCACCGTGTTGTATCCATTCGCCTGAAGCCGAATCGTCAATGCCTTAACAATATCCCGTTCATCATCGACGATGAGAATCTTCTTCTTATGCGCCATTACGTGCCTTTCCCGCCTTCCGTAGTTGAGGCTTCCAGTCTCTTCCGATTGGAATCATTTCCTTGAAGCCACCCCATGACCTCATCCCTCCTCTTCTCGAAACCTTCCATTTTCCCCCTGTCAATCGGATTCCCTGAAGGAAAACTCTCCCTCAGTGGATTCCTGAATCGTCCGTCTTTCGCCATCCTGTAATCCAGATGTGGACCAGTGGAAAGACCAGTGGAGCCTACATATCCGATGACTTGCTTCTGCGTGACCCGGACCCCTTTTCTTATCCCGGGGCCATAACCGGAAAGATGGCCATAATAGGTCATATATCCGTTCGGATGCCGGAGAATGACCTGTTTCCCAAACCCTCCACCCCATCCCGAGGAAACCACAGTCCCATCCGCCACCGCCCATACAGGGGTCCCTGAGGGGGCCGCATAATCCACCCCGTAATGGGGAAGAACTCCGCCAAGGATGGGGTGCTTCCTTGCCCTGCTGAACCTCGAGCTGATGCGTGTAAAACGAAGAGGCGATTTTAAAAAGGCCTTTTTAAAAGCCATGCCTTTCTCGTTATAAAAATCGCCATCATAGTGTATTCCCTGGATGACCTTCTCTCCCCTTTGATACACAACAGCATGAATGGGTCCGTATCGAATGAAGTCATTTTCTTTATAAACCTTCTCCACGGCAATTTGAAATCGGTCCCCTTCTCTCACATCCTTATAGAAGTCAATCTCCGCAGCAAGGATGTCAGCAAAAAAGATCACCAACTGTTCCTTTTCTCCGGCAGCATCCATTGCCTCAAAGAGGGAAGAACGAATCACACCTTCCACTTTGACCAGGTAGGTTTCGAGCGGGATGTCCTTCTTACGGGCGATATATCCTTGAGGACTCTTTTCAATCTCATAGACCTCAATCGGACTCGCCTCAAAAATAAACTTGACCATCTCCCCTTTGTCGTCGGCAACAAAACGGAATTGTCCGCCCCTCATCTTCTTGAAATTGACAAAAGGGTCCAAGGCCGAAACGATCTGTTCAACCCACGGCTGAGGAATACCCTTCCCGGTTAACGCTTTTGAAAAAGTGCTCTTCTCTTTGATTTCGCCCTCAACGATCTGGTATTGGGGTTCAGGGGGTTGAACCTCTTTGGAGGGAGGGCTGATGTCAGTGGAACTTTCTTTGGTGGGAATGGGCCTGTAGGGAAGAATAAAAAAATAGGCCGTCACTAAAACAAGAGCTAAAACAATCCCTGAAAGAAGGAACCACTTTTTTTTCTTCCTTCGGACCTCTGGGGTTTGAATTCCTAATCGATTCGATTTCTTAAAACTAAGACCCACCATCCTTCACCCTTAATCTCTTTTAGACCTTGTGGCGTTTCTGCATAAAAGAATCACTCCGAACTCTGTAGGGGCGATTCATGAATGGCTTCTACTTCTAACTCTCAATCTCTCTTAAAAACGCTGCTGCATCCTCCGGAGGAGTTGGATTAACAAAGAAACCCGTCCCCCATTCAAACCCCTCCCGCAGTCCGATCCGCAAACGGGTCTCAATATGCCAGTGATACTCTGGACGATAAAACCGTTCCTGAACCGGTGAAGTATGCAAGGTCAAACTGTAGGGAGGATTGGAGAGCAGTCTGTGAAACTTCAGAAATAGGGATTGGATCGCTACTGAGAGATCCTCTGTTTCATCTTCGCGGAGTCTATGAAAATCGGACCGATGCGTCTTGGGAACAATCCATGTTTCGAAAGGATAGCGCGCGGCAAAGGGGGAAAAGATTAAGAAATGAGCAGTCTCCAGGATGATTCGCCTCTTAGCCGATATCTCCTCCTTGAGGATATCACAAAAGATGCAGCGCTCCTTGCGTTGATAATAATCGAGTATCCCCCAGATCTCTTCATCAATCCTTCGGGGAATCACGGGCATGGCCATGATATGGGAGTGAGGATGTCGGTTAAATATCCCTGGATAATTCTTTAAAATGAGAAATTGCTCAAAACGACGGTCTTTCTCCAGATCGATGAGCCTCTCCTGATACGCCTGGACAACTTTTCTGATTTGAGAAGGATCCATGAAGGCAAGGCTCTGGTCATGTTCAGGAGCTTCGACGACAATCTCATGGGCGCCAATGGCTTCCATCATATCGTACATCCCATCCGGCCTCCGATCGAATTCCCCCTCGATCCGGAAGAAAGGAAACTTATTGGGGATGACGCGGACTGCCCATCCCTTTCCATCCTGCTTGATGGAGAAGACCTCTTGGGGAGTCATACCCTCGTTGCCCGGACAGAAGGGACAGGGACCATCGGTTTTTTGTACCTGATAGGGGGGTTTGAATGAAAGATAATCATCCGGCCCCTTGGGGTGATCCGTGGTGACGACCACCCACATTCGCGTAATGGGATCTCTTCTCAGCTCAGCCACAATGCCTCCTCAGGCAAGAAGGGATTGATAGACATACTGTCTTCCCCGGTGAGTCGCTTCCTTGTTCGCCCCGTTCAATCCCTCCATTCTTAAGACTAACCGCTTCTTATAGAGATTAAGCAAACGTGTCCCACTCGTGTTCATGCCGATCTTTTCCTTCTCGGACAATTCCCTCAGGGTCAACTGCCTCTGGTTCATCACCTGGTTCAAGGTTTGCGCTAAATAATTATTGAGGGAGCCGATAATCCGCCATCCTCCCGGCCCTGTAATCAGAACCGCCAGCTTCTTTCGCTCCAGGGCCACGCTGATGTTCTCCTCCTGGGAGGGGTTGAGACCCTTCAGGACGAGGAACTTCTCGCCGTACTCATCGCCCCAGAGTCGGGAAACGATCTTTGCCACCACTTCATCCGCCCAGGAAAAATCGATCGCACCCATCCCTGAAAAATCGATGATGAGGCAGGGCTCATCGCCTTCCCGGAGGATCTTTTCGATCATCTCTCGAAAGCGGGCGCCCCGGGACCGGCCAGCCATCTCCTTCTTGCCGTTCTTGAAAAGGTCGTGAGTGAGTTTTTTCAGGGAAAGTGTTTTCTTATTCATTCTTTACCCCGTTAGAAGCCCTGCTGGTTTCAGCAAGTGCAAAATAAATATTACCTTTTAAAAACCCAATCGTTGATAGTCCGGTGTAAACCTTGCCGTCGGAAGGTCAAAGACCTTCTAACGGGGTGAACTTCAATTGATTCAGTTGAACCAGATTAAATCAAAAAAAATTTTATTTGTCAAGGTTTTTATGTTTTTAACAATCTGTCGAAAAAGTCATTTTCCCAGGTTGTTCAAAAAGGGCCAGATGCAAGGCTCTCGAAATCCTAAGGAGTGAGGCGTACTTGGCAGTACGCCGCAACGACGAAGGATGAGAGAAACGCAGCAGATGGCCATTTTTCAACAACCTGTCAGTGGATGAACCGGCCGGGGCTTCCCCAGGGATGATTGATCTCTTCCACCAGCCGGTCACGGCAACTCTTGCAGAGCATCAGATTGAATTCCTGGTAAACTTCTTTTTCCAGATCCTCCGGGTTCGACTGTTCGACCTGCTTCAGGAGTTGCTTCAACTGTCGATCCACCCCTCCCTCCGGCTCCAGGAGGACTCCATCAAATCCTGCAAAGATCTTGATCTGAGTGACATAGGTGAGGCTTCCAGGTGGAAGCTCTTTCCCACACCTGAAGCAGTTTTGCCATTTTGGCCCTCTACTCCGGTTTTGTCTCATTCTGTCCTCTCCTTAAACCCCTTCTCTCTCTTTCCATTCCTCTAGATCTTTTAATGCCCTTTCCCTGATGCGGATCTTTCTATCTCGGGTCTTGACCTTCTTCTCGAGTGGAGGAAAAAGACCCAAATTGATGTTCATCGGTTGAAAGGGAACAACCGGAGAATAGCCAATATGGTTGACCAATGCTCCGATCGCTGTGGTGGATGGCGGAATAACAGGATGCTTACCTATTGATTTACGAAAACCATTGATACCGGCAAGCAGTCCCATGGCCGTTGATTCCATATAACCCTCCACACCAGTAATCTGACCGGCAAAGAAAAGGTCGGGTTGGTTTTTGAGTTGTAGAGACGGCATCAGAATTCGAGGGGAGTCAATAAAGGTATTTCGATGGACTGAGCCCCAGCGAACAAATTCAGCTCTCTCGAGTCCGGGAATCATTCGGAACACCCTCCCCTGCTCCCCCTGTTTGAGCCGGGTTTGAAACCCCACCAAATTGAAAAGGGTGCCAAACTCATTCTCCTGCCTCAACTGCACAACGGCAAAGGGCTGTCTTTGGGTCTTCGGGTCGATCAGTCCCACGGGCCGTAGCGGACCAAAGGCGAGCGTGTCCTTTCCACGCCCCGCTATTTCCTCTACTGGCAAACAGCCCTCAAACAGATACCTCCTCTCAAAATCTTTAAGAGATACCTTCTCCGCTTGATTAAGCGCTTCAACAAACTGGTAATATCCTTCCCTGTCTATCGGGCAATTGAGATAATCATCGCCACCCTTTCCATACCGGGAGGCTCTAAAGGTTTTACTGAAATCGATCGACTCTCTGGTGACAATCGGTGAGATGGCATCATAGAAAAATAGATGCCCCGCCTCAGTCAATTTTTGGATCTCGTTACTCAAGGCATGAGAAGTGAGAGGTCCGGTGGCAATGATGCTGATTCCGTCCTGCGGAATGGTTTTGATCTCTTTTCGGATGATCTCCACACCATCCAGTCTTCCCAGTATTTCAGTGATCCTCTTCGAAAAAAACTCCCGATCCACAGCCAAAGATTCTCCAGCCGGAACCCTCGTCTCTTTTGCTACTTTGAGGATGAGTGAATCGAGTTGGGAGAGCTCTTCCTTTAAGATTCCGGATGCATTTTCAAGACTTTCCGATTTAAGCGAGTTGCTGCAGACCAGTTCTGCAAGCAGAGGTGAACGATGGGCAGAGGAGAAAGTTTCTGGTTTCATCTCGTAGAGAAGGAACTTGCCGCCTCGTCTGGCGATCTGCCAGGCTGCCTCGCATCCCGCCAATCCTCCCCCAATGACCAGTATGGGTTCCATCGAGCCCATTTTAGGCTTTTTCTAATCCATTTGCAAAAGGATTCGATTTCAAATCACTTATCATGTTAAAATGGTTTTTTATGAAGATCGAACTCATCTCCCCAGCTGTTGAAGAAAATGCCCCGGTTCCCAATCTCGCCCTTTCCATCCTCGCCAGCCTCACGCCTCCGGACGTGAGGATTTCCTATACCGACGACCTGATCACCCCGATCGACCTCAACAAGGGTTTGAAAGAGGTCAATCTTGTGGGAATCACCGTCCTGACCAAGACCGCACTCAGGGCTTACCGGATTGCGGACGCCTATCGACAAAAGGGAATCCCTGTGGTCTTAGGAGGCATCCATCCCACAGCCCTTCCAGACGAGGCCAAGGAACATGCCGATGCTGTAGTCATCGGAGAAGCTGAAGAGACCTGGCTCTCCCTCATCGAAGATATCAGGAGAAATGACATCAAACCTTTCTACCGACAAGAGAATTTAATCGATCCGTCAAACATTCCAAAGCCCCGAAGAGAGATACTCCCCCGAAAGGGATACTTTCCCCTCGATGTCGTTCAGGTGAGTCGGGGATGCCCCTATCGCTGCGAATTCTGTTCTGTCCGAAAATTTTTCGGCGATTCTTACCGGTTTAGATCGGTCGCGGATGTCATCGAAGAGGTCAAAGGTCTCTCTCGTCGCCTGATCATGTTCAACGATGACAACATCATCGGAAACCCCTCCTATTTCAGAGAGCTCTTCACTGCCCTGACCCCTCTGAAAAAGAAGTGGATCGGTCAGGCCTCGTTGCATGGATTGAAGGATCAAAAAAATATTGAACTGCTTGCCAGAAGCGGATGCATCGGCCTTCTTATCGGATTTGAATCGCTATCAAAATCGAATATCAACCTTTCAGGGAAATATCAGAACGATCCAAACCAGTACAGAGAAATCATCGAGATACTACACCGTTACGGCATCACCATCTGGGCCTCTTTCATCTTCGGTTTTGACGAGGATGACCCTGCTATCTTTGAGGAAACGGTGAGGTTCTGCATTGAGGTAAAACTCTTCTCTGCGGTCTTTGCCCTGCTCACTCCCTATCCGGAAACGGTTTTATATCACCGCGTCAAGAATGAAGGTCGTCTCTATCAGGACCGATGGTGGCTACTGGAAAACCCGAACGAGGTCGCACCCTATTTCTTTCCTAAGAAGATGAACGTGGAAACACTCCGTGAGGGCTGGAAAAGGGCATGGAAAGATTTCTATTCCATCTCCTCTATTACGAAAAGGTTTCAATGGAATTACCCGCCCACGCTGATCAATCGTCTCGTCTACTTCCCTTTCCAGTTGGTTCAGCGACGATTCACTCGGAAGAAAATCATTGAGGGTCAAAGAAGGTACCGGGGTCGTTTATTCTGAGGCGCGGTATCCGCATTCTTTCCGATAGCACCGTTTCACGATTCCTCCTTTATTCTGCTTTTCGATCAAGAAAGGAGCCTCGCATTGCGGACATTTCTCCGGGATGGGTTTATCCCACAGGGCAAAGGTGCAATTGGGGTAATTGGAACAGCTGTAGAAGGTCCTTCCCTTGCGTGACCTTCGTTCAACGAGCATCCCTTCACATCCATCCTGGGGACAGTGAACACCCGTATTGAGGGATTGTGTGGACTTGCAAGTAGGATAATTGGAGCAGGCCAAAAATCTTCCGAACCTTCCGTTCTTGATCACCATCGGACTTCCGCATTTTTCACACTTCACATCCGTCTCTACCTTTTGAGACTCCCCATTCTCTTCCACCTCCCGGGTATAACGGCATTCCGGGTAACTTGAACAGGCTAAAAAATACCCCCTCTTCCCCCATCGTTTCACCATCTTCGATCCACACTGTTCGCAGATGGCATCCGTGGGAATCTGTTCCCGCTTCACATCTCGCATGGAGGCTTTGGCCATGGCCAGGTCTTTCTCAAACGGCGCATAGAATTCTTTAAGCGTTTCGATCCAGCCCTTTTCTCCTTCCTCTATCTTATCGAGGTTCTCTTCCATCAGGGCCGTGAACTCGATATTGAGGATATCGGGAAAATTGACCACCAGAAGGTCATTGACTAAAAAACCCAGTTCCGTGGGAAAGAATTTCCCTTTTTCCATCCCCACATATCCCTTTCCTCTGATCGTGCTCAAAATCGTAGCATAGGTGGAAGGCCTTCCTATCGCCTTCTCTTCCAGTTCTTTAATCAGGGTCGCCTCAGAGAATCGGGGAGGAGGCTGGGTAAAGTGTTGTTTGGGTGTGAGCCCCAATAATTCGAGAATTTCTCCTTCTGACAAACGGGGGAGTTTCTTCTCGCCCCCTTCCGCCTGCCCGTTCCCGTTGACGTGATTGTCCTCAGATTCCACATATAGGGCCATAAATCCATGGAAAACAGGAACGCTTCCAGAGGCAGTAAAAATCCCTTCGCTCGCATGGATCTCAACCGTGGTCTGGAGAAAAACAGCGGAAGCCATCTGAGAGGCAACAAATCGGTCCCAGATCAATTTATAGAGGGCCCTCTCATCTTTATTCAGGTAGGCTTTCACCTTATCGGGCTCCAGATCCATGGAGGTGGGCCGGATCGCTTCGTGGGCCTCCTGCGCGGTTTTTCGGCTTTTATAAATATTGGGCTTGGGGGGAAGGAAGGATTCTCCAAAGCGGCCATGGATCCACTCCCTCACCTGATGCACAGCTTCTGAAGAGACACGTGGAGAATCGGTTCGCATATAGGTGATCAAACCCACGGATCCTGCCTCACCCAGTTCCACTCCTTCATAAAGTTTCTGTGCAATCTTCATCGTTTTAAAGGCGGGGAAGGAAAGTTTCCTGAAGGCCTCCTGCTGCAGGCGGCTGGTGATGAAGGGAGGAAGGGGATGTCGCTTCTTCTCCTGTTCAACGATGTTTGAAACGGTGTAGGGAACCGATTCGAGCCGTTTCTTCATGGCCAAGGCTTCTGACTCATTGGCCATGTCTACCTTTTTTCCCTTCCACTTGACCAGCTTGGCATCAAAAGGGGAGTCGGAATCTTTTCCCTTCAGGGTAGCAGTAAGGCTCCAGTATTCTTGAGAGACGAACCCTTGAATCTCTCTCTCCCTCTCGCAGATAATCCGGACCGCAACTGATTGCACACGGCCTGCGCTCAATCCCCGCCGTACTTTATCCCAGAGGATGGGGCTAACCTGATAGCCCACAAGACGGTCCAGAATCCTACGGGCCTGCTGGGCCTCGTATTTCGATTGCTGTAACTCTCCGGGATTCTTGAGAGCATCGAGCACGGCCTTCTTCGTGATCTCATTGAAGAGAACCCTGTAGACTTTTTTATCCTTACCATCGATCTCATCGGCGATGTGCCAGGCAATGGCCTCCCCTTCCCGGTCCGGGTCCGGGCCGAGATAGATATTCTTAATGGTTTTGCTTGCCTTCTTCAGTTCTCCAAGGACCTTCTTCTTCCCTGGAATAGTGACATACTTGGGCTCGAAATCCTTATCAAGATCCACACCCAATTCGCCTTCGGGAAGGTCTTTAATATGTCCTACCGAGGCTTTAATAATATAGTCATCCCCTAAAAATTTCTGGAGCGTCTTAACCTTGGTTGGGGATTCAACAACGATCATTCCTTTTGTCATCGATTCTAAAATCCTCTCTTTTCTTTCATTCTCAACCTTGACATTGTAAAACATTCAGTCAATACGGACATGGGTGAATCCCGCTCAAAGCGGGACTTCGGGGCGAACCTTTTAGCGAATAAGTACACACATCCCAGGTCCTTGCCGGAGTTCACCTCAGGTGAGGTCGACCGTTTCCCCTAACATGTCAACTTAATCGCCGTCAGAAGCCTTGAAGAGCGGTTCACCCGTGGCCGTTTTTGCAACTCCAACGTCAACTCATCACTTTCAATTCATAATTTTCAATTCATAACTCATCCTGTCTCGTTTTTCACCTCGTTAGAAATGATGGACTGCCTTTTTCAGGCGGCAACACATAGAATTTCTAACAGGGTTCACATCTTCTTACTGAAACACTTTCCGGGCCACTGAGAAATCAACCCTTTCAACTCCAGATTTAGGAGAACACTTGACACTTTCCCAGGCTCGAACCGGCTCTCACGAATCATCGTATCGATATGGATAGGATCTTCGCTCAGCATCTCATAAAGGACTCTTTCCTCTTCGCTCAATTCCGGTCCACGGGGCTTGACCTCTTCAACTTTTTCCTTCTCTCTTCTCCATTGGGGTAGAATCTCCTCGAGAATATCTTCGCTCGACTCGACCAGTTTTGCTCCGTCTTTGATCAACCGGTTCGTCCCGCGACTTCCATCCGCTCCGACATTTCCCGGTATGGCAAAAACATCCCTGCCCTGCTCCAGAGCATAGTTTGCGGTAATCAGGGACCCGCTATCCGCACTCGCCTGCACGACAATGACACCGATTGACAATCCGCTGATAATCCGGTTTCGCTTTGGGAAATGTCCTCCCTCTGGAGGAGAACCCATTGGAAACTCGGAAATCACAGCCCCCTGTTCAATGATCTTGGCCATGAGGTTCCTATTCTCGGGAGGATAAACCACATCCACCCCACAACCCAGGACAGCAATGGTTCGCCCTCCCCCTGAAATTGCTCCCAGGTGGGCCATTGAATCCACTCCTCTTGCCATTCCACTCACAATAGTGATACCGTGGTTAACAAGATCCTTGCTTATCTTTTCTGTGATCCACCTGCCATAAGGAGTCGTCTTTCTGCTACCGACAATCGAAACAGCGAGTTCATCTTCTTCTTTCAACCCTCCCCTCAAATAGAGCAGTGCAGGTGGATCATAGATATCCCGTAGACGGGGAGGATAATCTTTATCCTGAAGGGTGATCAATCTTACCCCTGATTTTGCAACCAGAGCCAATTCCTTATTCACCGCCTGCTCAGAAGGCCCCTTTCTAATTTCACTGGCTACCTTCGCTCCCAGGCCTTCTACCTCAAGTAACTCTTTCATGGAAGCCTGAAACACCGCCGCTGGTGTCTGGAATCGGTCGAGAAGTCTCTTGATAAAAACGCTGCCGACTCCGGGCACGAAACTTAAGGCTACATAGTAAAAGAGATCATCGGTCATCACAAAACCTGAGGGGGATTTACCTCCCTTTATGCAAGTCACAAAAAAAGCTTTGGAAGTACTCAGGCACTCCCAAAGCTTTTATCTATAATCGACCTTCTTCTTATCCCTTACCTCTTCGCTTCGATCTCCATTTTCTCTTTTGAGTAAGGCTGGATCATATCGCCTTTATTGATGGCCTCAAAGGCTTCGAGCACTTTTGCTGTATAGAAGTTTCCAAATTGGTCGATGATCTCTATATTCCCGGCGATGTTATACTTTCTCCCGATCTTCTTATCCGTAACGGGATCACGTATAATGTCTGAAGCCTTAAAAATTGTATACTTGTTTCCAATTGAAATCCGCTCCGCCGTCTTAAACGACAGGTAGAGGACATCGCCTTCCGCCATCAGATTTTTTCCCTCTTTGTTGTCAAGGACGGTACCAATCCCTTTATAGTCGAAACCAGCGATAAAACCTGCCGAGCGAATCTCCGGATGAACCCTCTTCTCCTCAACCGGTTTCTTCTCTACAACCACCTCAGGTTTCTTCTCTACAACCGGAGGAGGTTCCACCTTCTTTACCTCTACCACTACTGGCACTACCTCTTGTTTCACCTCGACCTCTTTGGGCTTCTCCTCAACGACCTTCTTCGGTTCTTCCTTCTTTATCTCCTCTATGACAGAGAGGCGAACCGGGTTCCCGGGATAGATCCAGTGGGGATTGGTGATATAAGGATTTCGCTGCCACAATTTAGGCCAGAGGAACGGATCTTTAAAAAATTTTGCCGATATGTCCCAGAGCGTATCTCCTTTTTTAATCGTATAAACCCCTTCTGTCTCTTTCTTTTCCTGAGCCATAATTGAGAGGGCAAAGCACAAAGAGACCACAATCATAATAAAAAGATAGAACCCCTTTACCCTTTTCATATCAACCTCCTCACAGTTAATTCAATTCGCATCCATTCCAAATGAAACAAATTTTTGTTTAAAATTAGCCCCTTATCAATTCTTTGTCAAGAAAGATATGTAGCAATATTTATACCATTTTCACAGTCGACACATAACTTGTTAATATTATTATAAATTCTTAAAATAATGGGGCTGATCATAACCGATTCAACACTTAAAAGTGAGCATTTTTTATTCAGGCTACCATATTTCTGAACAAATTTAATTCTTCATAATAAGAATAATCATCCTAAAATAGTCTCTCAATGGATTCAGTTGTAAGTACAGGAATTGCTGTTGATGAGATTTAAAGGGCTATGTTATGGTTAAAACATATAGATCTTTAGGCCTTATATGCGCATAGGAATTGTCCGTACCTTTGAGTCCGTTTGTCGTTGCGCCGAGTCCATTGCCCAGGGCCTTACTGCTCTTGGTCATGATGCTATCATTGTTAATTCGGAGGAGATTGAATTTCATGTTGAAGACATAGTCCGGCAATGTGACTTCA
>VGSS01000049.1 GCA_016874935.1 Deltaproteobacteria bacterium | reverse complement strand
ACGAATCTCCTGGCCTTAAATGCGGCCATTGAGGCAGCTCGAGCAGGAGAGGTGGGAAAAGGGTTTGCGGTAGTTGCCCAAGAGGTGAGGAAACTTGCAGAGCGTTCCTCTGAATCCACCGAAGAAATCCGCCAGCTGATCAACGAAATCCAGGGAGAGACGAATTCTTCGATCATCAGCACCGAAGATTCGAACAAATGGGTAAAAAAGGGGTTGGAAATGATCGAGGAGACAGCAACCGCCGCAAAGGAGATCTCGATAGCGACCCAGCAACAGAAATTTGCATCGGAACAGGTTGTGCATGCGATGAGAGAAATCGATACGGTAACAAAGCAGTTCGTTTCTTCAACCAGACAGACGGCAGATTCTGCTGCACAGCTCAGCACATTATCCGAGGAGCTTAAGAGAGCGACCGCAAATTTTCAAATATAATCAGAGAAGGCGGAAGAAAGGCTTCTTATAACCAATTGACTTTATAAAAAATACCTGTTGAATATCGCCCAGCTTTGCTGGGCGGATGAAAACAGGTTCGCCGAAGGCGAGATGGTTTGTCAGGTTGCTGAAAAACTCTAAATCACTGTCACTCCCGCGAAAGCGGGAGTCCAGAAAAGCTTGGAAAGACTGGATTGCTGCTGGAGTTTATCCCGATGAAAATCGGGGCAGGAATGACAACATGGAAATAGGTTTTGAATTTTAATGCCCCGCAGCTCTGCTGTGGGGTTCTTTATTTTCTGAGCAAAGGAAGAATTTGAACAACGGGTGGGCAAAAAACGTCCCTTTCCCCTTTTTGATGGGATGGGAATTTTAAAAATCTCTTTAAATATCGATGAGGTCAATGATGTGAAGAGATTTGGCATGGGAAATGCAGCCAATTCTTGTCAAATCCTGTATAAAGGGTGAAAAATGGTGTCAAGAGAGAATGATGTCATGACAACCGGGGAAGCCTGCCACTATCTTCGAATCTCGAGGCCCACCTACCTGAAGTACCTCTATCTGAAACGGATCAAAGGGACAAAGGCAGGAAAGGGCTGGAAAGTCCTTAAATCGGAATTGGATCGATTTCTGAAGGGAGAGAACGAAAATCTTAGGATGAGATGAGCGATCTATGGAGAAAAGAGTATCCCGATTAAAAGAGGAATTTAAAGAGGAAGAAGAGATTTTTGATGAGAAATCAGTCAAGGCCAGCCGGGCGCTGATCCAGACTTTTCTTCAGACGGCGAAGGCTTTCCGACTCTATGAAGCCAATCACCCGATCCTACTGAAATTTCTGGAACGATTGAAGAAAGACTTTGACAACTACTTCGCAGAATTTGATTCTTTTCCGCTATCCGTGGGAGAACACCGGCTCTTCTTCCGGGGAAAGGTCGTTTATGAAAATAAGGATGTAAGGGAGAGCATGGCCTTCTTCTTTTTTAAGGACGGGATCCGCGAAATCAAATTCCTCAAAGGGTTGGAATTCAGAGAGGTAGTCGATTTTCTTCATATCGTGAGGAGGAGTGAATCCGTCAACCGCCTGGAAGATGACCTCGTTACTCTCCTCTGGGAGAAGGATTTTTCTCACATCACGTTCGGGACCGTCGATGAATTTTTGGAAAGTGGAAGTCATTTCGTTCCAGCCACAGAGGAAGATTTCGTTGAACGATTGGAATTTAAAGGATATGGAAAAGAGGCGGCAGACGAAATTGATCTTGCGAAAGAAAGGGAAGAGGCCTCTTTGCTCGTTGTCGAAAGTTTAAAACAATTGCTGAATCCGTCGCCGGGCCAATCCTTGGCCCAGGCCTGTCAGCTCACAACGGATGAGATCGAAGAGATCAACCGGGAGACTGAGGAAGAGCATCAAGCGGATTACATCTATCTCTTGATCGACAATCTCGTAGAAATCCTCCTCCATCTGGGTGACGATATGGATGCCTATGAGAATATGATCTCCTACTTCGAAAGGACGACCGGATCGGTTCTGGGAAAGAGAGAAGTGAGAAAGGCCGTGGCCGTTTTGAAAAAGCTGAACGATACTATGGAGTCCATGGTCCTGAAAGATAAACAGATATTTGCGATTCGTCGCATCCTGGACACTTTTTCCGGTCCCCGTTCAATCGAGGCTTTAGGGGAGGCGATGAAAGGAAACGGAGAGGTGGATTCCGAAGCGATCCTCCAGTATCTCGAGCTCCTGACGAAAAAGGGAATCGAACCCCTCTGCCTCTTATTGGGGAAGGTGGAATCCGGTAAGTGGAGAAAAGCCGTCTGTGATGTTCTGGCCAGACTCTCTCGAGAGGAGATCAAGCCTTTAGTCAAATTTTTATCCGACCCCAACCCATTTTTGGTCTGCCAGGTTCTCTATGTCCTGGGTAGGATCGGGCATCCCTCCACCGTGAAATACTTGGGGAGTGTGGTTGTCCATGGGGATCCGAAGGTAAGGGAGGAGACCCTCGAGGTTCTCAAGAAATTGGGCGGACAGGGAAAGGATCTCATTCAAAAATTTTTAAAAGATTCCCTCCCGGAGATGAGGGCGAAAGCCTCGCTCATTTTTGCGAAGGTCGCAAAGGGGGAGGCGGCCCAACCGCTTACCGGGATCATCCTCTCCAAAGACTTTTTCAAGAGGGATTATGAGGAGAAGGCCTCTTTTTTTAAAGCCCTGGGTGAGACAGGATCACAGGAGGCGATCCCGGTTTTGAAGAAAATCGCAAAGAAGAAAAAGTGGTTCCAGAAGGGAAAGTGGGATGAGATGCGGCTCTGCGCTCACAATACGCTGAAGATGATGGGAGTGGTTGAGGGGGTGGATTCCGATAAATCGAGGCAGAAACAGAAACATATCGCACGTTCAATCCATTAAAAAGGAAGAGACAGAGACAATGGAATCAGCCATTCAATCCCAGAAAGAAGCCCATCGGTCGGAAGAGGCGATGGACTCCGAGGTGTCAAAGCTGGGGAGCAACCTCATTACCAAATTCCATGTGTTGATAAGGATTTCTCAGATATACGATTCGAAGAATGTGGCCCTCCAACAATTCATACAAGAATCGCTCCATGCGATGAATACGTTTATCCAAAGAAAGGGAAATCTTTGCCTCAAAATCGTAGCGGACGACATCTTCCTCAATGAGCAGAGACTTCGCTACTCCGTAGAGAGTTTTAACAGCTTTAAGTATCTCTTGACCCAGTGGAAGAAACGGTTGATCGGAGAAGTCCTCTACAAAGAGGTCCTGGATGAGGACACATTGAGGGAGTTCATCTATATCCTGATGGGCCTGGAAGAGGGGCGAGAAGAAAATGCCACTCTCTTTAATGAAAAGTTAAGAGAGCATCATATCTCCTCGATAGAGGTGGGCCCTCTGGAAGTCTCTGAAAGGGAGGAAGGAGCTTACACCCTGGAGAAGGAGAATTCTCAAGAAGTAGCCAAAAAGGTATTTTTCGAAACCATCGGGACGGTCAAAGAAGTGATCACCCACATCAAAGGGAAACAGCATGCCGACATGAGGAAATTGAAGCGTCTGGTCCGGAAAGCCGTCAACCTCATCATGGAGGATGAAATGATCCTTCTCGGGATGACGACGATCAAGAATTATGATGAGTACACATTTAACCATTCCGTCAATGTGGCCATCTATTCTCTGGGGATGGGAAGGCGATTGGGGTTCTCCAGAGGTATCCTGAGCGAGTTGGGCATTACAGCCATGCTTCATGATATTGGGAAATCCAAAATCCCGCTTGAGATTTTGAATAAACCCGCCGCCCTCAATGATGAGGAATGGGGGTTGATGAAGAAACATCCCCTGATGGGAGTGGAGATCGTCCTCAACCTGAAGCAGTTGGGCGAGGTCAATCCGAAGATGGTGATTGGCATCTTCGATCACCATCTGCAGAACAACCTTTCAGGATATCCCAAGCTCTTTTCCAAAAGAAGGATGAGCCTCTTCGGCAGGATCATTCAGATTGCAGATGCCTACGATGCGATGACTACTCCGAGAATTTATAAGAAGATTCCTTATACGCCGGAACAGACACTGGCTATCCTGCTAAAGGAACGGGATACCCGTTTCGACTCAACCCTCCTCAAAATGTTCATCGGCCTGGTGGGCGTTTATCCGATCGGTTCTTTGGTCCTCCTCGATACCCATGAGATGGGGATTGTTTTCAAAACGAATCCAGACCCCCAGAATATAGACCGCCCTCAGGTCATCTTGGTGGAAAGGGATGTCGAAGGAAGGGGCCGGATGGAATTGATGGATCTCGCCGAGACGGATAGCGGGGGACGCTACAGGCGAAACGTCGTCAAGACATTGGACCCCAACAAATACCATATTGATATTGGGAAATACTTCCTAAGGAAACGAGAGGATTAACCGATGGACAGGATATTGATCATTCAAGATAGCCCTTCAGTCAACGCCATGCTGAAGTTTAGGCTCGAAGCTGAGGGGTTTTCAGTGGAGTCCGCTGAAACGGGCGAAGAAGGAATTGATAAGACAAGGGGAGGTCATTACCAACTGGTTTTATTGGATTATAAACTTCCCGGAATGAATGGAGACCAGGTGTGCCGAATACTCAAGAAAGAAAGTCATACAAGGAATACGCCCATTGTGCTTATATCCGCGCAGGACGAAGACAAATTGGGTCAGCTCACAAAAGAGGTAGGCGCGGATGGTTATATCGGTTTGCCCCTGGACGGGAAGAAATTGGTGGAGAGGATCAAAGGGTTCCTGAAAAAAGGAGGACCATAAACAAGAAGGCTATCGAGCAGATTGGGGAGCGCGAAGAAGATGGAAAAAGAATTCTCATCGCAGAGAATAGAGGAGATAACGGGGGCTGAAGGAGAGAAGACCCCTTATCAAGAAGACCTCTATGAAAGAGAAGGAACAAGAGAGGAAACCATACAGCTTGTTATTTTTCGGCTATCTCGAGAATGGTACGGAGTAGAGATTACAAAAGTAAAAGAGGCCATCAAAGCGGGCAAAATAACCTATCTACCCTCAAGCCCAGGATATATTGCAGGGATTGTAAACTTAAGAGGAAATATTCTTTCCGTTACGGATTTAAAGACAATTTTAGGTCTGCCTCATGAAGAGCCGACTGAAAAGGCAAGGATTTTAGCCATTGAATATGGGATGGTGAACACCGGTTTTTTTGTGGATGAAGTGGTTGAATCGATGGAGGTGCCAAAAAGCAAGATCACTTCCGTACTTCCCACAATCCCATCTGAGGTAGCGAAATATATAAAAGGGCAGTGCAAAATGGAAGACAAGTTAATTGCTATCATCAATGTAGAGAGGATATTGGAAATGAAGGCATAAGTTTCCTTCATTGCTCGAAGGAGGATTAAAGAATGATTAAATTCAGGCCATTTTCAAATTTAAGAAACAAATTAATCTTCTTTTTCATACTCTTTGCCATGTTGCCGTTAATGGGCGTGAGTATTTTAAATTATAGTGTAAGTAAAACGGCTCTGAAAAAACAAACCTTGTCCGGGTTAGCGAATGTGGCCGATAAGGCTATCGACCGTATAGACGAGGCAATGCATATTTCTTATATGGATATCCAGCAATGGGCCGAACATGATATCGTAAAAGAGGCGTTAACTCGCGGGCACTCCGAGAGGGCCAGCTCGTTTTTTAGCCATTTGACTGCAAATAACAAACCTTACAAGGCGATCGTTCTCTTCAATAGCGAAGGCAAGTTGATAGCCTCCAGCCATTCCGCGCTTATGGCCAAATCCAGAGAGGAAAAACAGAAAGAGTTTGACCGATCCTATTTTGAAGAAGCTGCAGGAAAAGAGCCGGTTCGTGTGCAGGATTTCAAATACTCCAGCTTAGTTGGAGATTATACGGTCAGCTTCAGCTCATTGGTTAAAAATGAGAAAAAAAAGCCGGCGGGAATTATAACCTTGTTCATCAATTGGGCAGTGATTCAGGAATTCGCCACGGGTAAAAGCATCAGGGACAATGAGGAAAGAATGGGTATGTTGTTGGGAAGTGATGGAAAGACCCTCATCGGCCATTCCGACGCCTCTTTTCTGGGCAAAAAGCTTCAGGAAGTATTTCCCGTAAACCTTTCTAGCCTCTCTTTTGGAGACGAAAAGAAAGGGTCGGGTGAAATTAAAGTAGGGAATGACAGAAAGTCCGTAGCTTTCCGAAAAGTTCAAGAACTCCAGGGTAATCAATCTGTTGCCTGGACATGCCTGGTACTGACAGATTCAAAAAACCTCTTCAAACCCATTGATCTCTTGAGAGACAAGATCCTGATCACTTTTTGGGTTGTCATTGTTTTAGCCTCAATCACGTTTTTTGCCTTCACAAGAGGAATCGTCGGACCTCTTAAGCAATTTACCGGGGCCGTCACAATGACAGCCAAGACAGGGGATCTTGCTCAACCCATTGAAGTTGATACAGAGGATGAAATTGGAGCGTTATCCCGCTCATTTCGGGACATTATGAATTGGATGAAAGAGGCGGAAGGGATTGCCTCGCGTATCGCCGAGGGAGATTTAGACCAAAAAGTGGGAGTAAAGTCGGACAAGGATATGTTTGGCAAAGCCCTTCAATCTATGATTGAAGGCTTAAAAAATTCGCAGAGAGCGCTCAGTGAGTCGGAGAAAAAATTTAAAAACATGGTTATCCATGCTCCCACAGGATTGAGCACGGTAGGTCAAGAGGGAAGATACATCTATGTCAATCCCAAGTTCATTGAGATGTTTGGATATACCCTGGAAGACATCCCGACCGGCAAAAGCTGGTTCGAAAAAGCACACCCTGATCCAGAATACCGCAAGAGGGTTGTCGCTGCTTGGAAAGAAGACTTAAGAAGATCCCCAATGGAAAAGACCCCTCCCCGCATTTTTACAGTGACCTGCAAGGACGGTTCAAGAAAAGAAATTCTATTTCAATATGTTGATTTGAATGATGGAAGCCATGTGGTCACCTATGAGGATGTCACTGAAAACAAACGAACCGAGGAGGCCTTGCGAAAGAGAGAAGCGGGGTTTCAGGAACTGTTTGACCATGCACCGGTGGGATATTTTGAGTACGATATCCAAGGATACATCACCCGTGTAAATCGCACCGAGTTGGAAATGCTGGGTTATTCCCTCGAGGAAATGAAGGGACAGCCTGTATGGAAGTTTATCGTTGAGGATGAAAATGCGCAGAGCCAAATCATGGCGAAGTTGGCCGGCAACATGCCGCCGGCCAAAGGTCTTGAACGATCCTATCGGCGCAAAGATGGAACGGTCATACAGGTTCTCATTGAGGATCGGTTACTCCGAGATTCAGAGGGGAGAATTACAGGTATCCGGTCAACGATGCAAGACATCACCGAGCATAAACGGGCGGAGCAAAAACTGTACGAGAGCGAGGAGAAATATCGAACCATCCTTGAAAGCATTGAACAGGGTTATTTCGAAACAGACCTTGCCGGGAACTTCACTTTTCTAAACGATGCGACATGCCGAATTCATGGGTACCCCAAAGAGGAATTGATGGGCATGAATAATCGGCAGTATACAGATAAAGAGAACGCCAAGAAAACATTTCAAACCTTTAATCAAACCTACAGGACAGGGGTTGCTGGAACATGTGGATTCGAACTCATTAGAAAGGATGGGACCAAAAGATACAACGAGCTGTCTATATCGTTACTGAAAGATTTATCTGGCAAACCGATAGGGTTTAGAGGGCTTACACGGGATATTACAGATCAGAAGCAGACAGAAGAGGCTACAAAGAGGTTGTCGCATGAGAATGAAGCCATGGCAGAGCTTGGCCAAATTATCAGCTCAACATTGAATATCAATGATATCTACGATCGGTTTGCCGAGGAAGTTCGTAAGATCGTGCCTTTTGACCGGATTTCTATTCCCATCATCAACCCCGATAGAACCTCTATCACCATGGCTTATGCCTTTGGCGTTGAAATTGGGGGTCGCCCAACAGGAACCGTTCTTTCCATGAAGGGGCCATTTTACGAAGAGGTCGTCAATAGGCGAACAAGCGTTCTCATCCAGACAGAGGACGAAAGGGAGATCGCTACGCATTACCCCAACTTCTTGAACAATTTTCGGTCCGGCCTTCGATCGATCATGGGGGTCCCTTTGGTCTCAAAGGATCAAGTGATCGGTATCCTTAACCTTCAATCGGTCAAACCGAACGCCTATACGGAAGCCAATGTGAGGCTGGCCGAAAGAATAGGCAACCAGATTGCCGGTGCGATTGCCAATGCACAGCTCCACGAGGAGTTGAAGCAGATGGTCAAACACATCCGCGATGCAGGGTTCCAGATCAGCACGTCTTCGGCCCAGATTCGGGCCGCCTATGAAGAGCAAGCGGCCGGCATAGCGGAACAGTCCTCTGGAATTAGCCAGGTGACCACCACCGTTGAGGAGCTCAGCACGACTGCGACCCATATCGCCAAGAACGCTGAAAATGTAGCCAAGATCGCAGGGGAGACTTTAGGAGGGATGCAGGAGATCAATAAAAAAGTGAATGAGACGGCGAGAAAAATTCTCTCTTTAGGGGAGAAATCCCAGTTGATCGGGAATTTCACAAAACTGATAGACGATATTTCGGGTCAGACGAATCTCCTGGCCTTAAATGCGGCCATTGAGGCAGCTCGAGCAGGAGAGGTGGGAAAAGGGTTTGCGGTAGTTGCCCAAGAGGTGAGGAAACTTGCAGAGCGTTCCTCTGAATCCACCGAAGAAATCCGCCAGCTGATCAACGAAATCCAGGGAGAGACGAATTCTTCGATCATCAGCACCGAAGATTCGAACAAATGGGTAAAAAAGGGGTTGGAAATGATCGAGGAGACAGCAACCGCCGCAAAGGAGATCTCGATAGCGACCCAGCAACAGAAATTTGCATCGGAACAGGTTGTGCATGCGATGAGAGAAATCGATACGGTAACAAAGCAGTTCGTTTCTTCAACCAGACAGACGGCAGATTCTGCTGCACAGCTCAGCACATTATCCGAGGAGCTTAAGAGAGCGACCGCAAATTTTCAAATATAATCAGAGAAGGCGGAAGAAATAAAGGACTTGAAGCATGTCTGAGATGAAAGATCTGATTGCGATTTTCAAGGCGGAAACCGAAGAGCACCTGACCAAAGTGGATAATGGGCTTGTAGCGTTAGAGAAACGACCTGACAACCTCGAACTGGTCAGCGAATTGAATAGAGTGGTGCATACCCTGAAGGGCGCAGCTCGAGTTTTTGGTTTTTTTGAAATTCAGGATATAGCGCATCGAATAGAGGATATATTTGAAAGGGTTGCGGAAAAAAAGATCGTTTTCACTTCATTCATCGCTGAGAGGATATTTAAAGGGATCGATGCCATCAGGGCAATCTTAGAAAAGATAGTGCAGGAGAAAGCGGTCGATGTTGATATATCTGATTTATGCGGGGAGCTCGAAGCGTGCCTTTCTATAGCTCATGAAGCACAGGGAACCATAACGCAGAGGAAACAGAGGAGAGAACACAAGAGGAGAAAGGGGGGCGTGGCACTCGAGGGGAAAAACACACAGGCGAAAGAACACGAAGAAGAAAAGAAACAGGACAAAGTCGTAGATCGTATTGGCGAAACGGAAACCCCGCCTCTTTCCATGCAGACGGAGGAGTACATCCGTGTTCCATTGAGCAGGCTGGACAAACTCATGTATTTGGTTGGGGAGGTGGCAATCGACAAGATGAACACCTCCGCCCTCATCGCTGAGGCGAAAAGGCTTTCAAAACTCAGCAAGCAGATGCAAAAAAGCATTTCCTTTTTAAATGAGGCGATAAAGAGGGAATTTTCTTCCATCAACGAAGAAGTGATAAAATCGCTCAGTCAATGTGATGTTCAGATGGGAAAACTTAAGGAATATACCCTGAAGTTGTTTGATCATATTTCCATGGAATCATTTCAACTTGGCCCCGTCATCGATGAAATGCAAACCATGATAAAAGAGATCAAGATGATACCTCTTTCTACTATTTTTGAAGGGTTTCCCCGCATGGTAAGAGATATTGCCTCTCAACAGGGGAAAGAGGTCAATTTGGCGATTTCCGGAGAAGAGACTCAACTTGACAAGAAGGTTTTAGATGGGATCAAAAGCTCTCTTGTCCATCTATTGCGCAACTGCATCGACCATGGGATTGAAGAGCCGGGTGTGAGGGTCACCCTCGGCAAACAACGATCTGGAACCATAAAAGTATCTGCCTTTCATGAAGCTGATAATGTGGCGGTCGCCATTGAGGATGATGGAAGGGGCTTGGATATTGCCGAGATCAAACGGACGGCCCTAAAGAAACGGCTGGCATCAGACTTCGAACTGGAAAATATGACAGACCAAGAGGTGTTGAATCTAATATTCATGAACGGTTTTTCCACGAGCCCGCTGGTGACAGATGTTTCCGGAAGGGGAATGGGCCTAGATATTGTAAGGCGGGATATCACCAATCTAAAAGGTCAGGTTATATTAGATGCTCAAAAAGATAAAGGGACAAAATTTACATTGGTCTTGCCATTAACCATTGCCATCATTCAAGTCCTTTTCGTAAAGGTACAGGACATGCTCTTTAGCCTTCCGATGCTCTCCATTACAGAGTGTGTTAAAGTCAATATGGACGAAATCTCTACCCTTGAAGGAAGAATGGCCGTTCAAATTCACGAGCAGATTACACCTTTGGTAAGATTGGATGAAGTGCTTGGGCTTCCGCCTCCGAGGGATGAGGAGAGAAAGGCGAAGAAAGAAATGCTGGCGGTTATTGCGGCATCCCTCGACCGGCGGGTCGGTTTCATCGTTGATGAAATTGTCGGGGAGGAAGAAGCCTTTATCAGAAGTTTAGGTAAACATTTAGGCAAGGTGAAGAATGTAAGCGGCGCAATCATCATGCCAACCGGTGAAGTCGTGGTGGTACTGGATGCAGCAGACTTAATCGCCCATAGCGCTCTTGGCATTTCGCCGGCCCCAAGAAAGAAGCCTGCATCCGAATTGAAGCCCAAAGAGAGAAGGATACTCGTCGTTGAAGACGCTTTCTCCACAAGGGAGCTTGAGAAGAGCATATTAGAGACCCACGGATACTTTGTCGATACAGCGGTAGATGGTTTGGACGCGCTGGACAGGATGACCAGCACAAAATACGATCTCATCGTCAGCGATATTGAGATGCCGAGGATGGACGGATTTGAACTCTGCGAGACCCTGAAAAAAAACGAAGAGTACAAAGACGTTCCCTTTGTAATAGTGACATCCTTACAGAAGGAAGAGGATAAAAGACGGGGGATTGAGATCGGTGCGGCAGCTTACATTGTGAAAAGCGCATTTGAGCAGATGAACCTTTTGGATACCATAGAACGATTAATGGGATGATTCGGAATGAGGGGTAAAGGTGATGATACGGGTGTTGGTGATAGATGATTCTCCATTGATGTGCAAAATCTTGACCAATATTTTGAACAGCGATCCCGATATTCTTGTGGCAGGGGTTGCGAATAATGGAAAAGAGGCATTAGAACTTGTGCCCTGCCTCAAACCGAATATCATCACAATGGATATGGATATGCCTGTCATGAATGGATTCGAAGCCACGAAGCGGATCATGACATCTCATCCCACTCCGATCCTTGTCGTGTCCTCTGCCGTTTTTAAGGCAGGGACGGAGAAGGTGTTCGAGGCTATCTCTTATGGCGCTCTTGACGTTATTGATAAAAGTGAACTGGAGTTGGTCGGGGATAAAAAGTCTGGGGAATTATTGATTGCGAAGATAAAATTTTTGGACGGTATTCGAAGCGTGCGTAAACAACCCGCAAATTTAAGGAAAGAGAGGTCCCCTATCGATCTTAAGGTTCCCAAGAAAAAAGTTTCAGATAAGATTATCGCTATGGTTGCCTCAACCGGAGGTCCACAGGCGCTTCTTGAGATACTGAAAAGACTTCCTGAAGATTTTCCCTGCGGCATTGTTATCGTTCAACACATCACCAGTGGTTTTTTGTCAGGGTTTGTGGAGTGGCTTAATAAGGAGTGTAAAATCAAAGTAAAGATTGGAGAAGATTCGGAGGAAATAAAACCAGGAGTGGTGTACCTGGCTCCGGAGGACGTTCAAATGAGGGTTGTAGAAGGAGGAAGGATAAGCCTTTCGGATGAACCGTCCCATAGAGGCCATAAACCCTCTGGAGACGTATTGTTGGAGTCTATCGCCAGGGTCTATGAAAGAGGAAGCATTGCGGTAATCTTAACCGGTATGGGTAAAGACGGAGCCATGGGAATGAAGGCGGTAAAACAATTCCATGGTAAGACCCTCGCCCAAGATGAAAAGAGTTGTGTCGTTTTTGGGATGCCCAACGTAGCCATAGAAATGAATGTGGTAGATAGAGTGCTCCCATTGGAAAAAATGGCAGAAGAGATTGGGATGTTGGTGAAATATTAGTCAGACCATGCCTTCCGGGAGATATGGCACCGAGTTAGAGATGAAAAAGGAAATCATCGAGAGAAAAGAAAAGAAACAGATTCTGGTCTTTCATCTGGCCAACGAAGAATTGGGATTGGATATTTCTTGTGTGCGTGAAGTACTAAGACCACAAAAGATTTTTCACCTTCCCAGCACCCCGCAGTTTATTGAGGGAGTCATCAATCTGAGGGGACATATCGTTGCCTTGATTAATTTGAAAAAGAGGCTTCACAAAAAACAGATAGAAGATGAACTCAACAAAAAGATCATCGTGTGCAAGGTAAACAAGTTCATCGTTGGACTGACGGTCGACAGATTAAGGGAGATCGTCGCTTTGTCCAAAGAAGATTTTAAGCCGACCCCTGAAGTTGTGTCGATGCAGATGGAGGCAGAGGTTCTATCGGGCATAGCCATAGTCGGTGAAAGAATAATACCCATCTTAAACGTGGAGCACATCCTGACTCAAAAAGAAGTAGAGGAACTGTCGACGATTAAACCATGAGAAATATCTTGCCCTTATCAACGGAAGATTTTGGCCTTTTCCAACAACTGCTCATCGAAACGAGCGGCCTTTACTTTTCGCAAAACAGGAGCCAATCCTTGCATCTTGCCCTTTGGGAGCGTTTACAACACCGAAGTTACGATTCCTATCGTGAATATTATAACCTTCTAAAATATCATCCTGAAGGGCGCCTTGAGCTACGGGAACTCTTCGATTTGATCACGATAGGCGAAACCTATTTCTTCAGAAATAAAGCTCAGTTTGATGTTCTCCAGAAGTTTGTTTTACCGGAAATCATACAGAGAAAAGCATTTTCCGGGGACAAAAGCCTACGCGTATGGTCAGCCGGGTGTTCAGGAGGAAATGAATCCTATTCAATCGCCATTGCTATCATGGAGAGCATCCCCTCCTTTGAAGGGTGGAATATCTCCATATTGGGTACAGACATTAACAGAAATGGACTGAATCGCGCGAAAGAAGCAATATATGGAGAAAGAGACATCAGCCAGGTGCCGAAGGAGTACTTAAGTAAGTATTTTGAGGTCCAGGGATCAACCTACCTGCTGAAAACGGATGTGAAAAAATTGGTTCAATTTGAATTTCATAACTTAGCCAAAGATCCATTTACTCATGAAAAGATGCAAGATCTCGATATGATTTTCTGCAGGAATGTCATTATCTATTTCAATAGTCAGACCACCCAGCAAGTCATTGATAATTTTTATAACTGCCTAGCCCCCCATGGCTATCTTTTTCTCGGACATACGGAAACCTTATGGCAGATAACCAACAAGTTTGAGAGCATTGAGTTTCCTCACACCTTCATCCATAAGAGGGGGGCCCTCCCGGTTCAGAAAGAAACCAAGAGGCCACTGATGACAATACCTGAGGTTGGTTTCGAGAACCTCGCCCATTCTAAAACACCTATCTTTGAAACAAATAAAAAGAAGAGCTTTCTCCCCCCTGAACCTCCGAAAGAGGAGTCTAATAAGCTGCGGGGTAAACCCAGACCCCATACACACCTTTCATCCCTTACCCGTGCCACTCTGCTGGCAAATGAGGCGAAATATAAAGAGGCGGCCAATATCCTTGCAAAGATCATAGCGGAGGACAATCTGAGTGTTGAGGCCTACTATTTCTTAGGGGTATTATCCTATAAAAGCGGCGAGCTCAAAGATGCCGAAACCCAATTCAGGAAGGTCATCTATATTAATCCCGATTCAGTCCTCGCTTATTTCAACCTCGGGAATATCTATTTATATCAGAAAAGAATTAGGGAGGCGACCAGAGAATTTAGGAACGTCATCCGACTTTTGGAAAAGAGACCGAAGGATGAGCAGATAAAGTTTTGCGAAGATTTCACAGTGGAATTTCTATTAATGGCATGTCGAAAGACTCTTATGGAGATCTCGAGGGGAGGTGAATGAGATGAAGGAAGGGGAAAAGATGGAGGCCTACCTTTCATCTGTGAGGCATGATTTGCGAAGCGAGATCATGGTTATCCGGGAAGGGGTAAGCATCATCTTGGATAATCTCGTAGGCTCAAATTGCGACAACTGTTTCGCCCTCTTAAGGCATGCCTTAAAATCCACAGACCAATTGAATAAACTGATAGAAGAATCCCTGACCTCCTCCCGTTTGACAAAAATGGCCCAGCCTTTTCTCTCTGCAAAAGAGGAGGAACTGGAAAGGGTTAAAGAACAACTGCTGGATAAGGGAGAAGAACTGGTATGTGTCAAAAAGGAGCTTCTGAGAAAAGAGGAAGAATCGACGAGTATAAGGAGGGATCTCCAAGCAAAGGAAGACGAGCTGAAAGAGGCGAAGAAGGGGCCCCAGGGGCATGGGATGGAGGTCCTCACCTATGAGCTCACGGGGATGGTCTCCCATATCATTCGAACTCCGCTGGCGATTATCAAAGAGAGCCTCTCGTTGGTGTTAGATGAAATACCAGGGGAGTTAAATGCCAAGCAGAAGGAGTTGCTCTCCAACGGAAAAAAGAGCCTCGATAGCTTAGTTTTCTCGATTGAGGAATTATCCCGGGAGTCCTGGGATGAAATCGTCCGCTTATCAGGAAAACAAGTTTCCCCTGACTCCCTTTCTCCAAAGGATAAATTAAAGCAGAAAAAAAAGATTCTTATCGTAGAAGACCAGACAGCGATCTCCATCATGCTTAAGATGAGATTAGAGGCCAATCACTATGAGGTCATTACTGCAAGCGATGGTCAAGAAGGTCTGGAGAGGGCGCGTAGGGAAAATCCGAGCCTGATTCTCCTGGACATTATGCTTCCCAAGATGAATGGATATAAGGTTTGCCAGCTTCTTAAGGCTGATCCCAAATATCGCTCCATTCCGGTCATCATCTCCTCCGGGAGGACACCGCAGGAAATCCAGAAGGTGGGGAAGGAGGTTGGGGCGGACGCATTTGTATCTAAGCCGTTCGAAGCAGAAAAGCTGCTCAAAAAAATACAGGAGCTTTTAGAAAGAAAGGAGAAGTAAGGAGATCATTGACGATCAAAGAGATAGGTTTCCCTACCTCTTTTGGGGAGGAGGGGAGCTTTCTTTGCACCCAGAGCTCGTCCATTCCTCGGTAAGTTTGCGGAGAATTTCTTGTTGCTGGTTGGCGGCAAAATCGGCATATTTGGGATCTCTCTTCCGGTATGTCCTTTCAATGAAGGCAATGGCCTTTTTTGTAGTTTCCATCTGAGAAAAAATCATCTCACATTTTCTGAGTCCCCACCGGGCCTCAATGGAATCCCCCGGATGGGGGGAGAGCCAGAGATAATTCTGGAAAAGATGGTGGAAGGTAATGGATTGCCCTTTCTGAATGGGAATGGAAATGGCCTCCATCTTCTCTTTCACCCTCTCTCCGTCGAGGTGGTTTGACTCGATGATCCGGCCGAGGTGATCCATCAGAAGAACGATTTGGCCATCCCGGCCCGGCGTGCTATGGATCTCCCATAGATCGGATCCCTCCCTGCAACCACCCCTGTGACACCGCTGGTATCCTATTATGACAACAGGGATCCTATCCATCAGGTAACGGGTTGTGGTATTCAACACCTTTTCCATCTTTTCCCAGGGGTCGTAATCCGTTGGATCAATTCTTCTTGCCACTGCCTCAACAAAATCAGCACGACCTTCATAGAAATCCGACGAGTATTGCTCTAACGAATAGAAGGAATGTTCTGCTGCAGGAAGGTATTGCCATCTTCCGTCTTTAAAAATCGGCCAGCGAAACTTCACCAGACCGGAATAGACCGTGGACTCCGGCCTCGGGGTCAGAAAGTCCCTTCCGCTCACCTTTTGAACCTTTGCGGGCGATGTGGCTTCCCACGTCTGAAGGGGATGAGCGCTGCTCCCATCGAGGATGACACGGCCGATGACTCCGGAATGGGATTCGGTTACAAAGAAAGGAGTTCCAGGGGTGACCGAATCTGTTTCAATTCGAATGGGATAGGTGTCAAGGGGGAGGGTTCGTGTGGTTGTTTCCGAAAGCATATGGAGAAGGGCTTTCCGGAACCGAATATCCTTGTGCCACTCCGAATGCGTTGGAAGATGTCTCCATTGGGTTGACCAGTGGCCAATGAATATGCCGTTTTTGGTAGTGGCTGAAGCAGGAAGCCCTGCGATCCTTGCATAGATCCATCGGACAGCATAAGGGACATCCGCACAGTCAACCGGAATCTTATGGCGGATAAAGAAATCTTCTGCGATATTTTCTTCGACCCATCCGGCGAAATGGTTTTCCTCCTCGACACTCCATCGCCGATCACCCACCTTCCATATCTGTTGCAGAGATTCTTTAATCGCTTCACCGAAAGCAGGTATGGCGATCAAAAGAAGCAGAAAGAGAGGCAGCGCCTTCATAAGATGATATTAAAAAAGATTGAAGAAAGATTGTCAACCGAAAGAAAATGAGGTATTTTAAGAATAGATCCCACCCTTCATTCCCTCCCCCTTTGATGGGCTGACCATGTCCCATAAGTCAGGGGGCTGGATACAAGGAAGAACATACGACTGGTGTAATTGAGGCTTTGGTATACCCCACCCTCACCCCAACCCTCCCCCTGAAGGGGAGGGTAATCGTCACGCGCTTTGCGTAATTCTTCCCCCTTCAAGGGGGAGGTCGGGAGGGGGATGGGAAATCTGTCGGAGCGTCCTTTGTGTTCAGTGACTCCATTTATGGGTAATGATCAGTTTGATGGGGTGAGGGTAGGGGTGAGAGAGGAATTGCATGAGCCGAGAGATTCTTATCTTGATTGCTGAAGAGAATCCTGATTTTGTAAAGATGGTCGAGGACTCTCTGAGAGAGTCAGGCGGTCTTTATCGCCTCGAAGTGGTTTCCTCCGGAAAAGCATGTTTAAAGAAACTCCAGGGTGAAAAGTTTGACATCCTGCTTTTGGACCATTCTCTTCCTGATGGGAGCGGACTGAAATGGCTTCGGCGTTTCAATGAAATGGGGATCGGCATTCCGACCATCTTTGTCACGGCCAAAGGAGACCCACAGATGTCCGTCCAGGCGATAAAAGAGGGCGTCTTTGACTACATCAACCGGTCCGCCGAGTGCGCCAAGGCATTTCCTTTTGTCGTTCACCGCGCCATCGAGGGATATGGTCTGATGGTGGAAAAAGTCAGGCTTCAGAAGGAACTGATCGAGACGAAAAATTTTCTTGAATCAATTGTAGATCGGGCAGGAGATGCCATTTCCGTGGTTGATCTTGAAGGAAAGACTCTTTATTGGAATGAAGGGGCGGAACAGATTTATGGATATCGAAAAGAAGAGGTGCTTGGCAAGAGGCTGTCTGATTTTCTATTCCCCTTGGATGAAACCCTGAGGGAGGAAGAGGAGAGATTGTTAGGCGAATTAATGACGCGAGTGAAACAGGGAGAAGCGGTTCCCAATGTGGAGGTGAAAAGACAGACAAAAGAGGGAAAAGAGATCATCACGAGCATGACGATCTCTCCGCTTCGTGATGCAGAGGGAAGAGTCATCGGCGCTTCTCGTATCTGTAAAGATATTACTCAGTTGAAGAAGGTAGAGGACCGATTGATTCTTGCGGAAAGATTGTCCTCTTTGGGAGAACTCACCGCAGGGGTGGCCCACGAGCTCCGAAATCCCCTGGCAGGAATAAAAATTAATACACAGATCCTATCAAGGAAGAGAGACTTTCCCGAAATGGAGAGACGCCTGTTGGATAGCACATTGGAAGGGATCGGGAAGATTCAGAAGATTGTGGACGATATGCTCCATTTTGCCAAACCGAAAGCCTCCCATTTCAAACTGGAGGAGATCAATGAGGTGGTGGAAAGCAGTCTTGCCATCTTCCAGACAAAATTGAAGAAAGGCAATATATCTCTGCTATTCCAAAAAGGCGAGGGCCTGCCGAAGGTTTGGATTGATGCCCACCAGATCCAGCAGGTCTTGATCAATCTCATGCTAAATGCCATTCAGGCAATGGAGAAGGGTGGCACGTTGGCTTTACGGACCTTTTCAGATGGAAAAAATGAAGTGAGCATTGAGGTGAAGGATACCGGTGTCGGGATCCCCAAATCCCATCTCAAAAAGATTTTCGATCCCTTTTTTACGACCAAATCAGAAGGAACCGGACTCGGACTTTCCATTAGTATTAAAATTTTAGAAAGTCACGGAGCCACTATCGATGTGACCAGTCAGGAAGAAAAAGGCTCAACCTTCATCATTCATTTTCCTCCCTCACCTTCCCCTCTCCCCATTGAGACTGTGTCGCAATCGCGAGCAAAGGGGAAGAGGCAGTCAGGTTCCAAAGTTTTAGGATGCGGGTCTTTTAGATGATGGGAAATTGTCACTTGTATAAAATCAAATGTTTTCATATGCTTGGCACGCCTGAATCCGAACGGCTAAAGGTAACCGCCCTAAACCTTTTCCACCCGACCGCCTCTCCCCCTTTTCAAAAATGGGGTTTTTTCATATTACGACACAGTCTCCTTGGGGAAAGGGATGGGGTGAGGGGAAGAGGGAACCATGCGGTTTAAAATCCTTGTGATTGACGACGAACCTATTCTGAGAGAATCACTCGATGTGGCGCTCAAAACATTGGGACACAATGTCATCATCGCGGGAACCGGAGAGGAGGGGCTGGAACTTTTTAGTAAGGAGAGTCCTGATCTCGTTCTCCTGGATCACTGGTTGCCTGGCATCAATGGGGACGAAGTTCTTCAAAAGGTTAAGGAGCGAGATCCTGAAATTCCCGTCATCATCATGACGGCACAGGGTTCGATCGAACTGGCTGTCAATTCGATGAAGATGGGGGCCTTCGATTTTATGGTCAAGCCCTTTGATCTTGATCAGATCGAGAGCCTTGTAAAAAAGGGCCTCGAGCGGGTCCACCTGAAAAAGGAAGTGGAATGGCTCCGGTCACAGTATCAGGAGAGGTTTCGGTCCGGGGGGATTATCGGAGTCAGCCAGAAGATGAAAGAAGTTCTGGGGCTGGCAGAAAAGGTTGCTCAAAGTTTGGACACGACCCTCCTGATAGAAGGAGAAACCGGGACAGGGAAAGAACTCCTCGCAGAATACATCCATTTCTTAAGCCCGCGTTCTTCCTTTCCATTCATTCCCATAAACTGTGGGGCGATTCCCAAAGACCTCTTCGAAAGCGAACTCTTTGGCTACGAGAAAGGGGCTTTTACCGGCGCCCTGGAGAAGGGAAAGATGGGGAAGGTGGAGGCTGCAGACAAGGGGACCCTCTTCCTCGATGAAGTGGGGGAGCTTCCTCCTTCTGCCCAGGTTAAGGTTCTTAGGGTTCTTGAAGAGAAGGAGTATTTTAAGGTCGGAGGGGTTGAGAAGAAGAAGGCCGATGTCCGGATCATTGCGGCGACGAATAAGGATCTGGAGTCTGAGGTCAAGAAGGGGAATTTCAGGGACGATCTCTACTTCAGGCTCAATGTCGTGAAGTTATATATTCCTCCTGTGCGGGAGCGGAAAGAGGACATCCTGCCCCTTTTTCGTTTCTTCATTGACCGTTTTAATGAACAATTCAAAAAAAGGTTTAGCCAGATTTCCAAAGAAGCCGAAGAGGACATTCTATCTTATCCCTGGCCCGGTAATATTCGTGAGCTTCGTAATACGGTGGAACGGATTGTGCTTTTAGAAAAGGGCGATACGATCCTCCGAAAACACCTTTCTTTTCTTGTGGAGAAAGAAGGGCAGGTCCAGGAGAGAGCCGAATTCAAACCCCACCTTCCATCCGGAGGAATTGTCCTGGATGAGGTTGAGAAACAGTATATTCTTGAGGCTTTGAAGGTTAAAAAAGGGAATAAGTTACAGGCAGCAAAGATGCTGGGTATCTCAAGATCTGCGCTTCTCTATCGAATGGGAAAATACGGAATTAAAAACTTAGGATAATCTATATCCCCGTCTCAACCATCTACACTTTTAAAAGACCTCATAGGGAAGCCGGTATAGGTCCGGCTTCCCTATGACGCTTAAGACCCAAAGATATATTGAGTTCCTGCCGTATTAAGGATAAATTCGTTAGGCATTTCCTTTCCGAAAGCTACGATCGCTTCGAATCCGGTGCAATGGGTCGGTACAATATAATCTGGCTTCAGTGCCTTGATATCTGCCACCGTATTCTGAATGATCTCAGGTCTTGCGTTAATGAGATGGAAACCTCCTATCACGGCATGGATTTTATCTACCCCTGAAACTTTTTGGGCGTGTTTTACTGTATTGACGATGCCTGCATGGGCACAACCAGAAAGAACCACCAACCCTTTTCCCTTCACATTGAAGAAAAGCGCCTGCTCACCTCGAAAATCATCTGGCTCTGGCTTTTCACCCCGCTTGATGAGCAGACTCGGTGGCACTTTTTCATACGCTGTAACTCGCTCAATATTCCCGGTGATGTGAGCTCCCGGAATAATTTGGAATGGGTTTTTCACTTCAACAACCTTCAATCCAAGGGCTTCGATGTCCTCTCTTCTCAGCTGTCCAAGATCTGCGGCGTCAGTCGTTCCTGGACGAAGACTGTATCTTCTGGCGAATGCCTCCTCGCCTACGTAGAATGGCGTTCCTCCAGGGATCCGTGGCTGATTCTGTTTCAGAATATTGATTGCGCTCGCAAAGTGATCAAAGTGACCGTGGCTTAGGCTGAAAGCATTTGTCTTCCCCAAATCGAGTCCGAGTAGTGCTACATTATTCATTACACCCACTGGGTCAAGCCCATAATCGAACATGCAGGCGCTTGCTTTTCCATCAACCATTGTCTCCAAGTAATAGGCCAGGCCGTGTTCCGCGTGGATAGACTTGCCAGGTACGACACGATACCGTTTCGTGATTTTGCTGTCAGGTCTCAACGCGTCATAGTAATTGTCTGTCAGCACCCAGATGGTTAATCTATCCACCTCAGTGACTTTTCCCGTTTGTGCCATTACCATCTCCTTCACTCCTTCCGTAGTCATAAGGAGCGCGCCTGTTGCCATTGATAGCTTCAGAAATTCTCTGCGGTCCAGTCCATCCTTCATATTCCACCTCCTATTTTGAGTTTATAAAAACTTGGATAAAAAAAGCGTTCTCCGCCTCCGACTCCCTTAGATAAATAAATTTTATATAGATTGTTGAATCAACAATACTAAAATCAACCACTTTGTCAATAGAAAAATGGATGGCCCTATTACACATTCACCTATTTCTTATTCCAGTTTATATTGTTTCTGCGGTAAAAT
>VGSS01000048.1 GCA_016874935.1 Deltaproteobacteria bacterium | reverse complement strand
ATTCCTGTCCCGCCTATCGACTTCACCTCTTAATGAAATGATCCCTATGACGGAGGGATTGTAAAAGGGGAGCCGAATATTTTTATAGACAGGGGCGAGAAATTTCTGTTATATAGATTGGAATTCTGATTCCATTCATGGAGAGTTAACGATGTTTCATATCGCTGATCCGAAGGATATCAAGGCCGGCAAGTATACGGATGTCTATTTCACGAGGACGATGGAGGTCCTCAAGGCAAAGAAGATTGACAAACGGGTCAAGGCTGAATTCATTGCCAAACGGTTTCCTGAGGAATACGGATGGGCCGTGCTGGCCGGGATTGAAGAGGCGGTCTATCTCCTCAAAGACCTCCCCGTCAAAGTGAGGGCCATGAAAGAGGGGACGATCTTCCGGGCTTACGAGCCGGTTATGGAGATCGAAGGGATGTATACGGAATTCGGCCTCTTCGAGACATCGATCCTGGGTCTCCTCTGCCAGGCTTCCGGCGTAGCCACCAGGGCAGCCCGCTGTAAGAAAGCGGCAGGGGATCGAAGGGTCATCAGCTTCGGGGCAAGGCGGATCCATCCGGCCATTGCACCGATGGTGGAACGGAATGCCTTCATTGGAGGGTGCGATGGCGTTGCTGTTGTCAAGGATGCCGAGATGATCCATGAGGAGCCCTCCGGAACCATGCCCCATGCCCTGGTCCTGCTCATCGGCGATACAGTGGAAGCGACAAAAGCCTTTGACGAGGTGATCGATCCCAAGGTAAAGCGGGTTTCCCTGATCGATACCTTCAATGATGAAAAGATAGAGGCCATCCGTGTGGCAGAAGCCCTGGGGAAGAAGCTTTATGCCGTCAGACTCGATACGCCCAGTTCAAGACGGGGAGACTTCCAAAAGATCATTGAGGAGATTCGCTGGGAGCTCAACCTCAGGGGATTTGGTCATGTGAAGATCTTTGTCAGTGGGGGATTGGACGAAAAACGTATCTTAAGCCTAAACCCTGTGGTGGATGCCTATGGAGTGGGAACTTCCATTACCAACGCCCGGTCCATTGACTTGGCGATGGACATCGTCGAAATCGAAAGAAAGCCACTGGCGAAGAGGGGAAAGCTGTCCGGTTCGAAGAGCGTCCTCCGATGCTCCAAATGTCTTCAGGACAGAGTGGTTCCATATCAGACAAAACGGGTGTCCTCCGGCAAGGGTTCAGATCGATGTCCCTGCGGGGGGCGTTTTCAGGAGCTTCTTCTCCCTCTGATCCAGAATAAAAGAGTCCTTCAGGACTCGCCCACTCCCCAGGTCATACGGAAATATGTCCTTCAGCAATTACCCCGCTTCGACCTTTAGATTTCGTCTTTCACCCGATCAGGACGGCTCACGCACAGAAGAAGGGAAGGGGATATGAAGGAGGCCATGCTTTACAGTCCTTTGGAAGAGGGAAAAGTCGAGTGTCACCTCTGCAGTCATCGATGTGTCCTCTCACCTTCCCAAAAAGGGATATGCGGGGTAAGGGAGAACAGGGGAGGCACGCTCTTCAGCCTCGTCTTTGGACAGGCCATTTCCTTGAATGTCGATCCCATTGAGAAGAAGCCTCTTTTTCACCTCCTACCCGGGTCGACCTCCTTCTCCATTGCTACGGTGGGGTGCAACTTTCGTTGCCTTCAGTGTCAGAATCATGAGATCTCTCAGATGCCGGTTGATGAAAAAAAGATTGAGGGATCCGTGGCCCCGCCGTCCAGGATCGTTTCTCTCGCAAAGGAAAACCGATGCCGGTCCATCTCTTACACCTATACCGAACCAACGATCTACTTTGAGTATGCCTATGAGACAGCGGCTTTGGCAAGTCAGGAAGGGATCAAAAATATATTTGTCACCAATGGTTATATGACAGAAAAGGCTTTGAAAACGATCCAGCCCTATCTCGATGGGGCCAATGTCGATTTGAAGAGTCATCAGGAGAAGTTTTATAAGGAAGTCTGCGGGGCGAGGCTCAAACCTGTTCTCCAAAGCCTGAAGTTGATGAAGGCATTAGGGATCTGGGTGGAAATCACCACACTCGTCATTCCGACCTTGAACGATTCGGAAAGAGAACTTGAGGAGATCGCCCAGTTTATCCTCTCGTTGGGGGCAGAGGTCCCATGGCATCTCTCCGCCTTCTATCCCACATACAAGCTGATCAACCTTCCACGGACCCCGGCTGCAACCCTTCACCGGGCGAGGGAGATCGGGATGAAGGCAGGGCTCCGATATGTCTATTGCGGGAATATCCCCGGGCAGGGAGGGGAGAATACTTTCTGTCCCCATTGTGGGCGAAATGTGATTGAGAGAATGGGTTTTCGGGTGATCAAGAATGATGTGGCGGGAGGAGAATGCCGGCATTGCCATGCAAAGATTGACGGGGTCTGGGAGTAATTTGACCTTGCAGTGCAAACGGGCATGGGTAAACCACTCTCCAAGGCTTCGGATGGCGGTCGATAGGATGTCTTAAGGGAATCGAAGGACCTAACCTAAAGTGAACCTCGGCAGGGGACTCGAATGTAAGTGCTTTTTGGATAAAAAGGTTCGCCCCGAAGCCTTTCCAACCGGCTTACCCATGCCCGTATGTTTCGATTTAGTGCAATACTAAGATTGAAAAGGTGTATTCAATAAGTATGACCCGAGATCATCACCAGAGAGTCATCTGGACGATTGGGGGCGGCAAGGGGGGAAGTGGGAAGAGTTTTATTGTCTCACTCGGGGAGGAAAACCCTCGCCTTTAGGCGAAGGCTTTACCTTAACAAAAAAGGAGGCAAGTGCGCTTACAAACCTTTACAATTGCGGATTATTTTATCTTTTATGGGGAACATACGATGTCACATGAGGTGGCCTTTGGGTCTTGCTTGAAAACGGAGTAGCCAAACGTTTAAAGGTGCCGCTGTAAAGCTTTGGGAAGCTTCGGCTTCCCGTGTCCGCCCAGCACACCCGCCTCCCTTTTTATGTAATTTTTATCAACTGTGAGGTTTAGTATGCACACTGTGTGCAGGTTTTTCAGGTTTTCCCTCGTGAGAATTCCTGTGCTGATTTGTTTTTTCTTTAGCTGACTTCAGTCGGTAGAGAATCCACCAGCTTGTAGCTGGTGGTAGTTCAGTTTCAGGGTTTTTCCGCTATAAGTTCTTCCACCCTCGCTACGATCTGTTGGCCGATGGCGCTATTAAATCCAACGATCTTCTCCCGAACTTTGCCTTCCTTATCGATCAGAACAGTGGTGGGTAGGCCGGTAACTTTGTAATTTCTGGCCACTTCATCGGGAGTCATGATGATGGGATAGGAGATGTCCATCGATTTGACAAAGCGGCGGACCATCTCCACGTCTCCTGATTTGTCCATGCTCATCCCGATCAATTCAAATCCCTTGTCCTGGTAATTTTTATAGAGCTGTGTCAGATGGGGAATCGATTCTTTGCAGGGTCCGCACCAGGTCGCCCAGAAATCGAGCAGGACAACCTTGCCCCTCAGTCCGGAGAGGGTGATCTCCTGGCCTCCGATGGTTTTAAGGGTGAAGTCGGGTGCGGAGGCGAGATCCTTCGGTTTTTTGGCACAACAGGGGATTAATAAGGCCAGCGCCAGGCAAAGGCCAAATAGAGTCATCACTTTTAAAAACGGTTGTCGTATCATCATCCGAAATGATCAACCTCTTCCCTTTCATTTGCCCCATCCCCTCCCCAACCCTCCCCTTCAAGGGGAGGGAATCTTAGGGACATTTTTCTTAACTCCTCCCCCTTCGCGCTGCGCATGCGCTTAGCACAGCGAGCAAGGGAGAGATTAGGATGGAGATAGGGCGGGATGGATGATTACCCCTACAGGGCTTTTTCGATCAGGGCCTTCAAACGGGCTTTGGGGACAGATCCGACAATCTGATCGAGAACCTTTCCCTCTTTGAAGAGGATGAGGGTGGGGATCCCCCGCACACCATACTGACCGGGTGTGGCAGGACTTTCATCCACATTGAGTTTGGTGATTTTAACCCGGCCTGAAAATTCCTTTGCCAGCTCTTCAACAATCGGGCTGATGGCACGGCAGGGTCCGCACCAGGTTGCCCAGAAATCGACTAACACCGGAATGTCCGATTGAAGAACTTCCGCTGTGAAATTCTTGTCATTCACCTGAAGCAGACTCGAATCATTCGCCATTTTAAAACTCCTCTATTTTTAAATTGACCACTGACCATTCATAACTCCTAACTCTCATTTATAACCTTCTCTCCAGCACATAATCGGACAATGAAAGAAGGGCTTGCTTCTCCCTTGAGTCGGGAAGGTGGCGTAGGTGTTCTTTTGCCCTTGCCACATATTCTCTCGCCTTTTCCCAGGTGTAGGTTACACCACGATATTTATCGATCATCGTTACGACCCGGAAGAATGATTCCCTGGTCATGGGGTCGGATTCGATGACCTCACGGAGGATGACCGACTCTTTCTCAGTGCAATGGTTCAGGGTAAAGATGAGGGGGAGCGTGATCTTTCCATCCTGGAGGTCGATGCCGATCTTCTTTCCGAATTCCTCTTCCCTGGAAGTGTAGTCGAGATTGTCGTCGATCAACTGAAAGGCGATCCCGAGATCCATTCCAAAATGGGTTAAAGACGCCTCTTTCTCCTCCGGAGCTTCTCCAAGGATAGCGCCGACCTGAGTGGCGGCCGAGAAGAGCGCCGCTGTTTTTCGCGCAATGATGGAAAAGTAATCTTCTTCGGTTAGAAAAATGTCATTGGTTTTAATCAACTCCTCAAGTTCTCCTTCCGCCATAAGGGTTGTCGCCCTTGCAATCGCCTGAAGAATTTTTCGATTCCCATTCTCCACCAGCAGGGAGAAGCATTTTGTAAAGAGGAAATCCCCCACCAGGACACATGCCTCGTTGCCCCATTTGGCGTTGGCCGATTCCATTCCCCTTCGAAGTTCGGCCCGGTCTACAACATCGTCATGGAGGAGCGTGGCGGTATGGATGAATTCGATTAAACTGGCCATGGAGATATGCGCCTCCCCCCGATATCCGCAGGCTCTGGCTGAAAGCATAAGAAGAATAGGGCGAAGACGTTTGCCCCCGCCGAGGAGAAGATGTTCTCCAATGGCGGCAATGATGGGGACATTGGACTTTAAATTCCTGCGGAACTCAAGGTCCACCTTTTTCAGATCGTCTCCGACCCACAGGAGGATTTCTTCCAGGGGAGATTTGTCTTCAACTCTCGAAATGGATGCATTCAAAACGTTCATTCCTTAAATTTATTATCCTATTTCATAGCCCATTGTCAAAAAAAAATTGCTGATACTTACGGAAGGAGAATCAAGGGGGGCAGGATGTTAAGCTCGACGCCGCTCGATTTCACCGATTCGATAAGGATGAACTTTGCGCTTTCGCCCGTACGGGGATGGACAAACTGAATACGTTTTGGCTCCAGGCTCTTCCTTCTCAGGGTCACCAGAAGGTCAGTCGTTCTTGAGGAGGGGAAGATGAGATAAAATCTTCCCTTATGCGGTAAGAGATAGGAGGCGATGGAGGCGAGGTCATTCAAGGTTCCCTTTATTTCATGTCGTGCAATGGCCTTCTGCGGAGAAGGGTTTATCCTGCCAGTCCGATATTTTCGGTAGGGAGGGTTGGAGAGGACAACATCGAACGAACCCGGGGGGAAGGATGTTTTTAATTTTCTGAAATCCCGGCGAAGAATAGAGACACGGTCTTCAAGACGGTTTAAGATGACATTCTTGGCCGCACACTCAGCCAGTTCTTTCTGAATCTCCACGCCGACCATGGAGCAGGCATTTGTTGTCTGTGAAAGGATGAGGGGAAGAATCCCACATCCTGTCCCCAGGTCAAGGGCCTTTTCGTTCCTTCGAATGTTGACAAATTGGCCAAGCAGAACCGCATCGATTGAGAAACGGTATCCTTTTTTCTTCTGAAGAATTCTTAGCCTTCCATCGAAGAGGGAATCCAGTGTTTCGTCCGGGGAGAGAAGAAATCTGGCATCAACTTTTTCAATCTGCTTCGTTGATAAAGAGGCCATCTTATGGGTCTAACTAACACAGGAGAAGTTTGGGTGTCAATCAGGGATTTATAAAAAATACCTGTTGAATACCGCCCAGCTCTGTTGCGGGGTTCTTTACTTCCACTTTTTTAGAGGTATTGTTTGATCAGTAAAACGGTCTTTAGTGTACTGCGCCAAAAGTTCCTTTACTTTGATTGTCATTCCGGGCTTGACCCGGAATCCAGCATTTTTGAACTTGATTCCCGATTTCGCGGAAATGACGGCCTCGGAACTAATATAAAGAAGCTTTGGACGCACTATATTAGGTTGAAAAGAGAGGAGTTTAGAGGAAGCATTGAATTTTTCGCGTGGTTATGTTAATCATTACTAAATTCTTACTGAGGTTTAGAGATGGCGAAAAAGTGTGAAATTTGCGGTAAGGGGCCTGTTTTTGGCCACAATGTGAGCCATGCCAACAATAAGACCCGAAGAGTATGGTATCCCAACCTCCATAAGGTGAAGGCGATCAAAGAGGGAAGAACCATCCAGATGAAAGTCTGCTCAAGATGCCTTCGCTCGGGTTCGGTTACCAAGGCGGCCTAAACTTAAAAAAGTCAAATAGTCGTATAGTCTCATGGTCTTATCGTTTTTAGACTAAAAGACTACAGGACTACACGACCATGTGACTCCATTAGGGTTCAACCTGACTGACCTTCGATCCTCATCCTTTCCACCCGGTGGACCCCTTTTATCTTTTCAATGCCTTTTATCACTTTCTTCAGATGATTTAAATCCCTAATCTGAAGTTCGAAGGTTCCAATGGCCCTTTTATCATCGGTCGTTTCCACTCTCGCATTCGTGATGTTGGCTTCATTGGAAGTGAGGGAGCCGCTAATCTCTGCGAGCAATCCCTTCTTGTCATCCGAATAGATGCGAATCCGGACAGGATAACTGTATCCCTTTGTCGAATCCCACTCCACTTCCACCTTCCGGTTGGGATCCTCATCCACCACGCTCTGGCAATCGACCGTATGGATGGTCACTCCGCGGCCCCTGGTGATGAATCCCACAACCCTGTCTCCAGGCACGGGGTTGCAACATCCTGCATACCGGACCATCACATTATCGATTCCTTTTATGAGGAGGGCATCTTTCGGGCCGGTGCGAGTAATCTTATGAAGGAGACTTTTCAGGCGACTCTCTTCCTCTTCTTCCTTCTTTTCCAACTTTTCCGGAGGGAGGAGCTTTCCAATGATCTGGTTGACGGTCACCTTTCCATAACCGACGGCGGCAATCAGATCCTCCGCCTCCTGAAAACTGAATTCGCCGGCCACTTTTGCCAGTTCTCCTGACTTCATCAATTTGGTCTGATGAAGATCGTATTTTCGAAGTTCCTTGTCCAGAATCTCTTTTCCAAGAATGATCGATTTTTCTCTCTCCACCGATTTAAACCACTGACGGATCTTGGTCTTAGCCCGCGGGGTCTTGACAAATTTGAGCCAATCCTTGCTCGGCTTCTGATTGGGAGAGGTAAGGATCTCAACGGTATCCCCGCTCCTGAACTCATATTTCAGGGAAACGATTTTTCCGTTGACCTTTGCTCCGATACAATGATTCCCGATATCGGAATGGATGCTGTAAGCGAAATCAACTGGGGTGGCCCCCACAGGGAATTCTTTCACCGCCCCCTTCGGAGTAAAGATATAAACCTCATGAGGGAAGAGGTCGACCTTGACGCTTTCAATAAACTCCTGATCATCCTTCAGATCGCGCTGCCATTCGAGGAGTTGTCTCAGCCAGGTAAACCGTTTGTCATCCGCTTCATCAAGGGGTTTCCCTTCTTTATATTTCCAGTGAGCGGCGATGCCTTCCTCCGCGATCCGGTGCATCTCCTGAGTTCGAATCTGTATCTCAATCCGCTCACCGTAAGGCCCGATGGCGGCAGTATGAAGAGATTGATACAAATTCTCCTTGGGAAGACCGATATAGTCTTTGAATTTGCCAGGGATGGGTTTCCAGAGGGAGTGGATGATGCCCAGGACATCGTAACAATCTTTGATGCTATGGACAACGATCCGGAAGGCGGTAATATCATAGACCTGATCGAAATCGATATTCTGGTCTTTCATCTTTAGATAGATGCTGTAAATCTGTTTGAGCCGGCCGGTTACCTCTCCCTCGATCTTGTTTTCATAAAGCTTCTTCAGCAGGGTTCGTTTCATTTCATCGACATAACGAAGCCGCTCCCTCTCCTTTTTAGCGATCTTTCGCTGAATCTCCCCGTAGATATCGGGGTAGCGGTGCTTGAAGGCGAGTTCTTGCAACTCTGTTTTGATCCAGTCAATTCCAAGGCGGTTGGCCAGGGGGGCGTAGATGTCGAGGGTTTCCTGGGCGATCTCCGCCTGTTTTCCCGGGGTGTGGTATCGAAGGGTTCGCATATTGTGAAGGCGGTCAGCGAGTTTTACCAGGACGACCCGAATATCTTTGACCATGGCCAGGATCATTTTCCGGAAATTTTCCGCCTGACTCTCCTCAGATGACCGGAGGGATATCCGGCTGATCTTGGTCACCCCGTCAACCAACTGGGAAATTTCATTTCCGAAGTTTTCACGAATTTCTTCGAGAGTGGCCAGCGTATCCTCAACGGTATCATGAAGAAGGCCGGTGGCTAAGGTGGCGGCATCGAGCTGCATCTGGGTGAGGATCCCGGTCACCTCAAGGGGATGGGTGAGGTAAGGCTCACCGGAGAGGCGGACCTGGCCAAGATGGACTTTGGCGGAAAAGACATAGGCCTTTCTTAAGAGATCTGTGTCGGCATTGGGATTGTAGGAGACCAAACGATCTAAAATGTCATTGAATCTTAACATCTTACAAACATCTTACTATAAAGGGTGAAAAATTCAAGAGGGTTCCTTCTTTTGGGAGGTAAAACTTTGACAGGAAGAGAAATGAAATTTATAATGGGTTTGCTCTCAATGTTGCAAAAAAGGGGGGGTGGGCATGCTTCCAATCCTTTACAATTGCGGATCGTTTCTATATGTTATGGAAAATATTTGATGTCACCTGAGGTGATCTCTGGGATATGCTTGACACCTTATTAACAAACCACTTAAAGGTGCCGCTGTAAAGGCTTTCCAGCATACCCACCCCCCTTTTCATATTATTTTTATTCAACAACCAGGTTGACTTGCCATCGGGGAATATTCGAATGAAACGTTGGGTGTTTTTCTTCTTTTTTATAGTGATCCTCGCAGGGGGCCTCGTTTTTTACCTTTTTGTCAAAGATAAAGGCGATGGAGACCCTTCCATCAGGGTTTCCGGAAACATCGAAGCGACAGAGGTGGATGTCGGTTTTAAACTATCCGGAAGAATTGTCCAACTCTATGTCCAGGAGGGGGATTGGGTTGAGAAAGGAAAAGTGATTGCCCGATTGGATGATGAGGATCTTCGCCAGCGGGTCGAATTAGCGCGGGCCACCTTGCGAGCGTCCCAGGCGCGATTGGAAAGGTTGCTTGCAGGTTCGAGGCCTGAAGAGATCAGAGAAGCAGAGGCAAACCTCCAGCAGGCGCAGTTCGATTTTGAGAATAAGAAGACTCAATATGAACGGATGAAAACTCTCTATGACGGGCGCGTGATTCCCAGAGAGACGCTGGATAATGCCGAGACCAAATTGAAGATTGCCAAAGCGGCTTTAGAAGGGGCAACGGAGGTTTTCAAAAAGGTCAAGGAAGGGCCGAGGAAGGAGGACATCGAAGACGGAAGAGCTCAGGTGGAGCAGGCTCGCGCCTCGTTAAAACTGGCAGAGACGCAACTCGGTTATACGGTTCTTCAATCTCCCATCTCAGGGATTGTGCTCGTTAAATCGGGTGAGAAGGGCGAGGTGGTCAATCCAGGAACCTCTGTTCTCACCCTTGCCGATATCGTCAATGTCTGGCTGAAAGCCTATGTCCCGGAGACCGAACTCAGCCGTGTGAGATGGGGTCAGGAAGTCATTGTGACGACCGATCTCCGTCCCCCAAAAGAGTATAAAGGGACAATATCCTTCATCTCTTCTCGGTCCGAATTCACGCCCAAACAGATCCAGACAGAGAAGGAGAGGGTGACCCTGGTCTACCGCATCAAAGTGGACATTCCCAATCCGGACCGTGAATTGAAGCCAGGCATGCCTGCCGACGGACGGATCCTTTTGACAACAACTTCCCTTGAAAAAAAATAGAAGAAGATCGGGATATCAGATGATCAGGAAGTGCCTGCCTGCGATAGGCAGGGTTATCAGGATATCGGAAAGAATCATTGCAAAGTGGTCAATTAGCAATGATCAATTAACAGTTTAAAACACTGCTAATTTTGCATTGTTAACTTTACAATTTGCATTTGTCTTTTCATAACCCCCTGATCTTCTGGTCACCTGATATCCTGCTCTCCCCTCAAGATATGCTATCCATTCAGACAACCAACCTGACCAAGACCTTTGGATCATTGACGGCAGTCAACCGGCTTAGCCTGGAGGTGAAAACAGGGGAGATCTTCGGTTTTGTCGGTCCGGACGCCTCAGGAAAGACGACCACCCTCCGTATGCTCTGTGGAATTCTTCCTCCTGACGGAGGAGAAGCAACGGTGGCGGGCTGTGATATTCGAAAAGAAGCTGAGCGACTAAAGGAGAAAGTGGGATATCTCCCACAGCGATTCGGACTCTATGGAGATCTCACCGTCCTTGAAAATATCCATTTCTATGCGGACCTCTATCGTGTCCCGAGGAAAGGAAGGAAGAATCGGATCGGAAGGCTTCTTCAATTTGCCAACCTTGAACCCTTCGGAAAAAGAAAGGCGCAAGATCTCTCCGGGGGAATGAAACAGAAATTAGGATTAATCTGCGCCCTGATCCATACTCCCGAGATCCTATTATTAGATGAACCAACGACCGGAGTTGATCCCCTTTCGAGGAGGGATTTCTGGGTCATCCTTTATGACCTTTTAAAGGAGGGCGTCACCATCCTCTTTTCGACCTCCTATATGGATGAGGCAGAGCGGTGCAGTCGCATCGGTTTGATCCATAAGGGAGAGCTGCTGGTGGCGGATACTCCCTCCGCCGTCAAAGCTGGAATCGGAGGGACAATTCTGGAACTGCGCCTTGAAAATCATCAGAAGGGGATGAAGATACTGGAAGGGAGGGGAGCCTTTCGCAGCCTTGTCCTGTCCGGGGATAAGATCCACATCCTGGTTGACGAACCGGAAGAAGGAGAAAGAGCGATCCGGGATGTCTTAAAGGCGGAGGGAATGGAGATCGTGGATTTAAATGTCGTGAGACCCTCTCTTGAAGATGCCTTTGTTTCGATGGTGAGAGAAAGGCAGGAAGCAATGGAGAGTGAACACTGACTTTTGTGTTGAAAAATACGGGTATCAGGTGACCAGGATACCAGAGTGCAGAATATCAGGATACCAGGATCTCAGATAATGAATAACAGCTTTTTGGTTTGACCTGATATCCTAATATCCTGATGTCCACTTCCTGACCACCTGATTGCCTGATAACCGCTTCAAAGGGCTAACGTGTTACAGCATCTCAAAATTTTATAATTTGCATGGAGGTTTTGATGTTCACTCATGCAGTAGAGGTTGAAGACCTCTCTAAAATTTTTGGTGATTTCGTCGCCGTCGATCACATCCATTTTCAGGTCAGGAAGGGAGAGATCTTCGGTTTTCTTGGACCCAATGGGGCCGGTAAATCAACGACCATCCGGATGCTCTGTGGCTTGTTGATGCCCACTTCAGGGAAAGGGAAGGTTGCAGAATTTGATATCGTCAAAGAGCCCGAGAAGATCAAACAGGTGATCGGCTATATGTCTCAAAAATTTTCTCTTTACGAAGATTTAACGGTTTTGGAGAACCTCCATTTTTTTGGGGGGATTTACGGCCTTTCAGGTCCTCTGCAGAAAGAGAGAGAGAAACAGGCTCTGGAGAGGGCAGGCCTTCAGGACCTCCGGGATCGGATAACCAGGACACTGGCCGCAGGCTGGAAACAGAGACTGGCGTTAGCCTGTGCCTTACTCCATGAACCTGAAATCCTCTTTCTGGACGAACCCACTTCGGGCGTGGATCCCATTTCACGCCGAAATTTCTGGAGTTTGATCCAGCAAATGGCCGAGAAGGGAGTTACCGTTTTTGTCACCACTCACTATATGGATGAGGCCGAATATTGCGATCGGCTGGCATTAATCTATCAGGGCAAGATCGTCGCCCTCGGGACCCCAACTGAATTGAAGATGAAAACCCTTTCCCGGGGAATTCTTGAAGTGGGGTGTGATCCCCTGATTCCGGCTCTCGATCTTCTGAAAAGGGCGGCCTGGGCCTCAGAGGCCGCTGTCTTTGGAGATGGGCTCCATATCATTGGGAAAGAAGGGGTCGATTCAGAACAGGAGATCAAAGCCTTATTTCAAACCCACCATATTCTTCTGAAGCGGATGGAATGGATACGGCCTTCTCTCGAAGATGTCTTTGTATCATTAATCGAAAAGGAGAATGAGCGTTGAACCTTTCTCGGACCTGGGCTATTGCCAGGAAGGAGTTCATCCATATCTATCGCGATCCGAGGAGCCTGGGGCTGGTCATCCTCATGCCCGCTCTCCTGATGCTTCTTTTCGGATATGCGGTGACCCTCGATGTGAAAAAGGTGAAGATGGCTGTTCTCAATTACGATGGCGCCCAAGAGAGTCTTTCCTTCATCCATCGGTTTACCGGCTCTCCTTATTTCGACCTTTTTGGTTTTGTTCAAAATGAAAGAGAGATGAGAAGGCTGATCGATGAGGGAGCGATCAAGATGGGACTGGTCCTGAGGCACGACTTCTCCAGAACCGTGAAGGCAGGGAAGAAAGCTCCAGTTCAGGTGGTGCTGGATGGGAGTGACTCCAATACAGCCAATATCATCCTCAGCTATGTCCAGGCCGTTGTCCGGGATTATACGCAGGAAAAAACCTTTTTAAAGATAGAACGGATGGGCCGAAAGAGGCCGGAACCGCCGCTGGAAGGCCGGACCAGAATTTGGTTTAACGAAGAACTGGAGTCAAAAAATTATTTTATCCCCGGACTGGTGGCAGTCATCATTTCGATCATTGGAGTGCTTCTCACCGGCCAGGTGGTGGTGAGGGAATGGGAGAAAGGGACGATGGAGCTTCTCATCTCCACTCCTGTCCGGAAAGCGGAGTTGATCATCGGAAAGTTATTCCCTTACTTCTTCCTTGGCCTTCTGGATCTGTCGCTGGCTGTTCTGATGGGGAGATTGGTCTTTCAGGTCCCCCTGAGGGGGAGCGTGCTGTTGCTCCTCATCCTCTCCTGTGTCTATCTGATTGTAGCGTTGGCCATGGGGTTGACCATCTCCGCCATAGCGGGGACACAACTGTTTGCCAACCAGATGGCCATGATCATCGGTTTTCTTCCGACCTTTCTTCTTTCAGGGTTCACCTTTGTCATCTCGAATATGCCTTTCTGGCTTCAGGTCATCACCTACGGGATTGCTCCCCGATATTATGTGACCATCGTCAAAGAGATCTTTCTAAAAGGGTCGGACTTTTCTTTTCTGTGGCAGGAGACCGCTGTTTTAATCGGCATGGGGGCGTTGGGACTTTTGGTGGCGACGAAGATTTTTAAAAAGGAGCTGAGGTAATCCCGAGAGGTCAAGGTTGAGGTTAAGGTTAAGAGGCCAGTTTGGTGAAAAGGTTAGGTCATTTGGGTAACGTCTTTGGCCTCAGCCCATCCACCTAACCCAAACCGGCTTCCTTGCCTTTACCTGAAGACCATTTTTCAATAGGTTCATCAATGTTTAAACGGGTTCGATTTCTATTTGTCAAAGAGTTAATTCACGTCCTGAGGGATAAGCGGTTAAGGATCACGCTCATCTTTCCGCCCATCTTCCAGCTGATCGTTTTTGGATATGCGGCGAATCTTGATGTGAGGGACATCACCACCGCCATCAGGGACCTGGATCAGAGTGTGGACTCAAGGGATCTCATCGCCCGGTTCAGGAGTTCAAAATATTTCAAAATTGTTTCTCATCCCGAGACCCCCAAAGAGATTGAGGCGCTCATTAAAAAGGGAGAGATCACCATCAGCCTCGAAATCCCGAGCGGGTTTTCTCGGAAAATTAAAAAGGGTGACACTGCGGGGCTCCAGGTCATTGTCGATGGGACGGAGTCCAATACGGCCATGATTGCCCTGGGATATGTGAGCCGGATTCTTTCCGAATATTCGACGGAAATGATTGTGAAGAGGCTTAACCGGGAAGGGATGAAGGATTTCGAAGAAGCAGGCGCAGAGCTTGAGCATCGGATATGGTTCAACCCAAGCCTTGAAAGCCGCTATTTTTATGTCCCGGGAGTCATTGCCACGATTGCTTTTCTCATTCCGATGATCCTGACCGCTCAGGCCATTGTGAGGGAGCGGGAGATGGGGACGCTCGAACAGATCATGGTCACACCCATCCGCTCCTGGGAGCTGGTTTTAGGGAAGACCCTTCCGTTTGCATTGATCGGCTTTATCGATGTGGTGATGATCGCCCTGATCGGAGTGTTCTGGTTCGAGGTTCCCCTCCGTGGTAACCCTCTTGTCCTCCTCCTGGGAAATCTCCTCTTTCTAATGAGTTCGGTTGGGATCGGCCTTTTCATTTCGACCATCTCATCGACCCAGCAGCAGGCCCAGATCTCCACCTTCTTCTTCATGAATCCGGCGTTTATTCTTTCCGGCTTTGCTTTCCCTCTGGAGAATATGCCGCAGTGGCTTCAGTATCTTACCTATATCAATCCTCTGAGATATTTCCTGGTCATCATCAGGGGGACCTTTCTGAAAGGGGTGGGACTGGAAATCCTGTGGCCCCAGATGCTGGCCCTGGCGGTTCTGGGTGGGCTGATGATTACATTGAGTTCGATGAGGTTTCAGAAGAGACTGAAATAAAAAACCCGAAGCACGAAATTCGAAATTCGGTAACACTTTAGCGGTTTGAAAATCTTTGTAAAATCCCTCCCGACCTCCCTTTGCCAAAGGGAGGAGATAAGGGTTTCCCCCTTTGGAAAAGGGGGATTAAGGGGGATTTTATGATGAATCTTTTGGTCAATTGACTCGTAAAACTCTTTTTTTCAAAATGCTAAAGTGATACGAAATTCGAAACAAATTCGAATGTCCCAAATACTAAATTCGAAACTATTTTGTTTTGAACATTTGAAAATTTGGATTTTAGATTTGTTTCGGATTTCGATATTCGGATTTCGAATTTATCAATTAACCATCTTGGTTTGGCACAGAGATGAGACCTCTTTTAATGAAAATCTATAAGGTCCTGTATCAGGTCTATGGTCCTCGTCATTGGTGGCCCGGAGAGACACCCTTTGAAGTGATGGTGGGAGCGATCCTGACCCAGCATACTTCCTGGAAAAATGTGGAAAAGGCCATTCAAAAACTGAAAGAGAAGGGTTTGTTGAATCCAAAAGGAATTCACCGTCTTGAGCCAGGGCCATTAGCCTCCCTGATCAGATCGTCGGGATACTATCGAATCAAAGCCAAGCGGTTAAAAGCCTTCGTGGGGTTTTTATTCGAAGAGTACAATGGTGATATAAAAAAGATGAAGAAAGAGGCTATGATGGAGTTGAGGGGAAAACTTCTGAAAGTGAACGGAATCGGTCCGGAAACGGCCGACAGCATCCTCCTCTATGGCCTTCAAAAACCGGTATTCGTTGTTGACGCCTATACGAAACGGATCCTTTCAAGGCACGATATCATTTCTGAAGGAGCGTCTTATGGGGAGATGCAAAACCTTTTTATGGACCATCTTCCTCATGATGAAAAGCTATTGAACGAATATCACGCCCTTCTGGTTCATTTAGGGAAAAACGTATGCAAAAAGAACCCGGAATGTGATATATGTCCCTTAAAAAAGTGTCTAAAGTGAAAAGTGACTAAAGTGCCTAAAGTTAAATTTATTAAAAACTTTAGCTCACTTGGCACTTTAGGTCACTTTCAACTTTTACCATGGCCTACTGGGAAAAAGAGATTCGGAGTTTAATGGGAAAGGCGATCCACCGTTACGGTCTGATCGAGGATGGAGACCGGATCGTGGTGGGAGTTTCAGGGGGAAAGGATAGCCTTACGCTTATTCACCTCCTCAATGAGCGTCGGAAGCGGGTTCCCATTCATTACGAATTGATTGCAGTTCATATCGATTTGGGGTTCGGAACAGGACGGACGGAGATCCTGAGGGATTTTTTTGAGTCGAGGAGCCTTCCTTACCACATTGAGTTCACGAATATCGGGAAGAGAGCCAATAGTCCCGAGAACAGGGAGAATCCCTGTTTTCTCTGCGCTTGGGAAAGGAGGAAACGGCTTTTTCATATTGCCCAGCAATTCGGGTGTAATAAGATTGCCCTCGGGCATCACAAAGACGATATCATCGAAACCTTTCTGCTCAACATCTTCTACAGCGCAGAGATCAGCACCATGCTTCCCCTGCAAACCCTGTTCAAAGGGAAGATCACCCTCATTCGGCCTCTTGCCCTCATCGAGGAGAAGAAAATCGAACGGTTTGCAAAAGAGATGAGTCTGCCTTTCGGTTCGGGAGGCTGTCCTGTTTCCGGAAAGACTAAAAGGAAGGAGATCAAAGACCTCATAGAGGCTCTGGAAAAGAAAAACCGGAAAGTCAGGGGAAACATCTTTCGATCCCTCTCCAATATAAAAATGGAATATCTATTGTGGAAAAAGTGAGAATTTGGTAATAATAAAAAAATCCACTTTTCATTGAGGGGACCTCAGCGTGGGTCAAATTTTAGTAAAAAAACATTATCAAATCCCACTCATATATCGCCTTAAGATGGTGGGAGAAATAAATCAAAAAGGAAGAGCGAAACATGTGTGATGGGACAACGAGAAGGGATTTTTTAAAAAATTCGATTATCGGTGGTGTAGCATTGGGGGTCGGGGTAGGAATTTATGAGTTGGCTTATGGACAGGCCGCTAACATCAGATTCAGCACCTGGCATGCCCCCATGAGTAGAGAGGTAAAAACCGTTTGGGAACCCATGCTGGAAGAGTTGAAGAAAAAAAGCGGTGGCAAGATCGCATCTACCGTCTATGCAGGAGCTGCCTTAGGGAAAGGGCCAGAGCATTTTGATATTGTGGCAAAAGGACTTTCCGATATGGGATATTTTACAGCCACATGGACACCAGGTCGCTTTCCTCTTTCTGATGTTCTCTCCCTGGCTGCCTGGGTCGATGGGAAAGACGTGGCTACGGACATTGGAAATGCGATGTATGATCGGATCCTGAACCGTGAGTTCAAAGATGTGAAGATGATTGAACTGAACGGTTGCATCCAGTCTTTTCTGTGGACGAAAAAACCGGTCCGTTCTTTAGCCGACACCAAAGGGATGAAGATCAGGACACCCGGTGGTCATCAGACACATTATATTAAAGTCTTGGGAGCAGAGCCGGTCTTCATGCCTCTCGGCGATGTATATCTGGCAATAGAAACAGGGACAGTAGATGGGCTTGTCACGTGTCCCCCGATTTTCCTTTCTTTCAAGCTAAACGAGGTAGCCAAACATGGTGTGGTGGCGACCTTTGGGTGTGTCACCGAAGGCGTGGTGATGAATCTCGAAAGCTGGAAAAAAGTACCGGATGATCAGAAGAAGATCATCGAAGAGGTAGGCCGCAATCCATTCAAGACCACGGGAGGATTAACCCGGGAAGTTTACAAGGTCATGATGAAGGAGATCGCTGATAAAGGAGTGAGCCTTTATAACCTTCCTTCCGATGAAGCGGAGCGCTGGTATGAAAGTTTCAGAGAGGTGACCCGAAAATGGGTGGCCGATCTGGAGGGGAAAGGTCTTCCTGCCAAAGAGGTTGTCAGAATGTATAATCAGGAATGCGAAAAAAGGGGCGTTAAAGTGGTTGCCTTTCCGAAGGAGTGGGCTTAAGGAATAAAGGAATGAATCAGAGCGTGGAGCGAGGGGGCGACGAGCGTCGCCCCCTCGATGTTGTTATCGGTTAATTAGAGTTTGTTTATAAATGTCTTTTTCCGTCATGCCGGACTTGATCCGGCATCCAGACGTCGTCCCGACGAAAGTCGGAAACCATCTCAAAGACTAGGTCCCGGTTTTCACCAGGAACCCTGGATTCCGGCTTTCGCCGGGATGACGATTCTGATTGAAGGGGCAATTTATAAACAGACTCTAATTAGAAGATAGCTTCTTTTTGTCGCTCACGGAAGGCCATTCGCCCATGAAGATCAAACATCTGATCCGGCAGATCAATTATTATGTGTGCGGCGGGGGAATGTGTTTGCTTCTTCCTCTGATGCTGCTTACCACCGGGGATGTGGTGGGAAGGAAATTTTTTGCCAAGACCATTCCAGGCGCATTTGAAATTTCTCAGTACATGCTTGTAGTCTTCATCCTGCTGGGTGCGGCTTACACCCAGCAGGTGAGGGGGCATGTGGGAGTTGATTTCGTGACCTCCCGGCTTTCCCCTCGTGGCCGGGCCCTCTGTGAGATTTTTACAACGATTCTCAGTCTCTTCATCATCGCCATCCTGGTTTGGGAGGGCTGGATCGAAGGGATCAAAGAGAGGACCGTCTCAGATATGTTAAGAATCCCCCAGTATCCCTTCCGGCTACTCGTCTCCATCGGAGGCTTTCTCCTCTGGCTGGAACTTCTGATCAATCTCATCGAATCCGCAGCGAGACTTAAGGGGAGGGCTCAGTGAACCCTGTTACAGTCGGAATTCTTGGCAGTATTCTGCTCGTCTTTCTTCTCTTTCTGGGCATGCCCATCGCCTTTGTGATGATGCTGGTAGGTTTTCTTGGCATCGGCTACCTGACCTCGATCAATGCGGCCCTGCCAGTGGTTGCCAATACGGTCTATGAAACGGCGTCCTTTTATCCTTATACCATCATCCCTCTTTTTATTTTAATGGGAGGATTTGCAGGAAATGCCGGAATTACGAAAGAACTCTATCAAACTTTCGACAAGTGGTTTAGACGATTGCCGGGAGGGTTGGGGATCGCCACCATCACTTCCTGTGCCTTCTTTGCAGCGCTGAGCGGGTCTTCGGTGGCGGCCGCTGCTGCCATGGGAAACATCGCCATTCCGGAAATGAGGCGCTTCCGGTATGCGCCCAAATTAGCCGTGGGAACAGTGGCGGCTGGAGGAACACTCAGTTTTCTCATCCCGCCCAGCCTTGGTTTCGTGGTCTATGGGATGCTGACTGAACAGTCCATCGGGAAACTTTTAATTTCCGGAATCATCCCAGGCGTTCTTCTCTCCCTTGCATTTATCGGCATTATTGTTTTTCAGGTCAAGATGAATCCGAGTCTGGCTCCATCCAATCCAGAAGAGGTCAGTTTTAGAAAGAAATTGTTGGCCCTTAAAGGGATATGGGAGACCGTCCTTGTATTTCTCATCGTCATGGGTGGCATCTATCTGGGTTTTATTAACCCGACCGAGGCTGGCGCTATTGGCGCTTCAGCCCTTTTTATTATCATTTTATTGAAGAAGAGGTTGACCCTGCAAAATCTCTCCTCATCCCTTTTTGAGGCGGCCCGAATTTCTGTTCTGGTCCTTTTTCTCGTGGCAGGGGCGAGTGTGTTTAGTTACTTTCTCGCCCTTTCGACCATCCCCATGGCGGTCTCTTCCTGGATGGCAGGGCTGGAGGTCTCCCGGTATGTGATCCTGTCCATCATCATTTTGATCTATATGATGCTGGGATGCTTCCTGGATGCAATCTCCATGATGGTGCTCACCATGCCTGTCATCTTTCCTGTCATTAAGGCGCTTGGCTTCGATCCCATCTGGTTCGGAGTCATCTGTGTGATTATGATGGAAGCTGGGCTCATCACTCCGCCCGTGGGGCTCAATGTTTATACACTTGCCGGTGTGGTGAAGGATGTCCCCATGCAGACGATCTTTCGAGGGGCCGCTCCGTTTCTTTTGCCGATAATAGCGATCGTCATCCTGATCACCATTTTTCCGAAGATCGCTCTCTTCCTTCCTTCGATGATGGGGAGGTAGAGTGATGATAAATACGAAGCACGAAACAAATCCAAATTTTCAAATATTCAAAACAGTTTTGGTCATTTGAATTTTGGTCATTGTAATTTGTTTCGAATTGATCCCTGCGGGAAGCTTCGCCCGATATTCAAATTTCGGATTTTAATTTCGGTGAAGAATTCATAAAATCTCTTTTGGAAAGGACTGACAATGGAAGTTAAGAGACTGAAAAATTACATTAATGGGCAGTGGGTGGAGTCGAAGACGCATCGGTGGCTTGAGGTGAAAAATCCGGCCACGGATGAGGTGATTGCCCTCTGCCCGGAAACAACCCCGGACGAAATTGACAGGACGGTGAGGCTTGCCCAGGAGGCTTTCTGGTCGTGGAGAAATACGCCTCCACCCCGCCGCGCAAAATTTCTTTTCGATTTTCATGAAAGGCTCCAGAAGCATCAGGACGAGATCGCCGGGTTGATTGTGAATGAAAACGGAAAGACCCTGGTCGATGCACGGGGAGAGATAACACAGGCGATGGAATATGTGGAACATGCCTGCGCGGGACCCGAACTTCTCAAGGGAAGTCATGCAGAAGATGTGGGGACCGGCGTCGATACGATGTATATTCGGGAGCCACTCGGAGTTTTCGTATTCCTCCCTCCTTTCAACTTTCCTGCCATGATTGCCCTCTACTTTGTGTGGGGACTGGCCGCAGGAAATACGGCGATCGTCAAGTCGAGCCGCCTCTGTCCGATGACGATTACTCGAATCATTGAGATTGCCGATGAGTGCGGTTTTCCAAAGGGGGCGCTCAACCTTCTACACGGTTCAGGCAGCGGCGTGGGCGAGGCCCTGATCACCCATCCCGGGACAGCCGGCGTTTCATTCGTCGGCTCTTCCGAAATAGGGGAGCGCGTTTACAAGACCGTCATCAATCACGGGAAAAGGGCTCAATGTCAGGGAGGCGCAAAGAATCATGTCCTGATTGCCGAGGATGCGGTCATCGATGAGATCATGCAGAATGTGGTTGACTCCTGTTTCGGCCATGTGGGAGAGCGGTGTTTTGCCATATCGAATGTGCTGGCCGTTGAGAAGGTTTACGAGAAGGTGAAAGAGAAGTTTCTCGATCTTTCCAAAAAACTGGTTCTTGGATACGGTATGGACAAAGGAGTGACGCTGGGCCCCGTCGTCTCAAAAGAGGCTTTAAACGAGATGTTAAGAGAGGTGGAGCAGGGAATCAAGGATGGGGCGAAACTTTTGGTCGACGGCAGGAGCCCAAAAGTGGATAAATACCCCAAAGGATATTTTCTTGGCCCTACGGTTGTTGAGGCAGAACCGGAGATGCGCATTTTTCAACTCGAGGTCTTCGGCCCGGTTCGATGTCTCAAGAAGGTGAAGGATCTTGCAGAGGGCGTTCAGATCATCAATCAAAGCCCTTATGGCCATACGGCGAACATCTATACGGAAAATGGCGGATGGGCTCGAGAATTTGCCCGATTGGTCGATGTGGGCCAGGTGGGGATCAATATCGGAACGCCTGCCCCTATTGCCTATTTCCCTGTCGGCGGGAGGAAGATTTCGATGTTCGGTGATATCCGGGGTCGGGCCAATGAGGCGATTGACTTCTATACCGACAAAAAGGTGATCATCAGCCGGTGGCATTCCTCGCTTCAGGGAGTGGCCAAGACGCTCGATGATGGCTTTGTGGTGAAATATTCCAGAAAATAATAAACTCGAAGCACGAAATCCCTGCCTTCGCCGAAACGGCTTCGCGAAGGCAGGCGAAATTCGAAACAAACACGAATTCTAATGGTAATAAAAGGGGTCAATAATAAAAGGGGTCACCCATTAAAAGGCACCTGTCAAGAGAAAAAAGTATTCCTAAGGTAAGGGGAGTCTCTTCTTCCCCTTCCGGCGTTCCCATCGGAGTGGGCGAATCAAATCGATAGAATCATCCCCATCTC
>VGSS01000047.1 GCA_016874935.1 Deltaproteobacteria bacterium | reverse complement strand
CCGGCGTCATCAGCGATGTCCTCGAATAAGCCCCGTTAGAAAAGGTGGGGTTTTGAACTCCACCTTGCATAAAAAATTGAGGTTTTCTGTAACCACCCCGCCATAAATGAGGGGGGCTTTCTTAGGGAATCAATTTGGATTCGAACTTTTAGCCTGGAGTTGTGTGAATGAGAAATATTTTAAACCTGGCCTGTACGGAGTGTAAACGGAGGAATTACTCCACCACCAAGAATAAACGGACAACTCCGGATAAACTGGAGTTAAAAAAGTATTGTCGCTTTTGTCGAAAGCATACGGTTCACAAAGAGACAAAGTAAGGAGTGAACGCGGCGGGTGGAAAGTAGAAGGTGGCGGGATAAAAAATATTCTGGTCTGAAAGCCACGTTCTACATTCTACTATCCACTCACCGGATACAGGCCAGTAGCTCTAACGGATAGAGCACCGGACTCCAAATCCGGGTGATGGGGGTTCGAATCCCTCCTGGCCTGCCACGCACCATGCGAAGTGCGTGGCAAGCCCTGAACCTCCTATGGTTCGTGGCTGCCATGCACCCAATAAATATATTTAACAAGCCATGGACATCGGATGATTCTGCGCTGAATATAAATTCTTTTTAAAGAGGATGCTTGAGGCATGCCTCAGAAAGAGTTCAACGGATGACGTTTTCTTTCAGAGAAAAATATGAAGGGGCTAAACAGTTTTTAAGGGAAGTGAAAACCGAGTTAAAAAAGGTCACCTGGCCATCAAGGAAGGATGCTCTTGCCGGGACGGCTGTAGTTCTTGTTGCTGTTTTCATCATCGCTCTCTTCTTGGCCATTGTCGATTCAGGCTTGTCCAGTCTCATCCGGGAGTTATTGAAGAGGGGGGGCAGTTAATAAAGCATAAGGCCAAACCGTATTTCGCTTCATAAAACCCTATCCAGCAGGTCGGAGATAACAGCGATTATGGCACTTCAGTGGTATGTCATTCACACTTATTCGGGTTTTGAGAACAGAGCGAAACAGAACTTAGAGGAACGCATTAAGAACCTCGGGAGAGGTCAATATTTCTCTTCGATCTTAGTCCCAACAGAGACCGTGGTGGAATTGGCAAAGGGGAAGAAGAAGACCTCACAGCGGAAGATCTTTCCGGGATATCTGTTGGTTCAAATGGAGTTGAATGAGGAGACCTGGCATATCGTGAAGGAGACGCCGAAGATCACCGGTTTTGCCGGGGACAGCATTAAACCACTTCCTCTTTCGGAAAAAGAGGTGGAGGATATCCTCTCCCAAATGAAGGACGGTGTTTCAAAGGCAAAGCCAAAAGTTTCTTTCAATACCGGCGATAGCGTCCGGGTGATGGACGGTCCCTTCATCAACTTTATTGGAACGATCGAAGAAGTTAAACCAGAAAAAAGGAAATTGAAGGTTCTGGTTTCGATCTTCGGAAGGTCAACACCCGTCGAATTAGATTTTATTCAGGTGGAAAAGAATTAATTGAAATCGGAGGAGTGAACCCCGTTAGAAAAGACGGGGCTTTAGCCTCACATTCAATATTGAATAAACATTTTTTATATCCCTGCCATAAATGGCGGGGCTTTCTAACGGGGTGAAGCATGGCGAAAAAAGTCGTGGGAATGGTGAAACTTCAGATTCAAGCGGGGCAGGCCAATCCTTCTCCTCCGGTGGGGCCGGCCTTAGGGCAGCACGGGGTGAACATCATGGAGTTTTGCAAGGCCTTTAACGCTCGCACCCAGTCGCAGGAAGGAATGATCATTCCCGCGGTGATCACCATCTATTCCGATCGTTCCTTCGCTTTTGTGACAAAGACACCGCCCGCCTCCGTCCTGTTGAAGCGAGCGGCTAAGATTGTCAAAGGATCAGGCGAACCGAATCGAAACAAGGTGGGCAAGGTGACCAAAGACCAGGTGAAAGAGATCGCCCAGATCAAACTGAAAGATCTCAATGCAGCGGATCTGGAAGGGGCCATTCGGACGGTCGAGGGAACGGCCCGGAGTATGGGTCTGGAGATTACTTGAGAGAAGGAAGATGACAAACCAAGGGAAAAAATATTCAGAGGCAAGAAGCAAGGTAGATCGAAATGAAAGGTTTGAACTGGAAGCAGGGGTGAAACTCCTTCTGGAGACGGCCTATGCCAAATTCGATGAAGGAGTGGACATCGCCATCCGTCTCGGGGTAGACCCGAAGAAAGCGGATCAGATGGTTCGGGGTACGGTGGTCCTCCCTAATGGGACCGGCAAGAAGGTGAGAGTGCTGGTCTTTGCCAAGGGGCAGAAAGAGAAAGAGGCCCTGGATGCCGGCGCCGATATTGTGGGAGCGGAGGAACTCATAGAGAAGATTTCAAAGGGATGGCTGGAATTTGACAAAGCCATTGCCACTCCGGACATCATGGGCCAGGTCAGTAAACTGGGAAAGATATTGGGGCCTCGCGGACTGATGCCCAATCCGAAGGTGGGTACTGTCACCTTCGACCTGGAGAGGGCGATCAAAGAGATTAAAGCAGGGAAGGTTGAGTTTAAAGTAGAGAAGGCAGGAGTGGTGCATGTCCCCGTGGGAAAGGTCTCCTTTGGTCTGAATCGATTGTTGGAAAATATAAAAACTCTTCTGGAGGTGATCCTTCGTGCCAAACCGCCCACAAGCAAGGGGATCTATTTGCGAAGCATTGCCTTGTCCACAACGATGGGGCCTGGGATCAAAATCGATCCCGGCCAGATCAGGGGGGTTTTAAAAGCCTAATAAGGAGACCAGGAACTCAGGAAAAATCATAAACTCTTTGAATTATTTTGTGCTTTCATGGCTTCCTAATTCCTAAACACGACCTCATCGAGGAGGTGGAGTTCATTGAACCGAAATGAGAAGAGACAAGTCGTAACCAATTTTTCAAAGAAAGTGGAGGGGTTTCAAGCCGCGGTCCTGACCCATTACCGTGGTCTTAATGTGGAGCAGATCAACACCCTGAGGCGGCGTTTTAGGGAGGAGAAGATTTCCTATCATGTCGTGAAGAATACGATGATGAAGCTGGCGGCCAAAGGGACGGATCTGGAGAAACTGAACGATTATTTCAAGGGGCCGACAGCGATCGCCATTTCCCATGGCGACCCGGTTTCTCTGGCAAAGATTTTGTCGGAGTTCGTTAAAACACAGCCTAAACTTGAGATCAAGATCGGTCTGATCCAGGGGAGGGTGATCCCGCCCGATGAGATTAAGGCTTTAGCCACGATGCCCTCCCGGGAGATTTTACTGGCTCAGATACTTGGGGGGATACAGGTTCCGGCACAGGAGCTGGCAGGAGTCATCCTGAGCGGTCTTCGGCAGGTCGTCGGTGTGATTCAGGCTCGGACCGATCAACTGGCCGAATTGGAAAGTGGGCAGTAGAGCGTGGAATGTGGAAAGCAGAAGGTGGGAAGGAGAAGAGGACTTTTCTTTTTTTAACTACTCTCTACTTTCTAATTAAATAGATAGGAGGATTTTTTAAATGGCGGATATTCAAAAAATTGCAGAAGAGATCAGCACTCTCACCTTGCTGGAAGCCCGGGACCTGGTGAAGGTCCTTGAGGAGAAGTTAGGAGTTAAAGCAGCTGCTCCGGTGGCCCTGGCAGCCTTTCCAGGTGCCGGAGCAGGAGCGGGAGCGGAAGCGGCCCCCAAAGAAGAAAAGACGGAATTTGATGTGATCCTGACCGGTTTTGGCGACAAGAAGATTCAGGTCATCAAGGTCGTGAGAGAACTGACCGGGTTGGGGCTGAAAGAGGCAAAAGATCTGGTCGAAGGTATTCCGAAACCCGTCAAAGAGGGCGTCACCAAAGAGGAAGCGGCGACGATGAAGAAGAAGTTAGAAGAGGGCGGCGGAACGGTCGAAGTGAAATAGATCGAGGCGTCATCTTTGAGATGAAGCGGGGTAAGTCCCCCGGTCAGACCCGCATGAGGTAGACAGGGAGATTTTCAGAAGGTTAGAATACGGTCTTTTTAAATTATCATATAGTCTCGTTGCCTCATAGTCTTTTAGTCATTTGGCTAACCGACTATCTGACCAACGACTACTATATGACTGGGTCAAGGAATTTACGAAAAAAAGTTTTGTTGAAGGACATCGTTGTCTCTTCCCGGAAGGACAGAACCGTGCAGGTTAAGGAGTCCAATAGGGAGGGGACTTTTTATTTGAGGAAGGAGTCCATATGGCCAGCATCGTTCCCGTTTATCGTCGATACCGCAAGAATTTTTCAAAGATCAGGGAGATCCTGGAGATCTCCAATCTGATCGATGTTCAGAAAGGATCTTACGAGAAATTCCTACAAGCCGATGTGGATCTGGAAAACCGGGAGCCCGTTGGGCTTCAAGGCGTCTTTAAAACGGTTTTTCCAATCAAAGATTTCTATGAAACCGCTTCCCTCGAATTTGTAAGCTACCGGTTCACCGAGCCCAAATATGATATGGAGGAGTGTCTCCTGAGGGGGATGACCTATGCCGCTCCCATCAAAGTGACCGTTCGCCTGGTTGTCTGGGATGTGAATGAGGAGACGAAGGCCAAAAGCATTAAAGCGGTCAAGGAGCAGGAGGTCTATTTCGGTGAAATTCCTCTGATGACAGACAACGGGACCTTTATCATCAACGGGACGGAACGGGTGATCGTGAGCCAGCTCCACCGCTCCCCCGGAGTCTTCTTCGATCAGGATCAGGCGAAACCCCATTCGGGAGGAAAGCTTCTCTATTATGCCCGCATCATCCCCTATCGAGGATCCTGGATCGATTTTGAATTTGATCAGAAGGATCTCCTCTATGTCAGGATTGACCGGAGACGGAAGATTCCGGTCACCGTCTTTCTCCGGTCTCTGAAATATACCGGCCAGGAGCTGCTGGACTATTTCTATCGAAAGGAGAAGATCCTCTGCCGGAAGGGAAGGTTTACCAAAGAGGTCTCAAAAGATGTTCTCGTTGGACAGAAGGCGACGATCGATGTTCTTGACCCGGAGACCCACAAAGTGATCCTGAAGAAGCATCGGCGGATCACCGAGGAATCCTATAAACGACTGGAGATGACGAAGATCACCACCATTCCGGTGGAACCGCAGGATCTGCTGGGAAGATATCTTGCGAGGGATGTGGTCGATCCGAAGACCGGTGAAGTGATCGCCGAGTTTAATGAGGAGGTGACGGAGAAGTTTCTCGACCAGGTGAAGGAGAGGAAGGTCGAAGGGTTTGAAATCCTCTTCATCGACAACATCAATGTGAGCTCTTCATTACGGGATACAATGGTCATCGATAAGATCGAGCTGAGCCGGGAGGAGAAGGAGAAATTGTCCAGAGACGAACCGGGAAAATCGATCAGGGAGAAGGAAGCCGAAAGGGCCCTCATCGATATTTATAAAAGGCTTCGGCCCGGTGATCCGCCCACCATTGAGACAGCGATCAATCTCTTTCATAATCTCTTCTTCAATCCGGAACGATACGATCTTTCCAAAGTGGGGAGAATGAAACTGAACCACAAACTCGGTTTAAAGGGAAATCTTCCTAAGATATTGGTGTTCACGGAGAAATGGAAGAAGGAAGCCCTGGATGCCGGAGCGACTTACGCCGGAGGCAAGGAACTGATCGACCGGATTCTGGACGGATGGCTCGATTTTGACGAAGCGATCGCCACTTCAGAGATGGCTGATGAGATCCAGCGAGCAGGGAAGATTCTCTATCCTATCGGAATGATGCCATCACTGAAGGAAGGAACTCTAACCGAGGATGTCCGGGGCCGGATCCGGAAGATTTTTGAGGACGAGAAAACGACGCTGAGGAGACGGGATGTCGTGGAGGTGGTGAAGTACTTGATCCGATTGAAAGACGGTCAGGGTTCGGTGGACGACATCGACCATCTGGGAAACCGCCGCGTAAGAACGGTCGGAGAGTTGCTCGAAAATCAATATCATATCGGACTGGTGAGGATTGAGAGGGCGATCAAAGAACGGATGAGCCTTCAGGACATCGAGACATTGATGCCCCATGACCTGATCAACTCCAAACCCCTCTCCGCAGTGATCAAAGAGTTTTTCGGTTCCAGTCAGCTCTCTCAGTTTATGGATCAGACCAATCCGCTGTCCGAAATTACCCATAAACGGAGGCTTTCAGCCCTGGGCCCGGGAGGGCTCACACGTGAAAGGGCGGGTTTTGAGGTGAGGGACGTCCACCCCACCCATTACGGACGGATCTGTCCCATTGAAACCCCGGAGGGTCCTAACATCGGTCTGATCACCTCTCTCGGCACTTATGCCCGTGTCAACGATTATGGTTTTATCGAGACGCCTTACCGGGAAGTGGTCAACGGAAAGGTGACGAACCAGATCCGGCACCTCTTTGCCCTTGATGAAGAGGCAGAGATCGACGGACAGAAACCTGCGATTGCCCAAGCCAATGCCCCCCTCGATCGTGAGGGGAGATTTACCGTTCCCCTTGTCTCCGCCCGACGAGGAGGGGAGTTTGTGATGGTCAGACCGGAAGAGATTCGCTATATGGACGTCTCACCCAAACAATTGGTGAGCGTAGCCACCTCTCTCATTCCCTTCCTGGAGAACGACGATGCCAACCGGGCCCTCATGGGATCGAATATGCAGCGTCAGGCCGTTCCCCTTCTGAAAACCGACGCCCCTTTGATCGGGACCGGAATGGAGGGGATTGTAGCGAGAGACTCCGGAGTAGCCATCGTTGCAAAACGGGACGGGGTTGTCGAAGATGTCGATGCCTCACGGATTGTCATCCGTGCCGATGAAAACGGCCAGAAAGTGAATGACTCGGGAGTAGACATCTACAGCCTGATCAAATACAAACGGTCGAACCAGAACACGTGTATGAATCAGAGACCGATTGTCCGTGTGGGCGAGCGAGTCAAAAAAGGGGAAGTGATTGCTGACGGGCCGGCTACGGATATGGGAGAGCTGGCTCTTGGCCAGAATGTTCTGGTCGCCTTTATGCCCTGGGGAGGGTACAACTTTGAGGATTCAATCCTCATCAGCGAAAGGCTGTTGAAGGAAGACACCTATACCTCCATCCACATCGAAGAGCAGGAGTGCATGGCCCGGGATACAAAGTTGGGGAAGGAAGAAATCACCTGCGACATCCCTAATGTGGGGGAGGAAGCCTTAAAAGATTTAGATGAGAGCGGCATCGTTCGGATCGGCGCAGAGGTTAAACCCGGCGACATTCTCGTCGGGAAAGTCACGCCCAAAGGAGAGACCCAGCTCTCTCCGGAGGAGAAACTCCTGCGGGCCATCTTTGGCGAAAAGGCAGGGGATGTGAGGGACACCTCACTCAAGGTTCCACACGGGATTGAAGGGATTGTGATCGATGCCAAGGTTTTCTCCCGGAAGGGCCAGGAGAAGGATGAAAGAATGAAAGCAATCGAGGAACAGGAGAGGGCCAGATTGCTCAAGAACCAGGCCGACGAGATCCGTATCATCCAGAACAGCACGAGACGGAAGATCGGAAAATACCTGATCGACAAGAAGGCGACTCATCGGATCGCGGATGAGAAGAAGAATCGCGTCTTTTTGGAGGCGAAAGACCGGATCAGAGACGAACACCTCTTCACCATTCCTTTTGACCGCTTGAGGGAGATCGATGTGATAGAGGGGAAGAGGATCATCCCTGAAGTCCATCAGCTCCTCGATCATGCCGAACTTCAGATCAATGTCGTCAAAGGGGTCTTCTCGGATAAGTTGGCGAAATTGAAAAAGGGAGATGAACTGGCCCCGGGTGTGATCAAATCGGTCAAGGTCTATGTGGCGATGAAACGCAAATTGTCGGTGGGGGATAAGGTGTCCGGGCGCCATGGAAACAAAGGGATCATCTCCCGCGTCCTACCCGAGGAAGATATGCCGTACATGGAAGACGGAACCCCTGTCGATGTCGTTCTTAATCCCCTGGGCGTCCCTTCGCGAATGAATGTGGGGCAGATACTGGAGACCCACCTCGGCTGGGCCGCCAAGGGGCTGGGCTGGAGGATCGCTGAATATTTGGAGAAGAGTTATAACCCCAAAATCCTCCGGCGGAGAATCAAAGAGGTCTACTCCTCAAAAGAGGTGAACGAATATCTGGAACAGGCGACGGATGAAGAGGTGACTGAACTGGCCCGGAAATTGGGCAAGGGGATTTACATCTCCGTTCCCGTTTTTGATGGGGCCTCTGAGGAGGAGATCAAGGAACATCTGGATAAAGCAGGGCTTCCGGTGAGCGGCCAGACCATCCTCTACGATGGGAGGACAGGCGAACCCTTTCACCATAAGGTGACCGTGGGCTATATGTACCTGCTTAAATTGCACCATCTGGTGGACGAGAAGATCCATGCCCGTTCGATCGGACCCTATTCTCTGGTGACCCAGCAGCCCCTGGGAGGAAAGGCTCAGTTCGGAGGCCAACGATTAGGAGAGATGGAGGTCTGGGCCCTTGAGGCCTATGGCGCCGCTCATTCCCTTCAGGAATTTCTGACGGTGAAATCGGACGATGTGGCCGGAAGAACCCGTGTCTACGAAGCCATTGTGAAGGGAGAGCATACGCTGGAGTCCGGACTTCCCGAGTCCTTCAATGTTCTGGTCAAGGAACTTCAGAGCCTCTGTCTGGACACGGAATTATTAGAGGAGAAGAGGGAAGAACTTTCATAGAGAGTGGAAAGTGGAAGGTGGAGGGTGGAAAAACCACTTTCTACTCTCCACCTTCTACCCACGAAGTAAACCCCGTTAGAAATTCCAGCGGGGCATTATTTCTAACGGGGTAAAGGAGGAAGGCCTTGGAAGATTATTTATCATTCTTTGAAAAAGGAAAAAGCCCGATCAAATATAATGCCATCCGAATCTCCATCGCCTCTCCGGAGAAGATCGAATCGTGGTCTCATGGGGAGGTGAAAAAGCCGGAGACGATTAACTACCGGACCTTTAAACCGGAGAAAGACGGGCTTTTCTGTGCGAAAATCTTCGGCCCGACCAAGGACTATGAGTGCAATTGCGGTAAATACAAACGGATGAAACACCGGGGGATCGTCTGCGAAAAGTGCGGGGTAGAGGTGATCCAGTCAAAAGTCCGAAGGGAGAGGATGGGGCATATCCGGTTGGCCACCCCCGTGGCTCATATCTGGTTTCTCAAATCCATTCCCAGCAAGATCGGTATCCTCGCCGATATGACCCTGAGAGAGCTGGAGCGGATTCTCTATTTTGAGGCCCATCTCGTGCTTGACGGAAAAGAGACCCCTTTGAAAAAGGGAGAGATCCTCTCCGAGGAGAGATACCGGGAAGCGAAAGAGAAATACGGAGAAGGTGTGGTGGTCTCCCAGGGAGCGGAAGCGATTCGGGAGCTGTTGAGAAACACGAATGTGAAGGAACTTTCGAAGAAACTCCGGACCGAAACGAAGGAGACGGCCTCAGAGGCGAAGAAGAAGCGTCTGGCGAAGAGGCTGAAGATCATCGAATCTTTCCTCGAATCGGGAAACAAACCGGAGTGGATGATTCTGGAAGTCGTCCCCGTCATTCCCCCCGATCTTCGTCCCCTTGTCCCTCTGGATGGGGGCAGGTTTGCCACTTCCGACCTCAATGACCTCTATCGCAGGGTGATCAACCGCAACAATCGTCTCAAACGACTCCTCGAATTGAATGCGCCGGAGATCATCATCCGGAATGAGAAGCGGATGCTTCAGGAATCGGTGGATGCCCTCTTCGATAACGGTAAGAGAGGAAAGACCATCTTAGGGGCGAACAAGAAACCCCTCAAGTCGCTCAGCGATATGCTCAGAGGGAAACAGGGTCGATTCCGGCAGAACCTTTTGGGGAAGCGGGTCGACTATTCGGGTCGCTCGGTGATCGTCGTCGGTCCTGAATTGAAGTTACATCAATGCGGTCTTCCCAAGAAGATGGCGCTTGAACTCTTCAAACCCTTTATCTACAACCGGCTCGAAACCAAGGGTCTGGCCACAACGATCAAGAGCGCCAAGAAGATGATCGAGAAGGAGAGGCCCGAGGTGTGGGATGTGCTGGATGAGGTGATCCGGGAGCATCCTGTGCTCCTCAACCGTGCGCCAACCCTTCACCGCTTGGGAATCCAGGCCTTTGAACCCATTTTAATCGAAGGCAAGGCCATCCAGCTTCATCCCCTAGTCTGCGCTGCTTTCAATGCGGATTTCGACGGAGACCAGATGGCCGTTCATATCCCTCTTTCGATCGAGGCCCAGGCAGAGGCCCGGATCCTGATGATGTCGACGAACAACATCCTCTCGCCGGCCAGCGGGAAGCCCATCATCATCCCTACTCAGGATATTGTTCTGGGCATCTATTACATGACCCGGGAGCGCCCCTATGTCAGAGGAGAGGGAAAAGTCTTTTCAAATCCCGATGAGGTCCGTGTGGCTTACGATGCGAACGAGATGGATCTCCATGCACGCATCAAGGTCCGGATTGAAGGGAAATTGGTCGAGACGACGGTCGGGCGTATGCTGCTCAAGGAGATCCTTCCCGAAGAGATTCCCTTCCCCCTGGTCAATAAGGTGATGAAGAAGGGCGACCTGGCCAATCTCGTTGACTACTGCTACCGGTTTTGCGGCGATAAGAAGACCGTGCTGCTTTCCGACCGCTTAAAGAGCCTGGGATACCGTTATGCCACAACAGCCGGGCTTTCCATTTCCTTGGATGATATGCTCATCCCTTCCAATAAAAAGGACCTTTTGCAAGAGGCCCAGGAAGAGATTGAAAGAGTCCAGGATCAGTATACGGACGGACTGATTACCGACGGTGAGCGATATAACAAGGTCATCGACATCTGGGCTCAGGTCACGGAGAATATTGCCGATGTGATGCTGAAAGAACTGGGCAGCGAGACCATTCAGGGCCAGGCGGGGGAAAAGAGGATGGTCGATAGTTTTAATCCCATCTATATGATGGCGGACTCCGGAGCAAGAGGGAGCGCTCAGCAGGTGCGGCAGTTAGCCGGGATGCGGGGGCTGATGGCGAAACCCTCCGGAGAGATCATCGAGACCCCCATCACGGCAAACTTCCGTGAAGGCCTGACGGTTCTCCAGTATTTCATCTCCACCCACGGCGCCCGAAAGGGTCTGGCCGATACGGCTTTGAAGACGGCCAATGCAGGATACCTGACCCGGCGGCTGGTCGATGTGGCACAGGAAGTGGTGACCAGTGAAAACGACTGCGGAACGCTGGACGGCATTGAAGTCGAGTCCCTCATGGAGGGCGGAGAGATCATCGAATCGATGAGGGAACGTATTCTGGGCAGGGTCGCTTTGGAGGATATCCGTGATCCCTTTACGGATGAGGTGATCATCAGAGGAAACGAAGAGATTGACGAGGCTCTTGCGGAGCGCATTGAGGATTCTGGGATTGATCGAGTTAAAATCCGTTCCGTGCTCACCTGTAAATCGAGGCGGGGTGTATGCGCCCTCTGTTATGGAAGAGATCTGGCCCGGGGAAGACTGGTCAATATGGGAGAGTCGATCGGGATCATTGCGGCCCAGTCCATTGGCGAGCCCGGAACACAGTTGACGATGAGGACCTTCCACATCGGTGGGACAGCAAGCCGTCGAGCCGAACAGACGACACTGGAGAGCCGGATTGAGGGAAAGGTGAAGTTTATCAGCCTCAAAACGGTGAAGAACCGTGAAGGACACCTGATCGTGATGAACCGGAATGGTGAGATCGCCATCCTGGACGATAACGGAAGGGAGCGACGTCGTTATTCTGTCATCTACGGAGCCAAATTGAGAGTGAAAGATGGGCAGAAGGTGAAGGAAGGGGAACTGCTGGCGGAATGGGATCCCTACTCCATTCCTGTCCTCACGGAAGTTTCGGGCCGGGTGAAATTCGGAGATATCATCGAAGGGACGACGATGCAGGAACAGGTCGATGAGTTTACCGGCCTTTCGAGAAAAGTGATCATCGAATCGAAAGACCCGGATGTTCGGCCAAGGATTTCGATCAAGGATGAAAAAGGGAAAACGATGAACCTTGCCGGTTCCACTTCACAGGCCAGGTATCTCCTCCCCGTGGGGGCTAATATTTTTATTTCGGAAGGAGATATGGTGGAGGCAGGCGATGTGATCGTAAAGATCCCGCGGGAAACGACAAAAACAAAGGACATCACCGGAGGCCTTCCCAGGGTGGCGGAACTCTTCGAGGCCAGGAAACCCAAAGAGTATGCGTTAATCAGCGATATCGATGGCGTCGTTGAGTTTGGCAAGGACCTGAAAGGGAAGAGAAAGGTGTTTATCCGGCCCGAGGTGGGCGAATCGAAGGAGTACATGATTCCGAGAGGAAAACATGTGAGCGTTCACGAAGGGGATCTAGTCAAAGCCGGGGAGGCGTTGATGGATGGTCCAGCCAATCCCCACGATATCCTGAGGGTAAGGGGTGACAAAGCCTTGGCCCGCTACTTGGTGGACGAAATCCAAGAGGTATATAAACTCCAGGGCGTGAAGATTAACGACAAACATATTGAGGTGATCGTTCGACAGATGCTCAAAAGGGTGAGGATCAAAGAAGTGGGCGACACCCACTTCCTGGTGGATGATCAGGTGGAGAAGCATGCTTTTGACGAAGAGAATGCACGGGTGATCGGAGAAGGCGGCAAACCGGCTGTAGCAGAGCCTCTCTTTCTCGGCATTACCAAGGCCTCCCTCATTACGGACAGTTTTATCTCTGCAGCCTCCTTCCAGGAGACTACCAAGGTGCTAACCCAGGCTGCCGTGGCGGGGAAGATCGATCATTTGAAAGGGTTGAAGGAGAATGTCATTATGGGTCGTCTCATTCCAGCCGGAACCGGGCTTCCCAAATACAAGCAACGGGACCTCTGGGTGGAAGGGTATACGGACGAGGAGACGATGGCAGAAACTTCCGTTGAAGCCCCTGCTTGAAGAAATACTTTTTTAACGTAAAATGAATGAGGCCCATTCCCCCAAGTGGGAATGGGCCTTTTGTTTTGACCACCAGGTGCATGTTGACAAGGAGGGCAAAATTCAAAAAATTATTTTATGGTTTCCAACCTCTTCTTCGCTATTTCTGCTTGTTCTGTTTGAGGGTATCGGTCGGTGACCCGTCTGAGGAGGTTTCTGGCATTCGTCTTATCCCCCAGTTCCAGGAAGGCAAGGCCCTGTTTGAGCAGAGCTGAAGGAACCTTATCTCCTTCGGGATATTTAACGATGGCCTTTTCATATTCGAGGATCGCCTTTTCAAAATCTTTTTTTAGGTAATAGGTTTCTCCGATCCAGAACTGGGCGTTATCAGAGAGTTCCATGTTGGGATACTGTTTGAGAAAAGCCTCAAATTTTCTACGGCCTCCATCCAAATCTCCTCTCTGGAACGTCTCGTAAGCATCCTTGTATAGATTCCCAGCGGTTGTGGAGGGTGTCTTCGGCTCGGCCGGAGGCTCTTTCGGCGAGATCGCTTTCTCCATCTCCGCAAGTCTCGAGGTCCATTTTGCTTCCACACCTTTGAGTCGATCTTCCGTGCCTTTTTCCATGGCCTTTAACCGTTCATCGTAAAATCGGCCTCTTTCTTCGAGGGACCGATTCTTCTCTTCGAGGGAGCGGTTTCTCTCCTCAAAGGTTTTCCCTCTTTCTTCAAGGATCTTTAACCGGACTTCGACATCCTCCTTCATCCGTGCGATCTCCTTGGAAGGTGTTTTGAGGAACTGCTTATACTCCTCCACGCCCGTGGAAAGGGTCCTCATCTCAGATTGAAGGGTTTCGAGGCGAAGGAAGAGGTCAGCCTTAGTCTTCTGGTTTTCTGCCTGCAGGGAGGAGTGATTCGTTTCGGTCTCCTTTTTAAAGGCGGTCAATTCCGTTCGAATCGCTTCGTTCTCTTTTTTGATCGATTCCTTCTCTTTTTGGATCTGGCTCAGTTGTGAATCGAGCCTCTGTACATCCTTGTCAAGAACCTGGACATCGCCCGAAGTAGCGCACCCGTAAAGGGACAGCACCACCCCAAGGATGATTCCCCATCTCTTAGCGTCACCCTTTTTCATATCGGCTCTCCTGTTGAGGACTTCCTTATTTAGCCGTAATCAGAAAATGAGATCTCCGGTTTTTAGCCCAGGCCTCTTCATTGTGACCGGGGTCAAAAGGCTTCTCCTCACCGTAACTGATCGTGGAGACACGGTCCGCTGTAATTCCGAGAGATGTAAGATATTTCTTCGTGCTATTGGCCCTTCTCTCTCCGAGGGCAAGGTTATATTCATTGGTTCCTCTCTCATCGCAGTGGCCTTCGATCTGAATCTTCACATTGGGAAATTTCTTTAAGAGAGCGGAGTTCCCTTTCAAGATTTCTGTATCGGCAGGCCGGATATCGTATTTGTCAAAATCGAAGAAAATGGGTTTGAGCAGACCGCTTTCAAAGACCTCCCCCTCGATTCCGGGCGTCCTCTTGGCCACGAGACTTCTTTCAAATTCCCTTTTCGCCTGCTCTTCTTTTTCTTTTAATCTCGCCGCTTCCCTCTCCTTCACTTCTTTTTCCTTGGCTTCCTTTTCCTTCTCTTTGGCGATCCGTTCCGCTTCGATTTTTGCCGCCTCTGCCTTGGCCGAGGGCTCATCCTTCACGACCGTCTTCTTGGGGCAGCCCATCAGGATCAAGCCGATGCAGAGGATGAAAATGATTGAAACGACATAGCTTTTTCTCTTCATGGTAAACCTCCTCTATGTATAATTTTTTAAAATGACGAACTATTCAAAGCGTTTGGACCATGCCGGGCTTGATTCACCTCCTTTCGATGTCGTGAGAGGCCTCTGATTGAATCCATTGGCGTTCATGATATAAATCCTCGATCCTCCACCCAGTCGAGTCGAACTAAAGGCAATGTAACGGCCGTCCGGCGACCAACAGGGGCTTTCATTGTTACTGCCATTGGGGGTTAATTTTTTTAGCCCGGATCCGTCGGCTCCAATGGTGAAAATATGAAATTGGCCTCCTGCCCTTCCGCAGAAAGCGATCCGGTCCCTTTTGGGAGACCAGGAAGGGCTGGTATTGTAGTTTCCCTCATAGGTGAGGCGGCGGACATTGGCACCATCCAATGACATGATATAAATCTGGGGCGAGCCCGAACGGTCCGAGGAGAAAACAATCTGCTGGCCGTCAGGAGACCATCTCGGCGTGGATTCATTCCCATGGCCACTGGTGAGCCTCCTCGGATTCCCGCCATTGGCGTCAAGGAGATAGATGTCCGATTTTCCCTCCTTTCCCATCATCAGGGCGATCTGTTTTCCGTCAGGCGACCAGGAGGGAGAGACGTTCAGGCCGGGATGGGAGGAGAACCGCTGAAGATTCTTGCCGTTTAAATCGATCCGGTAGAGATCCGGATTCCTCTTGAGGTAGGAGGTGAAAGCGATCTTCTGGTTATCAGGCGTCCAGACCGGAGAAACATTGATAGACTGGTTCTGGGTCAGGGGTCTCACATTGGCGCCATCAAAGTCTGCGATAAAGATCTCTCTACTTTCTCCCTGTCGGATCACATAGGCCATTTTCGTATTGTGAACCCCCATCTCGCCCGTGAGGTGGAAGATGACTTCATCCGCAATGCGGTGAACCATATTTCGAAAGTTCTGGAGATGCCCATCGTATTGTTTTCCCACGAGGTGTTTTTGCTCCACCAGATCGACAAGATGAAATTTCAATCTTAGATTGAGGCCATCCCCCTCAAGGGTTGCCTCTCCTGCGAGGAGGATCTCTCCGCCTGAAGAGGCCCATTCCTGAATGGAGAGCATGCCGGGGATGCCTTCCTTCTCTTTGAGATAGATCGGGAGAAGCGAATGATCGATCACTTTGAAGAACCCTGAGAGAGCAAGGTCATTGACCAGGACCTCATAGATCTTGGCTGTGAGGGCTGGGGGCGTTTTATCAACTGATTTCCACTTCGGAAGGATGATGGGAATCTGGACAAAGGTGGGAGCATTGATGTCGAGATAGACCCTTGCCTCGACCGATGGGATGAAAAAGAAAACGAGAATAAGAATATAGAGGAAATATTTAACCATTTTTCAATCCGGGGTAAAACGGATTCCGATCTCCAGGCTCTCCTGGTTCAACTCTTTTGGAATGGGAGGCAAAGGCTCCGCCTTGATAATAGCGCGCATGGCCATCTGGTCATAGAGCGCATTGCCCGATTTTTTTTCGAACCATGATTTTTGAACTTTTCCATTCACTTCTATTATTATTACAATAATGGTCTCCAAGTCAACCCTTTCTTTAAGAAGGTGCTCTGGAATGGTCCACGAGGCTTTGATCTTTGCCCATATCAGGCTGTAGTATTCGTTCAGTTTTGACTGTTGTGCCGACACAGAGAAAGGGGTTGGCGATGGGGCAGTGGGAGAGGGTACAGGAGAAATGACCGGGGAAGGGGAGGGAGACGGCGTCGGCGTCGGCGTCACCTCCCGTTTAGAAACTCGCTTATGTATCTCATCGAGGGCAGCCTTTCTCCGAATTTCCTCGATGGCATCGTGAAGGCGATCGATGGACTCTTTATCTCTCTCCTTCTTTTTTACCTTTTCGACAATGTCATCCTTTTTCGGTTTTTGAATGGGTTTTATCTTTTCAACGGGTTTAATCTTCTCTTCCTTAGGAACGGGTGGGGCAGCGGGGGGGGGAATTTCAGGCACAGGTATGGAAACGGGCATGAGGGTCACCGTATAGGCTGCGGGGCGGACCTTCATAAGGGTAGGCCAGGGATTGAGGCTGAGCAAAAGAACAAAAACAGAATGGAGCAACAGGGAAATCCCCAGGGTGATTAGCCAGCTCATCTGAATATCCTACTCGCTCCTGCTCTTTCTGAGAAACCGGAGAAATGCCATTCCAATGGGAGAGAGCGTCCTCCCGCGATATGAGACGATATAGATCGGTCGCAAGATAGAATCCATTCCCTCGACATTAATTCTTGAGAGAAGTCTCCGGTTCAATTCTTCTTCTGCGGCTCTTTTTGAAATGAAGGCCAGGCCCAATCCTGCCTTCACCCCCTCCCTTAATGAAGAGGTGCTTCCCATTTCCATCGCCACATGAAATTGTTTCAGGCTCTTTCCTCTCTTCCTCAGCATTTTTTCGACTGCCATCTGAGTTCCCGAGCCCTCCTCCCGGATGATCCAGGGTTCTCCCAGCAGGTCCTCCATCTCCACCCTCTTCTTTCGGCCAAGGGGATGATCGAATGGGCTTACGACGATGATTTCGTCCTCCGTATGTTTTTCATAATGAAGGGAAGGGTGGTCTACTTTCGCACCGGTTAAGCCGAATTCAATGACTCCTTCCAGCACATATTGAACGATCTCCCTGGTATCGGCGATCCTGAGAGAGATGGCCAGATGGGGATGCTCTTTTTTAAAATCGCCCATCGGTTTGGGCAGGAGATATTCTCCTGGGATGGTGCTTGCCCCCAGAGAGAGCTCCCCCCGGATTCCCTGAGAAAATTCACTGAGGGCATTGATCAATTCCTTGCGGGAGGCGAGGATTTTAAGGGCATGCCGGTGGAAGATTTCTCCTGCCTTTGTCAAACGGACTTCCCTTCCGGTTCGGTCGAAGAGACGGATCGACAGGGATTTTTCCAGGGTGAGGATATGACCGCTTACCGTGGGCTGAGTAAGGAAGAGGTCTTCCGCCGCCTTTGAAAAACTTTTTAAACCGGCAACTCGACAGAATGTCTCAAGATGCCGAAAATCGATGGGTAGCTCTCTCTCTTCCACTTCAGGCAGAATATTAAATCTCTTTAAAAGCAAATGCAAGCAGAAATTTATTTTCCATAAATAGAATCCAATAGTTCCAATGCTCTCGGTCTATTGGTTCCTGTTTTCGCCTGCTGCCTGTTGATGAACTCGTAAAAACTCGAAAAACAAAGAAAAAGTCATGCTGAACTTGTTTCAGCATCTCATAAATTCAATGAGTTACGAGACCCTGAACCAAGTTCAGGGCGACAGAGTGGTATTTTTACGAACCCATCACTATTAGACAACCGAACTTTAAAAAAGTTCATGAGATATTCAAAGACAGAGGCTCAGGCAATAAAAAAACGGCTTGGAAGTTTTTCCAAGCCGTTTTTTAACCCGGTATATTTTCAGGTTTTTAATACATATCACCCATTCCGCCCATCCCCCCCATTCCACCGCCCGGAGGCATCTGGGGATAAGGGGCTTTCTTCTCTGGCTTATCGGCCACAATGGCTTCTGTGGTGATCATCAACGATGCGACGGAAGCCGCATTTTGAAGGGCCAACCTGACCACTTTGGTAGGATCGATGATTCCTGCCTTGATCATATCCGTATACTCATCCTGTGCAGCATCGAATCCAAAAGATCCCTTTTCGTTCCTCACTTTCTCTGTGACCACAGATCCTTCCTGGCCCGCATTATTGGCGATCTGGCGAATCGGTTCTTCCAAGGCTCTTTTCACAAGATCGACTCCGATCTTCTTGTCTCCTTCTAATTTCATTTTATCCAGTGCGGAAAGGCAGCGAAGGTATGCGACGCCGCCTCCAGGCACGATCCCTTCCTCTACGGCGGCACGGGTTGCATTGAGGGCGTCTTCGACGCGGGCCTTCTTCTCCTTCATTTCTGTCTCTGTGGCGGCTCCCACATTGATCACTGCCACCCCTCCGATGATCTTGGCCAGCCGCTCCTGAAGTTTCTCCCGATCATAATCGGAGGTCGTCTCTTCAATCTGAGCGCGGATCTGTTTCACCCTGGCCTCGATATCATCCTGATCACCAGCCCCATCGACGATCGTCGTATTGTCTTTGTCGATGACAATCCGCTTGGCCTGCCCCAGATCGTTCAGTTTAATATTTTCCAGTTTGATCCCCAGGTCTTCGGAAATGACCTTTCCTCCGGTGAGGACGGCAATGTCTTCAAGCATTGACTTTCTCCGGTCGCCGAACCCAGGGGCTTTCACGGCGCAGCATTTAAGAGTTCCGCGAAGTTTGTTGACCACGAGCGTGGCCAGGGCCTCTCCTTCCACATCCTCGGCAAGGATTAAAAGGGGTTTCCCCATCTTGGCAATCTGTTCCAGGATGGGAAGCATATCTTTCATGTTGGAGATCTTCTTCTCATTGAGAAGGATGTAAACGTTTTCAAGGACCGCTTCCATCTTCTCAGGATCGGTGACGAAGTAGGGCGAGAGGTAGCCGCGGTCGAACTGCATCCCCTCTACCACATCGAGCGTCGTCTCCATTCCCTTGGCTTCCTCTACTGTGATCACACCTTCTTTGCCCACTTTGTTCATTGCCTCGGCAATGATGTTTCCAATGGTTTCATCGTTATTGGCGGAGATTTTCCCGACTTGAGAAATCTCTTTCTGATCCTTCGTCGGCTTGCTCAATTTCTTCAACTCTTTAATAACTTCCTCGACAGCCAGATCGATCCCGCGTTTCACATCCATTGGATTGGCGCCTGCCGCAACCACCTTCGACCCTTCACGATAAATGGCCTGGGCCAGAACCGTGGCGGTCGTTGTCCCGTCTCCTGCCGTGTCCGAGGTCTTGCTGGCGACCTCCTTCACCATCTGGGCTCCCATATTTTCAAATTTATCTTCCAGATCAATCTCTTTTGCTACGGTGACACCGTCTTTTGTTACGATCGGAGATCCAAAGGACTTCTCCAAAATGACATTCCTGCCCTTTGGCCCCAACGTCACTTTGACCGCATCCGCTAAGATATTTACTCCCCGTAATATTGAATTACGGGCTTCCTGACTAAATCTCAGTTCCTTTGCCATTGTCACTATCCTCCATTTCTTTCTTAAAATTGAGTTTCACGATTATTTTCCTTCGATGATTCCCAAGATATCTTCTTCTCTCATAATGAGATGCTCTTCCCCTTCGATTTTCACCTCGGTTCCGGAGTACTTGCCGAAGAGGATCCTGTCGCCCGCCTTCACATCGAGTGGGATGACCTTCCCATCCTCTGTGACTTTGCCTTTTCCGACGGCGATCACTTTTCCTTCCTGGGGTTTCTCCTTTGCCGAATCGGGGATAATGATCCCACCCTTTGTCTTCTCTTCTTCTTCGAGTCTTTTAACAATTACTCTGTCCTGCAATGGCCTGATTTTCATCTCTTACTTCTCCTTTCTTGGAAAATTCTGATAATAGAGTACTATTTGGTATTAGAAGGGGATTTTTTATATCATCAAGCTTAAGCACCACCTCCTTAAAATATCTTTAGGTATCAAATAGTTACCACTTTTCGCCTGGTGATAAGGCCATTTCTACATCCGGTGAACTTTTAATCCTTTAATAATTAATCATCTAAGGGTCGATTGTCAAGGTGGATTACCTAATTTTTTTCCATTTGCGTATTCCGACGCATTCCGGACCCCCTGGTGTCTATGATCGAAGTGACGCTGTATAATCGATTCATAAGCCATTACCCTTCTGAAAAACTACTCAGGAGGAATTCATGGCTACCAGGAGATTATCCATGCGTAAAATCAAAGAGGTGCTTCGACTCCATCATTTTCGACCCAACAGATAGCCAAAAGCCTCGGCATTAGTCGAAGCACGGTTCACGATTACCTGAGCCGAGCCTAACAGGCCGGATTGAACATCTATCAGATCGGCCTTGCCCGTGCCAATGGCAGTTAAGGAAGCCTCATGGAGAGACTCTCCAAAACACACCTGTTTGTCGTTGACGATTTGGGATTAGCCCCCCTGGCCGATACCAAGCGGAGAGATCTTCTTGAGGTCATCGAAGATCGTCATGGCACCAACTCCACCCTCATTGCAGCCAGCTTCCCATGGAAAACTGGCATGATTACATCAGTGATCCAACGATCGCAGATGCGATATTGGACAGGTTGATTCATAACGCTTACCGTATTAAATTGAAAGGAGGATCTACGAGAAAGAAACAAAAACTTGACGCCAACTGATTAATCGGTAAAATGTCTGAGAACACCAGCGTCGCTCCGCTCCGACTGAGGTGTCCATCACCCTTCGGAACAGGTGTCCGGAATTAACGGAATACACAGTTTCGGATTGATCCCTTTGGGAAGCTTCGCCCGATATTCGGATTTCGGATTTGACCTGGTTCTTTTATGCCACTCTACGCAACCCACGCCATTGTTACTCGCAGTCTCAATTATGGGGAGTCCGATAAGATCATCACCTTCTTCACCAGGGACTTCGGAAAACTGAAAGGGATCGCAAAGGGGGCAAGAAGGAGCAAAAAACGGTTTCAGAATGTCCTCGGCCTCTTTTCACACCTCCGCCTCATCTTTTTTGACCGGGAGGGAATGGGCCTGGTGAGAGCGGAGAGCGGCGACCTCCTCCACCTCTTTCCTAACATCAGAGAGGACCTGAAAAAAATCTATTATGGAAACTACTATCTCGAATTGATCAACGAGATGGCCGGGGAACGGGAGGCCAACCCGGAGGCGTTTGATCTCCTCCTTTCCTTCTTAACGGATCTTGATACGGAGGCTCCGGAAGAGGAGCAGTTGAGGATGTTTGAGATACGGATGCTCTCCCTCTTCGGATACCGTCCGAATCTGACCCGGTGCGGTTTATGCAAACGGGACTGGACGGAACTGAAGGATGTTCCTTCCGTCTTCTTCTCTTTTGAAAAAGGGACTCTGGTCTGCGGCAAGTGTTCGAAAAACGGAGGAGGGCTCGTTCCCCTTTCGCTGGGAACGGCCCGCTTAATTGACCAGGTTTCCCAGATGGAATTGGCTAAGCTCCGCAGGCTCAGATTCACGAGTCAGGCCCTCGCAGAGAGCCGGGGACTCCTTCCCAGATTCATCTCCCATCAATTGGGAAAGGAGTTGAAGTCACTCAAAGCGCTCAAGTGACGAAATGATATAGGCACTTCTGTCCATTGAAGCCGCTTGTGCTGAACCCTTCAAATCACCGTTCGCCCTGAGGCTCTCGAAGGGATGAACGGTGTGGCTGCGCATCCTTCGACAAGCTCAGGGTGAACGGTGAAAGTCTTGCTGAACGGGGTTGACATCCAAGAGCCAAAAGTGCTAAACCCTACATCGTTGCCGGACATGAAGGAGAAATGATGAATTTTCAGGAATTAATCTTCTCCCTGGAGAGATTCTGGGCGGATCAGGGATGCGTGATTCAGCAACCCTATGACCTGGAAGTGGGCGCAGGGACGTTTAACCCTGCCACCTTTCTCAGGGTCTTGGGCCCTGAACCCTGGAAGG
>VGSS01000046.1 GCA_016874935.1 Deltaproteobacteria bacterium | reverse complement strand
TAAACCAGGGCCGAATGCGCTTGAGAACTATCTTCAGGCCTGGGGAAAGGGCTCCGGCCAAAGGGTCTGGGGGGTGCCGGTGGCGGTCATGATGTTGAACAGTCTGATCATGGCCGTGGCCATTACCTTTGGTAAAATTGCCATTTCCATCATCTCCTCTTATGCGGTTGTCTTTTTCCGCTTTCCCGGCCGTATGTTCTTTTTCTGGATGATCTTCGTTACCCTCATGTTGCCGGTGGAAGTGAGGATCATTCCCACTTACAAGGTGGTGTCTGATCTGGGCATGATTAATTCCTATTTAGGCTTAACCATACCCTTGATTGCTTCAGCTACAGCAACGCTGTTGTTTCGGCAGTTCTTCCTCACCATACCGGACGAACTGGTGGAGGCGGCGCGTATTGACGGAGCAGGTCCCCTGCGTTTCTTCTGGGACACGGTGCTGCCACTCTCCCGGACAAACATTGCCGCACTTTTTGTGATCATGTTCATTTATGGTTGGAACCAGTACCTGTGGCCGCTTCTGATTACGACAAGCAAGGAGATGGGGACGATTGTCATTGGCATCGTTAAAATGATCGGGACCGGAGATGCCCAGACCGACTGGCAAATCATAATGGCGGCCACGGTGTTAGCCATGTTGCCTCCGGTGCTGATCGTGATCTTTATGCAGCGCTGGTTTGTCAAGGGACTAATGGAGACGGAGAAGTAAACCCCGTATTTTCCCTTTTAAAGAAAATCTCAAACGGATTCAATGGAGCGAGATTCATGAGTAAAATTGCAGTCAATCTTGTAGATATTAAAAAAGATTTTGGCAAGGTTCGGGTGATTGAGGGAGTAACCTGCGAGATCGAAGACGGCGAGTTTATTGTGATCTTAGGTCCCTCGGGTTGCGGGAAGTCCACACTGCTCAGAATCATTGCCGGACTTGAGACGGCTACTGAGGGAGAAGTCTATATTGGCGGGAACCTCGTGAATCATGTAGAACCCAAAGACAGAAATATCGCCATGGTCTTTCAGAATTATGCTCTCTATCCCCACATGACCGTCTGGAATAATATGGCTTACGGTCTTAAGGTGCGGGGAATGGCAAGACCCGAAATCGAAGCCCGGGTGAAAAAGGCAACCGATATCCTTGGGCTTGATGGACTGATGAACCGCAAGCCCCAGCAGCTCTCCGGCGGGCAGAGACAGCGGGTTGCCATGGGACGGGCGATTGTCCGAGAACCCTCGGTTTTTCTCTTTGATGAGCCGCTTTCAAACCTCGACGCAAAACTCCGGGTCCAGATGCGCTTGGAGATAAAAAAACTGCATCAGTCGGTCAAAACAACAAGCGTCTATGTCACCCATGATCAGGTAGAGGCCATGACGCTGGCTGACCGGCTCGTTGTGATGAATGCGGGTCGGTTTGATCAGGTCGCGACCCCTCTTGAAGTTTACAACCGTCCGGCCACGCTCTTTGTGGCGGGCTTTATCGGGTCTCCGGCCATGAATATGATCAAACTGGAACTTTCTCCCTCGGGTGATGCGCTAAAAATGCCGGGCGGAAGACGGATTCCTCTGTCAAAACCTGTCACACAGGCACATGGGAAAGAAGTCATGATGGGGATAAGGCCGGAGCATATTGTTCTTGCAGAGGATCAATCTGCAGCCTTTTCTTTGATGGTTGAGGTGGTAGAGATTCTGGGGGCAGATACAATCGTACATGGCAATTTAGGTCATGGCGATATGCTGACGTTAAGGCTTCCCGGTGGTTTTAAGGTAACATCAGGAGATAAGCTTGGTGTGCAGGCGATGGCAGATCATATCCACGTTTTTGACCAGGAAACCGGCCAAAGGCTTAATTGACAAAGCAACTGGAGTGTATCATGGAGATTCATCAAAAAACTGGGTGGGTAGGATTTAGGACGTTTGTATTAATGAGTCCATAATTGAAGAGACATCCTCGAAAAATCTCCCCTAACCTCTTTGCCAAATCCAGCAAAACGCAGGACTCCCTTTGACACAATTATGAAAAGGAGGGAGCATAGATTTATTCCCATGATCTGAGATAATTAAACTCAGGATGATGAACCTTTTAGAACAAAAAATTGAGAGCCTGCCCAACAGCTCTGGGGTCTATCTTTTTAAGGACAGGAAAGGGACGGTTCTCTATGTGGGGAAGGCGGGGAATATCAGACACCGGGTGGCCTCTTATTTCCAGAGGGCCGGGGAGAAGGACGCCAAAACGCTTGCCCTGCTGGAAAAGGTGGCTGACATCGAGACGATTGTGACCGATACGGAGAAGGAGGCCCTGATCTTGGAGGATCACCTCGTCAAGGAGCATCACCCCCGATACAATATAAAACTGAGGGATGACAAGAGGTACCCCTGCCTGAGGCTTTCCATTGAGGAGGATTTTCCAACCCTGAGCATTGTGAGACGGATCAAGAAAGATCGATCCGTTTACTTTGGGCCTTATCCATCCGCCACTTCCCTCAAAGAGACATTGAAGTTGATCCGCCGTCTCTTTCCCATCCGGACCTGTCGTCATACCAAATTCTCAAATCGCACAAGACCCTGCATCAATTATGAGATGGAGCGCTGTTCGGGACCCTGCTGCGGGAAGATCGGTCCGGTCCAGTATGGGGAGATCATCCGACAGGCGAGGATGTTTCTCGAAGGCAGAAACAGAGACTTGATTGAAAGTTTGAAGAAGCGAATGGAGGAGGAGTCGGAACGGCTCCATTTTGAAAAGGCGGCAAGGATCCGAGACCAGATCAAACATATCGAAAAGGTGATCGAAAAACAGAGCATTGTCTCCCGTGATTTTATCGACAGGGATGTGATCGGATTTCACCGTCAGGATCATCGTGCTGCTGTCTATTCCCTTTTTATCAGGGCAGGAAAACTTTTAGGTGGAAAGGGTTTTAACTTTTCGTCCATCAGTCTTCCGGATGAAGAAATCCTCTCTTCATTTTTGAGGCAATATTATCGGGAAGACCGATTCATCCCGGAACAGATCCTGATCCCGAGACCAATCCCCGAAAAGAATCTTTCAGAAGGGTGGTTGACCGAGTTGAAGGGCCAAAGAGTCCATATCCTCGTCCCTCGAAAAGGGGCTAAGAGAAGACTTCTTGAGATGGCCGCTGAAAATGCGGAGAAGTTCCTTCACCGGGAGGCAGACCTGGAGGAGAAGAAGGAAAATCTTTTGTTAAATTTAAGAGAGAGCCTCCGTCTTGGCATAATTCCAAAAAGGATTGAAGCCTTCGATATCTCGAACCTTCAGGGCGGACAGGCCGTTGGGTCGATGGTCACCTTTGAGGATGGAAAGCCCAATAAAGATCGATACCGCCATTTCAAGATCAAGACGGTGGAAGGTGCGGATGACTATGGAATGATGTATGAAGTGATCCTCCGCCGGTATAAAAAGGCTGTTGAAGAGAAGAAATTCCCTGATTTGGTTTTAATTGATGGAGGAAGAGGACAGCTCAATGTGGCGCAGGAGGTGTTTAAGGAACTCGGGATCAAAGGGGTTGATCTTCTCAGCCTGGCTAAAGCGAGAAGAGTAGGGCATGCTGAAACGTCAGACGAAAAGGTCTTCCATCCCCAATACAAGGAGCCGATCACTTTAGGGAAACAGTCTCCACTTCTCCGCTTTCTCGACCAGATTCGTGACGAGGCCCACCGTTTTGCCATCACCTATCATAAAAAAGTGAGACAGAGAGAGGCCATTCACTCTGTCTTGGGAGAGATTCCAGGAATAGGGAAAACCCGTCAGAGGGAGTTACTAAAATATTTTGGCAGTGTTGAAAAAATAAAAGAAGCTACTTTGGAGGAATTGGGGAGAGTTCCTAAAATGACTCCCAAATCAGCCAGATCGGTCTACGATTTTTTTCTTTCCTTCCAACCTCCTGAAAAGAGGACTTGACTTCTACCATGTTTTATTAAAAAATGAGCTGATATTCAAGTGGAAACGCTAACCCAATTCAATAGGAGGTGTCGGGATAAAGGCAAAATTTTTGAGTAGGATCCTCCTTCTCCTTGTGGCAATGGGGGGGGCTGGATTGGCAGGCTGTAACATGTGCAGAGCAGAACCTTTCAAAAATATATTTCCATCCGGAAGGTTTCCGGTGATCGTCATCGCCCACAGGGGCTTTTCCGGAGGGGCCCCTGAAAATACGATAAGCGCTTTTAAAAAAGCGATCGAAGTAGGCAGTGACATGATCGAATTAGACGTTCGCTTTTCCAAGGACGGGGAGATTGTTGTGATCCACGATGAAACCTTAGAGAGGACCACCACGGGGAAGGGAAGGGTGATCGAGAAGACGATCAGCGAACTGAAACAGTTGGATGCAGGTTCGAAATTTCATTCTTCCTTTTCAGGGGAAAAGATTCCAACCCTTCGGGACGTATTACAACTGGCCCATCGTCAAATCCCGGTCAATATCGAATTAAAAATGGGAGATTATGGCAGATGGACCATCCTGGATCTGGCCGAACGCGCAGTCGGGGAGGTGGAGAAGGCTGGGATGGTGGATCAGGTGATTTTTTCATCCTTTGATCCGGAAGCCCTTCAGAGGGTTTTGAAGAAGAATCAGACGGTGCCGGTGGCTTACCTCTATAACAGGTTCTGGAGTTTTCCTCAGGAAGTGACCGAAGGGCGACCTTTTCCAACCCTGAACTGCCGGAAATCGGTTTTGACCTCGGAGAACATCTCCCGTGCCCATCAGGAGGGTATCCGGATCGGCGTCTATACCCTCAATACGGAAGAGGAGATGAAAAGATTTATCGATCTGAAGGTGGATGCCATCATTACGGATTACCCTGACCGACTCATTGACCTTCTAAAGAAAAGATATAGATAAACCCCGTTAGAAATTTCAGTCGTTATGATTTATAGACATAATCAAGGTTTAAACCCCACGATCTGCAGGATCGAACGACTTAAAAACAGACGGGGGACAATTTCTAACGGGGTAAATTGGATTCTTTCATCGTCACGATTGACCAGGGAAGTTCAGCGACCAAGGTCCTCGCATTCGATCATCGGGGTCAATCGATTTACCGGGCATTCCGTCCATTAAAGATTGAACGGCCTCATCCCTCACATGTGGAACAGGATCCTGTTCATGTGCTCCGGGAGACACGATCAGCCCTGGAGGAGGTGACCAGTTCGATCAAGAGGGATGGCCACGAGATGTCATCCCTTGGCCTGGCCTGCCAGCGATCTTCCTTCCTCCTCTGGAATCGCGAAACAGGGGAACCACTCACTCCCATCATTTCGTGGCAGGATTTAAGGGCTAAGGATCTCTGCACGGCCTTGGATTCCGGGCGACAGATGATCTATCAAAAAACCGGATTGCCTTTGACCGGCCACTATGGGGGACCCAAGTTCCTGTGGCTTCTTCAGAACGACCCTGAAATCTCCGGATGGCTCCGTCGGCCAGGCACAGTCTTTTCTCCCTGGAACAGTTTTTTGCTCTGGCATCTGACAGAGGAAAGGATATTTGCAACCGACGAATCGATCGCGGGCCGGAGCCTCCTTTTTAATATTCATCAAAGATCTTGGGACCCTGACCTGCTCGACCTTTTTAAAGTTCCCGCCTCTATCCTACCGGAAGTCCGGCCCACCTGCCATCCTTACGGACAATATCGGCTTGGAACACAATCCATTCCCATTAGTTGTTCGATTGGAGATCATCAGTCCGCCCTGCTTGGGCTGGGAGGTTTTGAAAAGGGCCAGTGCGGGATCAACTACGGAACGTCCGCAGGGGTCCTCACCCATATCGGTTCTGCCCCTCAAATTGTGGAAGGCCTCTTGACCAATGTGGCTTATTCGTCATTGGATAAGGCTGTCTACGCCACAGAAGGAACGGTGAATGCCGTGGGTTCTCTCTTCGAATGGTTCGAAAGTGAGACAGGTATTCCTGGACTATCGAAGCACTGGGAAGATGAAATAGCTTCCTCATCCCAAGGATGGATCATGATTCCAGGGATGTATGGGATTGCGGCGCCTTATTGGAAAGAGACCGTTTCCACAGAATTTGCAGGAGAAGGAAATGAACCTTCCCTTAATATTCAGTTGAGAGCAGGGATGGAATCGATCGCTTTCTTAATTGCAGATATATTGGATCGGTTGCAGAGTTTTGCCGGGATTCGGATCGATCAAATCATGGCTGCCGGAGGGGCGGCCCGCAGGCCATTGCTTCAGTTTCAGGCCGACCTTCTCGGATTTCCCATTCACCATTCTTCTATAGCGGATGCAACAGCACTGGGATGCGCTTTTTTGACCGGGCTCTACCAGGGGGTCTGGAGGGATAAAGAAGAAGTTCGCTCATTGCTCCGGAGTGATGAAACCTTCTATCCCGGGGTCTCGCCTGCCGAGCGCACCTCTCTTTTGAACCGGTGGCATGACATACTGAAAACTCGAAAAATCATCAATTGATGATGAGACAGGGATAACTCTCAGCCTGCTATTTCACCAAAAATAGCATCAGCAACCCCATGGCCCAGCAATAGTAGGAGAAGTTCGAAAGCTTTCCTGCCTTGATGATCTTGATCAGAAACGTGAGGGAGAGGGAACCCACCCCAAAGGCGACTCCCATACCCAGCAGGGCCGGTAATATTTCAGATACAGACTGAATCTTCCTCATTTCGAGGATGGTTGCTCCCAGAATGGCAGGAATGGATAGAAGAAAAGAGAATGTTCCGGCAAGTTCACGGTTGAGGCCGCAAAAAAGGCCCATGGAAATGGTGGCGCCGGACCGGGAGATTCCGGGAATGATGGCGATTCCCTGGGCCACTCCGATGAGGAGGGCATCGACCCAGTTCATCTTTTCTAAGTACTTGTCTTCCCTCTTGGCCCACCGGGTCAGATAGAGGATCGAACCGGTTATCAGGAGCATTCCCCCCACGATTTTAGGCTTAGAGAAAAGGGATTCAAACCAGTCTTTGAAAAGGATTCCCATCAGACCCGTAGGGATACTCGCAACGAGAATCCAGAAGAAGAATTTTATTCCTTCCTCATTTTTTCCTTTTCCAGTAAGCATTGATCCTATCCCACGAATAATACCACTGATATCCCTCCTAAAATAGACCATAACTGCAAGGAGGGTTCCGAAGTGGAGCATCACATCGAAGAAGAGTTGGGGTTCTTTCATTCCGAAGAGGGATTGGAAGAAGACGAGATGGCCGGAACTGCTGATGGGAAGGAATTCCGTCAGTCCCTGAATAACTCCAAGGAAGATGGCGTGAAAGATATTCATCGTGAATCCATGTTGAAGGCGGTTATCAGAATATCAGGTTATCAGGAAGTGGGTATCAGGCTGACCAATAATGAATCAGAGAATCGGAGAGATGGAGAATCGGAGAAATAATCTTTTTCTCCGTTCCCCCGTTTCGCCCCATCTCCGTTTCGAGATTTATAGTATCCTGCACCCTGGTAACCTGATCACCTGATAGCCTTAATCGCCTTCCGGACCTTATCCTCTACCAATTTCTTAATCTCCTGAAGCCGTTCTTCAGCCAGGGCTTCAAACCGCAGAACCAATACCGGCTGGGTATTGGAGGCTCTTACCAGTCCCCATCCATCCTGGAATTGGACCCTCACACCATCCACATCAATAATGGAATGGTCTTTTTTTAACTCCTCTTTCACCTGATCAACCACTCTGAATTTGATCTCGTCAGGGCAGTGGACCCTGATTTCCGGGGTGATGTGGGTTTTGGGGACATCCGAGAGGAGGGAGGACAATTTTTTCTCCGTTTTCGAAAGGAGTTCGAGAAGCCTGCATGATGCATAGATGGCATCGTCATAACCAAAATAGCGGTCAGCGAAAAAGATGTGGCCGCTCATTTCCCCTCCAAGGACGGCTTTTTCCGTTTTCATCTTCTCCTTGATCAGGGAGTGGCCGGTCCTCCACATGATCGCGCGTCCACCATGCTTTTCAATGTCCGCAAAGAGATTCTGAGAACATTTTACTTCAGCCACAAAGGTCGCACCCTTCTGCTGTTTCAATATCTCACGGGAAAAGAGGATCATCAACTGGTCCCCCCAAATAATATTCCCCTGGTCATCCACCACTCCGATGCGATCTGCATCTCCGTCATAACCAATTCCTACGTCTGCCTTTGTTTTGAGCACCCGGTCAATCAGGACCTTCAGATTATCCGCAACGGTTGGGTCAGGGAAATGGTTGGGAAAGCGACCATCCACCTCGCAATAGAGTTCTTCAACTTCGCATCCTAAATCTTCCAACAATGGTCCAGCGACTACTCCACCCGTTCCATTTCCTGCGTCAATCACGACCTTCAGCTTTTTTTCAAGCCGGATATTTTTCTTGATGTACTCCTGATAAGGCCGGATGATCTCGGACTCTGAAAGATTTCCCCTGCCGGTGGAGAAGTTTCCTTCTTCAACCAGACGGCCGAGTTTCTGTATCTCTTCTCCAAAGATGGTGCTTTTTCCGACAGAGACCTTGAAGCCGTTGAACTCCGGAGGATTATGACTGCCTGTCACCATGATCCCTCCATCCTTATTAAGATGGAAGAGGGAGAAGTAGTAGACCGGCGTGGGACAGAGGCCGATATTTACGACATTGCATCCGGTTGATAACAGGCCCTCGATCAGCGCTTCACTGAAGGCTTTAGAGCTGAGCCTTCCGTCCCTTCCAACAGCGAGTGACCTTTTGCCCAATCCAGCCATATGTGTTCCGAATCCTTTGCCTAGCTGCCGGACGATATCGGGTGTCAGGTCCTCATCGACCACTCCCCGGATGTCATATTCTCTGTAGATCTGCGGGTTGATTTTCATAGGTTCCTCCGAATATTAGACGAACGGATCGAATGATAGTGAATGATTCGAACATTTTCTAATTCGTTAAATATGCTCCTATTCGTTTCATTCGATATTGTTTAATAAATAAAATTATCCTAAAACTCCCCAAGAATCAAACCATTTCGGTTTTGATCAATATTTCCTCCCCCTTGATGGGGGAGGATGGAGGTGGGGGTGAGGTGTTTTTGACTTTTTGAAATGGATGGGGTAAATTACAGAAACCGAGGGGCAAACCATGGGAATCACGGCCATTCGTGGGTTTAATGACATCCTTCCTTCCGAGGTTGGAAAGTGGCAGTTCGTTGAAAAGACGGCCAGGGAGGTGTTCGAGGGGTTTGGTTTTGCTGAGATTCGAATACCCATTCTGGAGAGAACAGAACTCTTCTCCCGGGGCATCGGGGAGGCGACGGATATCGTTGAAAAGGAAATGTACACCTTCACAGACAAGGGCGGCGGTTCCCTCACCCTTCGTCCCGAAGCCACCGCCTCCATGGCGCGGGCCTATCTGGAACACCAACTCTACGCCTTCGATCCCGTGGCAAAACTTTATTGCTTCGGTCCGATGTTCCGTTACGAAAGGCCCCAGAAGGGGCGCTATCGCCAGTTCTATCAGATCGATGCCGAGGTCTTTGGCGTGGGAAATCCCGTGGTTGATGCCGAGGTCATCCTCATGCTCATCCATTTCCTGAGGAGGGTGGGACTCGAAAAATTGGAGCTACAGATCAATTCTCTTGGCTGTCGGGATTGCCGTCCCCGCTATCGAGAGGGACTGAAGGCTTTTCTGACAGAAAAATCATTTCAACTCTGCGAAGACTGCCAGAGAAGGCTCCAGACCAATCCCCTTCGGATCTTCGACTGTAAGGTCCAGACCTGTCAGGAAGCCATTGCCGATGCCCCGAAGGTGAGCGATTTTTTGTGCGGGGAGTGTGATACCCACTTTGACAAAGTGAAAGAATGTCTTTCGATGGCAAATCTTGACTATGTCCTGAACCCGAGAATGGTGAGAGGATTGGATTATTACACCCGGACCGCTTTTGAAGTCGTCTCTTACGATCTCGGTTCCCAGAACGCCGTCACCGGTGGAGGACGGTATGATAACCTCTTTCAGGAGATCGGAGGGCTCGATATTCCGGGAATCGGTTTTGCCATCGGGATGGAGAGATTGATTTCTCTCTTGCCCAAGGATAAGGAATTTATCCGGTACCCTGACCTCTTCATTGCCGCTCCCGGAAAAGGAACTCATGGAGAGGCCTACCGGTTAGCCAATCAACTTCACCTGGAAGGGATCCATACTGAATTCGACTACGAGGGGAAAAGCCTGAAGAGTCAGATGAGGCGGGCGGATAAATTGAAGGCCCGGTATGTGTTGATCCTGGGAGAGGAAGAAATGAAAAAGGGCAGGGCAGTTCTCAGAAATATGGCAGACAAATCCCAGGAAGAACTTCCGATTGACAACCTTACAGGAATACTGAAAAATAAAATCGGAAAAGATTGATTGGTTTGCTTTTTAATGATATATTTTCTGTTGTAATTCCGAAATCGGCAATCGACATTCCGCAATCAAGATTGGGGGATCGTTCAATGGTAGGACAACGGACTCTGACTCCGTGAATTGAGGTTCGAATCCTCATCCCCCAGCCATAGAAAAAAAGCGGGTTTAGCCTTTGGGTTAAACCCGCTTTTTGTTTTGAGTGTTCCCTGATCCCTGTTAGGTATCCATTAACCAATCAATGGGTTTCTGGCGGTAAGCCCCGGAAAGCGGCCGAAATCCCGATCAATGGTCCATAATTCACTCACTCCGTGTTGTTGACACAAGGCCGCTATCCTTGCATCGTGCACCTGGGGGCCAGATACCCTTCCAGACTGAAGCATAGATCGAAGCTGTTGCCAGTAATCCTCGGATTCTGAAAGAAGAACAAGGTTCGGGGATTCATACCAGGCTTCCACCTGGTCAAGGGCCTTCTCGAGGGGTGTTGGGGGAGTATAAATCCGGGGATGCGTCACTATGGCAAGAAATTCGTGAATGCATGGCCATGGAATGGCCCATTGGCTTTTCCCTTCCGCCAGTTCGACTATGCGGGCATAGGCAGTATCATGCCATGGGGAATCTTCACGATGTGCATAGACCAGAAGGTTGCTGTCAACAGCAATCATCCGCCTCGCCCTTCATAGCTAAGTTCGCGAATTCTATCCCAGGAAGCATCCGCAAGGTGTGGCTGAATGCCATTGCCTTTGAATGTAGCCTTGCGAAGACGGAAAGCGCTGTGCTGCTTTCGATCGGAGATAATCCGGCGAAGCCCTTCTTCGACAAGGGCCCTTAGAGTGGTCCGTTCCCGGTGGGCTAACTTGCGCGCCTCTTCAAAAAGGCTATTAGGTATCTGTATAGATGTCTTCATATATCTACATATATGATATGATATACCAAGATGTCAATAGTTATCTTAAAATTTTGGATTTGGAATTTAGCAGAATCCCCACACCCTATTGATGCGTTTAAATTGATCCTCTATCAGCTATTTCTTTTCTTGGCCGGATATTTTGGCCCAGGAGTCACGGAGGGTCAGAACCCGGTTGAAGACAGGCTTTTGAGGCGTTGAATCTTTTAAATCCACACAGAAATAACCGAGCCTCTCGAACTGGAAGCGGTCTCCTGGTTTTGCTGTTGCGAGGCTCGGTTCCACACGACATGTGACCAGGGTTTCCAGCGATTTCGGATTCAGGTACTTCGTAAAATCACTCTCTTCACCCATTGGATTGGCAACTTTGAAGAGGCGATCATATAAGCGAACCTCAGCGGGAACTGAATGGTCGGCTGATACCCAGTGTATCGTTGCATCGACCTTACGGCCATCCGGTGCAAACCCGCTTCGCGTCTCCGGATCATAAGTGCAATGGACTTCCACCACTTCGCCGGTGTTCGGATCTTTCACCACACTCACACATTTTATTAAATATCCATAACGTAGACGGACTTCCCTGCCAGGAGCCAGCCTGAAAAACTTCTTGGGCGGATTCTCCATAAAATCTTCCTGTTCAAAATATAAGGTTCGGGAGAAGGGGACTTTCCTAGAACCCAACTCTGGATTCTGCGGATGATAAGGGGAGTCGAATTCTTCGGCCTGGCCTTCCGGGTAGTTGTCAATAACGAGGCGGAGAGGCCGCAGTACCCCCAGGACTCGTGGTGCCCGTTCATTCAAATCTTCACGGACGTAGTGTTCGAGAAGAGCCATATCGATGATGCTATCATTCTTGGCCACGCCGATCTTTGTGCAGAAATTTCGAATGGCCTCGGGTGTGTAGCCCCGTCTTCCCATTCCGGCAATGGTGGGCATTCGGGGATCGTCCCATCCCGTCACGCTCCCTTTCCCCACCAATTCGATCAGTCTCCGTTTGCTGAGAACCGTGTAGCTGAGGTTAAGGCGGGCGAATTCAATTTGCTGGGGGTGAGAATCCAACTTCAACTGGTCCAGAATCCAGTCATACAAGGGGCGGTTATTTTCAAACTCCAGAGTGCAGATCGAATGGGTGATTCTTTCGATGGAATCTGAGAGGCAGTGGGCGAAGTCATACATCGGATAGATACACCACTGATTGCCGGTCCGGTAGTGGTGTGTTCGCTTGATACGATAGAGCACCGGATCTCGCATGGTGATGTTTTGGGAGACCATGTCGATTTTGGCCCGGAGGACATAGGCTCCATCCTCAAATTCCCCTGCCCGCATCTGTTCGAATAAATCTAAATTCTCCTCGATGGAACGGTTCCGATAAGGACTCTCTTTGCCCGGCTCGGTCAAGGTGCCGCGGTACTCCCTGATCTCATCAGCGCTCAGACTGCAGACATAAGCATTGCCGTTTTTAATCAGCTGGACCGCAAATTGATAGAGTTGCTCAAAGTAGTCGGAGGCATAGAAAAGGCGATCTTCCCAATCGAAGCCCAGCCAGCGGACGTCGTTGATAATCGATTCGACATATTCAAGTGATTCACCGCTGGGGTCCGTATCATCCATCCGTAAATTGCAGGCGCCTCCGTACTGGGCGGCGATGCCGAAATTGAGGCAGACCGATTTGGCATGCCCGATATGAAGGTACCCATTCGGCTCGGGTGGGAATCGGGTTGCCACACGACCCCGGTATCTGTTGGTTCTCAGATGTTCGTCGATGATTTCCCTTATAAAATCCGTTGGGAGCGATGAATTGGTTTGGGTCACGAATAAGGCTCCTTTTCTTTTTGGTTTTTTCTATTTTACAACAAAATGAGTTTTTTTACTAAATTATGTTTTCACCTCTATTGATATCAGACCAATTATCTGGTAACATTTCAAAAAATATAGAATTCTTTAGGCTGGAATCACAGGGGGAAGCCATGGAACAAGTCAAAGATTTCGTCTTAAGGCATTTCGAGAAGATTATCGTCGTTGTTATTCTAATGGCTGCCTCCATTGGAACCTATCTTTTTGAAGAGAAGTCGATTGTGCTCAATTTCTACTACCTCCCGGTTCTCGCTTCAGGGTATTTCCTGGGGCGACGGTTAGGCGTCCTCACCGCCATCTTCTGCATTCTTATGATTATCATCTCCGCATTGATTTTCCCGGACGAGTTCTTCGGGAAACAGGGATTTTTCCAAAGCGTTGCACAGATTTTGTCATGGGGCGGGTTTCTTATTCTGTCGAGCATTGCGGTGGGAACGCTTTATGAACAGAGCGAACGCCGCATGAAAGACTTAAAAAATGCTTACATCGGAGTTTTGGAAATTCTCTCCAAATATCTTGAATCCACGGATCGCTATACCAAAGGCCATTCGGTCCGGGTCTCGGAATTAGCCATGGAGATCGGGATAGCGATGGAGTTGCCACGGACACAGGTAGAGACTGTTCGTGTCGCGGGTTTACTTCATGATATCAGAAAGGTTGAAATCAGCGGCGAGATCCTTCGCAAAGCAGCCCAATTAACAACGGAGGAACGGGACCTTGTTGAGGAGCATACGGTAAGAGGTGCATACCTCCTCACTTCCGTGGGTTCGGTCCTCAAAGAGGTTGTTCCCATTGTTGTTTCACATCACAAGTATTTTATGGAAGCTATCGGGGGGCAGGAGAAGGAGGCAACCGCAGTTCCTTTAGGCGCCCGTATTATTGCAGTGGCCGATGCCTTTGATGCGATGACTAGCGACCGACCCTATCGCAAAGGAATGACCCCCTGGGAAGCGATGGAAGAGATCGTTAAAAATGCAGGCAAGCAATTCGATCCCGGGGTGGTCGATGCGTTCAAGCATGTGATGAGAGGAAGGATGGAAAAGACCTGAATTTTTTAAATCGGGTTATTTCCCAACGAATCCTTTTTCCTCGAAGAGAATGGAGATTTTTGTTTGAGAAACTGAGGAAAGGAGGTGGCAAAGATGGCCGTTGAATATGTTTATGAACATGTGGTGACTCCAATCGATACGACGACCTCAGGGATTGCTTACGACGGAAGTTACATCCATTGGGCCTGCACGGCAAGAGAGCGGATGATGGTTGATCATCTGGATATGAGCGAGGCCCCCTCTCCATGGTTTCTGGTGGGCGAGACCAATTTGCGATTTATGAGTCCGGCCTATCTGAATGACCGAATCGAAATTCGTGTGACGGTAGGAGACCATCATGTGGAGAAGGGGTATGCGAAGTTCGATTACCGGTTCATCAACAAAACGACCGGTCAACTCATCGCCCAGGGATATCAGATCATCTTCTTCTATGATTCAAAGACGGGCAAGCGGGTTCCCATTTCAGGGGAGTTCAGGAAATTATTATGAGAGATCTGAAAAACACCTTTTCGCTCTCCGTAGAACCGCTTTCTCTTCGAGAATGATTCTTGCATCGACGGCAAGGGCTCCCTTTTTGTAAGCCATGATGGGGTTGAGCTCGAGCTCTTTGATCTCCGGGTTCTCCTTCATCACTCCGGATATTTTTAGAATGATCTCTGTTAAAGCCGGAATATCAACCGGTTCCTTGCCCCGGTAACCCTGCAGCAAGGGATATCCCTTGATCTCTTCGATCATCTCCAGAGCGTCTTTTCGACCTAATGGGATAATCCTGAAAGAGACATCTTTGAGGACCTCCACAAAAATTCCACCCAGGCCAAACATTATGACCGGCCCGAATTGGGGATCTTTGCTCGTGCCCACAATCACCTCTGTACCAGGCTTCGCCATTTTTTGCACGGATACTCCCTGAATGGCAGCATTGGGATGTTGTTTTAGAATACCTTCTGTGATTTCGTGATAAGCCGATTTTACCTCTTTCATATTATTGAGAGATAGCCTCACACCACCGGAATCGGTTTTGTGAGTGATTTCAGGGGAAGAAATTTTGAGGGCAACGGGAAAACCCATCTTCTGGCTGAACAGGACAGCCTCCTTCGGGGTTCTCGCCAACCTCGTTTCGATCACGGGGATCCCCGCCTGCTTAAGAAACTTTTTGGATTCAAATTCGGTCAGGATCAGTCTTCCCTCTTTTTTCAATTGCACGATCGTCGCGGATTTTTTCATCGATTTCCTCCCTTTGTCTTCGCATACTGGCTCGCCGTCCCCAGCGCTTTGATGGCCATCTCAATCTCCGGGAATACGGGGAAACCCAGATCCTCCAGCTGACAGGTCATTTCATTGATATAGGGCACTCTCGGCCCATAAACCCATGAGGCGATCGGTTTCCGAATCCCCTCCAATCCTCTGTAGATTTTTAGATATTCCTCCATGAATTCGCCGGAAGGGCCCGTCCAGATGACATTGAAGATGGAGTCAATGCAAGGATCAACGGTCACGGTCTTAAGAATTTCAGAATAGATGGACATATAATCATTGACGACGGCCATCGGTGGTCCGATATCGACGATTCTCTTTCCCAGACCCGGGAAGATGGCATCCAATTTTTTTCTCGTCCCGGGAGATAATAAAGGGACAGTGAGATCGTATTTTGCTCCTTCGTCAATGGCCAGGACCCCCACCGCGCCGGTGAAGGTGATGATTCCCAGTCGATTCCCTTTGGGCAGGGGTTGATAGGCAAAGATTTTTGGCAATTCAAATAACTCCCGGAAGCTTTCGAGCCGGATGATCCCGGACTGTTTGCAAGCCGCATCAAAGATCCGATCATCCAGGGCAAGGGAGCCGGTGTGAGAGGCGGAGACGCGTGCCCCCTGTTCAGTTCTGCCCGATTTTAGAATCAGTACAGGTTTCTTGGAAGTCACCCTTTTTGAAACCTTCAGGAATCTTTGGCCGTCTTTAATACTTTCAAGATACAGGGTGATCGCTTTTGTTGCAGGGTCATTTTCGAGATATTCCATCACATCGCATTCATCCACATCACACTTATTGCCGAAATCACATATCTTGCTTACCCCGTAGTGGAGGTCTCCGTAGGGAAATGCCTGCGGATTGATCATCCCTGTTTGGGCGCAGATGGCGATGTTCCCTGCCTTGACCTTTTCATATCCCATTTCATAGGGGTTGGGAATGAGGCCCTTGGAGGGATTGGCAATGCCTGCGGTATTCGGTCCGATAATGCGAATCCCTGTCTGCCTGGCGATCTCAGCCATCTCTCTTTGCAGCTTGACTCCTTCCTCATCTCTTTCTGCGAAACCATCCGAGACAACGGTGGCAGCCCTCACCCCTCTCTCCGCACATTCCTTCAGGATTCCGGACACAGATCTAGCGCCCGTGATGATGAGAACCAGATCTATTCTTCTCGGGACAACCTTAATTGAGGGATAGACCGCTAATCCACAAATCTCTTTGTAAGATGGGTTGACAGGGAAAATCTCTCCCTTAAAACCGGCATTGAGAAGAGACTTGATGACCACATAACCGCCGAAGAAACCTTCTTTCAATGATCCAATGACAGCAATAGTTTTAGGATTGAAAAATGGGGCAAGGCCGGTTCGCTTTTGGCTTATATATGCCACTCAATTTCTCCTTAAAAGAGTTTTTCTCCCCGATGATCAAGCCCTTTCACATTAACCATTTCAGCAAACGATTTCAACAGGTATTGCGGGGAGCCTAAAATACTTAAAAAAGGGGGGAAATCTTCTAATCCAATATCCGGACTTCGAGGAAGAGATCGCCGTGATGACCATCCCTGTCCGCACTGCCCAAGCCTTTCAGGCGTAATCGAGTTCCCTCCCGGGTATCCGGCGGGATCGTCACCCATATATTCCTCTTCTTCAATCCCTGGGGGACGGCGATCAACTTTCGGGCTCCGTGAAGGGCTTCCTTTGGCATGATCCTGATCTCTCCGTAAAGATCTAATTCTTCCGGAAGGGACTGAGGCGAGATGGTCTGAAGGCGAGGCGTTGCCTTCCTATCGGTATAATGGCGGAGTTGTTGCCCCATGCCGATTCTGGGAACAAGATCAAATATCTTAATGAAGACGAGGCCGGCGATAAAACCGCCGATATGGGCCCAGAAAGCGATACCTCCGACATTTTTAGGTGTGAAGCTTGCGGAGAATAGCTGGATGAGAAGCCAGTAGCCAAGAAAGATGAAGGCGGGAATCTCAACGAACTGGATAAAGAAGAAGATTGGTATCAATGTCAGAATCTTAGAGCGGGAATAGAGGATGAGATAAGCTCCCATGATCCCTGATATGGCTCCGCTCGCTCCGATGGTTGGGATTTTGGATCCCCAATTTGTGTAAAGATGGATCAATCCCGCTGCAATTCCGCAGAGGAGATAGAAGATTGAATAACGAACATGACCGAGCCTGTCTTCAATATTATCTCCGAAGATGTAGAGGAACCACATATTGCCGAGGATGTGGAAAAAACCGCCGTGGAGGAACATCGAGGCGATGAAGGGGAAGACCTGTTCAAAGGCCGTGAATTGTGCGGAGAGGCCAGGATCGGAGTAACGAATGGGCACAATTCCATAGAGAAGAAATGCCTCTTTCAGTTCGTGACCGAGAGAGAGTTGCCAGAGAAAGGCAAGACCATTAGCGACAATGATAAGGACATTGACGACAGGGAAAGTCTTTGATCGAATGGCATCTCGAAGCGGAATCATGGGGATTTGCCTTTATTGGGATTATAAGAAAAAATCGGTCTCTTTTCAATTTTTGCTTGATTTTTGAAGGGTTGTGAGTTAATTTGAACTAGAAATTAAAATAATCAAACACCAAGAACCAAACACCAATGACCATAATCCCACCATCCCTCTCCCCTTGGAGACTGTGTCACAATGGGAAGGGTGAGGGGGTTGATTATTTTGACATTGGTTATTCAAATTTATTTGGAATTTGGTTATTGGAATTTGAGTTAAAAGAGGGTCCCATCGTCTAGTGGTTAGGACACCGGCCTCTCACGTCGGTAACACGGGTTCGAATCCCGTTGGGACCACCAAAGAATTTTAAGGGGTTAGGTGAATAGCCTTCCCCTTTTTTGTCGGATGAACACCGATGAGATTTTAGAGTTGACAGGAAGGTTAAAAAGATTTAGGGTAGGATCAACTCAGTAATGAGAGGCCACCATGTCGGATGAACTGAAAATTGTTTTAGAAGATGTCAAGGAAAAGTTTGATACGGTCATCGAAGCTTTTAATATGGTGACGGAAAGGCTCGACCGTCACGAGCAGGCAGAAGAGGAACGGTTTCAAAGGTTAGAAACTGAAGTCCTGTCGATAAAAACAGATGTGTCAGTCCTGAAAACAGATGTGTCAGTCCTAAAAACAGATGTGTCAGTCCTGAAAACAGATGTAGCAACCCTGAAAATAGATGTAGGGGAGATCCGCAAAGACCTGAATGAGCACCGAAACAGCACAGAACTCCACGGAGGAAGAGTAAAAAGAGATGCCTCCTAAGGAGCAGTTCTTCTCATGCCCATAGTAAAAATCCATGGAATACCTTCCTGTTCCCGTCGATAAAAGCCATCTGATCACCATTGGAGAAAGGCTCTATTCGGAAAGCATTGAGCTCATCCGGGAGCTGGTCAATAATGCCTATGATGCCGACGCCACAGAGGTCGATGTTAAAATGACCGATGAGTTGATTGAGGTCAGAGACAATGGCGCAGGAATGGATCGGAAAGGGTTGAAACAATACTTCAATATCGGTTCACCGGAAAAGACGGTCAAATCGAAATCCCCAATATTCCATCGAGATCTGATCGGACAGTTCGGTATAGGGAAATTTGCCTCTCTCTCCGCCTGTGAATGTTTTGAGGTCTATACCCAGAAGGGTGACTTTGCGGCTAAGGTAACCTTTGACAAAAAGGAATGGGAAAAGGAGGGAGGCCAATGGAACTTGCCTCTTCAGGTTTTTTCTCCTGACAGGGATGGAGGAGATGGAACCACCGTCACCCTTCTCAGACTAACCAGGGAGTTTGATCCTGAAGAGGTCATCCGGAGGATTGTGGAGGGGACTCCTTTGAAGGTGGCCAATTTTGTTGTCAGACTGAATGGAATGAGGATTACCCCGCGAAGCCTGAGTGGACACCGAATTCCTTTTCTCGAAGGCACTGAATTCGGTCCTGTCCATGGAGAGATTATTGTCCTGCCTTCATCTACGGCCTCTCCTGCGGAATTAGGGATCGAAGTTAAGGTGAAGCAGGTCACGATTAAAAGGGAACTGTTTGGCCTGGAGCGCAGGGGAAAGGTTGTTTCAAGGATTCGGGGGGAGGTCTATGCCGATTTTCTTCAGGTTACCACAGACCGTTCGGGATTCATCCTTGACACCCCCCAGTACCAGGCTTTTCAAAGGGTGATGGAGAAGGTCATCCGGGAGGTGGATGATATTCTCAATAGGTTGGCAGGCCGGAAAGAGAAACAGAAGGCCGGCAAAGCGCTGAAAGAGGCATTGCAAAGAATCCATAGAGCGCTTGTCTTAAATCCCGACCTCTCTCCTTTTGGCGCGATCCCAATGGCAGGGGAAGGGGAAGGTATGGGAGGGGCAGGGGTGGTATCCAAGAAGTCGGAACGAAAAGAGGGAGAGGAGGTTCAAGCTTCAGAAGAAGGCAAGGAGGTTGAAGAGGAAGGCTCACCTATTCCAGAGAAGAAAGTGAGAAAGAAATCACCCAAGGTGAAGAGGCTTACTCCCAATGCCGTTGTTCAGAGGACGAAGTTTGGGGAGACAGGGGTCTCTGTCTGTCTCGACGATTTCGGAGAAGAAGGGCAGGAATGCTTCACAGAGGGAACGGTGATCTATATCAATCGACAGCACCCCCTCTACCAGCGGGAGGCGAAAAAACCGGAGACCTACCTTCTCAATGTGACAAGGCTCATCACGCAGGAGATCTCTTTGATGAAGGTGACAAAGAATCCCCGCCAGGCCTTCTTAAGACAGAGCAAACTCCTGAGGGATGCCTTTGTTGAAAAGCCTCAAGTTGGCTGAATGAGTCCTGAAGAGGACGGAGTAAGCACTTAAAAGAGAAATGTTACAAAAAGATTTGGCTGATATTCTCAATGTTCAATAGGTTGTTTCGCCATACGATCAAGTTTCTGATCAATGTAAAGCGCCATCACAAAGACTTTTTGAAACCTTTAGTGAAACCTGCAAGTGAGTTTGGGGCGCCTATCCCAATATCCCTTGTATGATTTCTTACACGAGGTCATAGAAATTGATGGTATTCTTGTCTTAGCGTTTGCTTGTAAAAGACACCCCGGGTTCCCGCCCGTTCTCTAATATGAAGAATAGTTATACAGTCAGAATTGACAAAAAATGTCACTTCTTGTCCGCCGTTGGTGTTTTTGATCCGCCACAAAATCTTATTCAATTTAAATAGTTAAATCATGAGATCAATATAAAATGCCTATTTATTTAACTCATAAAGAATCAAGTATCTCTCTGAAATATATAAATAAATTGCTTGACATATCTCCGTAAAACGGTACTCATGATTCTGTAGAAATATCATGACATTGCGACATTTTATTGTGAGCTAAATCAACAAGCATTTAATAATATATAGCAAGGCACCAAAATTGCATAATTTGCATAATTTATGTAATAAAATTAATATTTTGCCGTATGTATGTTGTGGAAGGGCACCCGCTGGATTAGGGTAGCGAATATCAATTCGTGGTTATATGAATAGAACGAAAGCGAAAGATAAAACAAAAAAACAACTCATCGATGAAGTAGCAGAACTGCGTCAAAGGATTGCTGAGTTAGAAAAACTGGAAACTCAGCACAAACAGGCCGAAGAGACGCTGCGGCAGGAGCAGGAGAAGTATCGAACCATCCTTGAGAACATCCAAGAGGGTTATTACGAGGTAGACCTTGCCGGCAACTTTACCTTTTTTAACGATTCCCTGTGCCGATTCTTAGGCTACTCCAAAGAGGAATTGATGGGCATGAATAACCGGCAGTATACAGATCCAGAGAGCGCAAAGAGACTGTTTCAGGTTTTTAACCAGGTCTACAGAACAGGGAAACCCCCTAGAGGATTTGATTGGAAGATTATCAGAAAAGACGGAAGCCAAAGAACCGTTCAAACATTTTTTTCGTTACAAAAAGATTCCTCAGGTCACCCGGTAGGGTTTAGAGGGACTGTACGGGATATCACCAAGCGCAAGAAAGTGGAAGCGACGTTGCGGCGGAGTGAGGAAACGGCAAAACGGCTGGCCATAGAGAATGCGATCATAGCTAAGATCGGGCGAATCGTAAGCTCCACACTCAACATAGAGGAGATATACGAGCACTTCGCCGAAGAAGTAAAAAAACTTGTCCCTTTTGACAGGATTGCAATCAACACAATCAATCATGAAGGCGAAACATTCACCGTTGCCTATGTGACAGGTGTTGATGTAAAAAACCGCTTGAAAGGGACGGTCATCCTCTTGGTCGGCACCCTTGTAGGAGAGGTCGTGCGTACTCGGAAGAGCGTGGTTATCCAGGCAGAAGACCCGAAGAAGGTGACTGATAGGCTCCCCGGACTCTTAATGACTTTTCAAGCTGGAATTCGTTCGCTGATGGCACTCCCGTTGATCTCAAAAGATGAAGTGGTTGGAACGCTTCATTTTCATTCGACGAAGCCTAATGCTTATCGTGAGAAGGATCTGAGACTTGCCGAAGAGGTGAGTCATCAGATTGCCGGTGCCATTGCCAATGCACAGCTTTTTATCGAGCGTAAACTGGCAGAAGAAGCCCTTGCCTTGAACGAAGAACGTTACCGGACCCTGGTCGAAGAGAGTTTTGATGGAATTTATATCCGGAAAGGCCCGAAGATTGTCTTTGCCAATCGCCGCCTGTATGAGATGCTTGGCTATGAAGAAGGCAAATTGGAAGGTCTGGACCACTGGCTCGTCTATCATCCTGAGTATCAAGCGCTCATACGAGAGAGGGCGCAGGCTCGGATGCGAGGAGAGTCAATCCCCTCTCCCTATGAGGTAAAATTTCTTCGTAAAGATGGCTCGTCATTTTGGGGAGAGATCCAACCTAAAGTGATCCGTTTTTTAGGAGAACCAGGTCTACAGGTCTGGGCCAGAGATAATAGTGAGCGTAAAAGGGCAGAGGAGACTCTGCGCGCCGAGAGGGAAAGATTCCTGTCTTTATCGGAAAGCACTCCTTTTGGAATGGCGATGATCGACAAGGATGGCCTATTCAAATATATTAACCCCAAATTTAAAGAGCTGCTTGGATACGACCTAAACGATATCCCGGATGGAAAAACCTGGTTCAGAAAAACATG
>VGSS01000045.1 GCA_016874935.1 Deltaproteobacteria bacterium | reverse complement strand
ACCCCAATGTGGATGTTCTATTCTCTCGTCCTCTATTCTGCCCTGATTAAGCAAACGAACGACATCCTTTTTTTTTCGCACTTCCACGACGTGCTCAGGAAAACTATCCTGCAAAGATGTAATAGACGAAACTAAATCGGTCAAAAACTGTTCGTCCGTATTGTTTTGTCTATCTATTGTTAGTATAGTGCTCGCTTCAATATTCTCGTTGAGGCCAGATAGAGTAAGATTCGCACTTCCAATTATAACTCTCCCCTCATCACGATTGAATGATATATATGCTTTGGGGTGGAATATTGTTGATGTGGAGCCTGTGTCAACTGAATAGATCTTCACTTTCAGATCGAGGAGAGCAAGCAAACCTTGTGCAGATGTGATTCCGTTGCGGATGCCAGCATAGATGATGGTTCGTCGATTGTGTTTCTTTATAAAATCGCTTATTTGCTTGACACCGTTTTCCCTAACGAATGCGACACCAAATATCATTTTTGATAGATTTTCTATCTCAAGAAGTGTCCGTATCGCAGTCTCGTGATCGTTGGATTGCCTGATACCTTGGAACAAGAACTTTGGTTTTGCCATAAAAATTCCTTCGAAGATTGAATAATCAATAAGCAAAGTGATACATATTATTGGGAGAGAAATTATCACAATTAAAAAATATGTCAATTGTTTTTTGGATGGGAGAGGATTGGTGATTTTGAGATGGAAATCCGTCGGCAATATCTGACTACCGGCAGGCAGGAATGCCGACGCTACATATCCTTAACCGGATTTGTTGTTGGAGTTTTCGGGTTTGAGTTTTTTCTGAACACCTGAGGAATAGACGATGATCGCGGACTCTCCATCCACCGGGCATTTGTTCTCGCAGATGCCGCATCCCGTGCACTTCTCCTCTTTCACGATAGGCCGTTTCTTCTCGTCACCCACGATGGCGTGATAGGAACACTGCTCATTACAGACGAGACAGATTTTCTCCGTGTCATAGGCAATGCATCGGTTCTTATCGATATGAGCCACCCCGATCTGAATGAGGCGTTTCTCCTCAATGGAGAGAGGTCGAATCGCTTCGGTGGGACAGACCCTTCCGCAAAAATTGCAGAACTCCTCACAATATCCGATCCGGGAAACCAGCCTGGGCGTATAAAGCCCTGCCAAACCTGCTTCCAAAAATGTCGATTGAAGGGCATTGTTGGGACAGACTTTCAGGCACTCCCCGCAACCTGTGCAGACGGCCACAAACTCTTCTTCCGGCAAGGCTCCGGGAGGACGGACCAGCCGATTATTTTTTAAACCACTCTCCGACTGGAGCGGATTAGTTTTGATCATCAGTGCGGAAACACAGCCGAAGGCGAAGGATCCCAGGACATACCTCCTTGAAAGGTTGACTCCATCGACGGTTTTCCAGGCAGGAATGCCGAAGTTAAAGGAGACGGCTTGAGGTGGGCATTCGAGACATTTAAAGCAGGAGACACAGTCCTGCTGGCGGCAGTTCTGGGGAGCCTTCTCGGGAATGGCTCCCACAGGGCACTCCTTCACGCACTTCTGACAGTCAGTGCAATCATCGGTGACGGATCGTTTGAGAATCCGGAGACGGGAGGTGATCGAAAAGAGTGTCCCCAATGGGCAGAGGTAACGGCACCAAAACCTCTTGCGGATCACTCCAAGGGCCAATATGCCCATGAAAAAGATAAAAATGAAGAGATTGACCTTGAAGACAGGCAAGGGGATATTCAATATGGAGAAAGGATTCTTTGGAAGAAGGCTTTGAACCTGCGGGACAAGATGATTAAAGATATAGATCGCAGGTGGATAAAAAGAGATAATCAGGGTCCTCGTAAGCAAACTGATCGGATCAAGAAGATACATCACCTGAAACGCCATGAGACCAGCAATGATAGAGAAGATAAAAACCCCGTAGCGGAACCTTCGGAGCGGTTGATCGTCGAACGCTTTGGCTCGCTTCTTTTCCCGGAAGAGAAGCCGATCGAAGAAGTCGATGACCGCCCCCATGGGGCAGAACCACCCGCAGAAGAAGTTCCCGAAGATGATAACAAGGAGAAGCACCCCGAAGGCAGGAAGCATCCTCTCGATAATCCCTTTGTGTGCAAGGGTTGAAATGATGGCGACAAACGGATCAAGACGGAGGTAGAGGTCAACCGGGATCTTTATCTCAAGAGGGAAGGCGGTCTTGATGACGAGATAGAGAAGAAAGAGAAAGGAAAGGACCTGTGCCGTCCTTCTTAAGAAAGGGATGGTCTTGATCATGTTGCGCTAACTTTCTTAACTCGAATCTTGGCAAGATCAATCTCGCCCAACCCTAACTCAGAAGCCAGTTTAACAAACCTCACCTCCTCCGGTTTAAAAGGTTTTCCGGTTTTCGGATTTTTAAACAGCGCCACTGAATAAGCATCCACTGAGACGATATCCGTGGAAACCATTACCTGATTGGGGTCCTCTGTCTTGCCCGGACCTTTGGGACCATTCGTCGTAAGAATTCGTATGGCATCCACCACTACCAGGTCCGGCTTACGGAGGGTATTGATGTCGGCGATGCATTGATGGAGGTCAATCTTGTGCATGATCTCCATGTCCCAGGCAATACCCATGAGATTCTTCAGCCCAAGTGTCAGTTCCGTTGCAAAATGCTGTTTGGGGATAGGAAAATTGATGAAGACATCTGTCTCCAGTACATCCCTGAGAATCTCCGCCGTCTTCAGCTTCTTCGCTCTTGGAATTTCAACCTGTTTGTAGACATTCCTGCCATGGCCGGAAAGCACATCCGCTCCTGCCTTCTGCCCAGCTTCTTTCAATCCAGAGCGGGCAAAGGCAAATTGGTAATTATCACAGGTATGATCCCAGACCGCGACCCGTTTTGCCCCTGCCTCATAACACATCTTGACCAGCGAGAAAAGCAGGTCCGGGTTATTGGTGCAGGCCTGCTCCGGGGTTCTGGCCCAGGCGATGTTCGCCTTGATCACGACCCTCTGCCCCTTCTTTACAAATCGGCCCATCCCTCCCAAGGGGGTCATAGCGGCCTGGAGAAGTTGGGAAGGACTCCCGTTTTTGGCAATCACGAGATCAGCCTCACCTGAAGCATGGGCAAGTGTTCCATAAAAAGGGAGCGTCTCCATGATCAAAGGGGCTGCGGTCACAGCCGCCGCCCCTTTAATGAACTGTCTCCGTGTCAGTTTTTTGCCTAAAGATTGATCCATCGAAATGGTTTCCTCCTCTTCGGGTTGTTGGATTTTTTTTTCGACTCCGCAATCCGAATTCCGAAATCTGCAATTTTATGGGTTTAACATCAGTCTCGAAGCTCCCTTATCCGTTCCGAACCAGATGCTATTCTTATCCTCTGCGGCATAGAAGATGTTGTTGCTCAGGAGCCCATCCGCTGTGGTCAAAAACTCCCAGTGTCCGCTGGGAAGGTCATAGAGGCTCACTCCGTTATCCCTGCTGACAATGACCTTCTCCTTGGTCACTGCGATGGATTGGATCCCCCCATTCTTCAAAGAATCGGTGGGCTCCAGCTTCTTCCATCGGTCTGAGACAGAATCATACTCAAAGAGAGCGCCTCCGATTCCACCTGCCCAGATCCGCTGCCCAACCTTCACCAGGGCTTTGATCTCGACCTCCGTTAACCCTTCTTTCTCCGAATAGTTTTTCCATACCCTCTTTGCTTTCTGGAGTCGGCTGATCCCACCGCTCGTAGCCATCCAGATGAAATCGGGATCAATCAAAATGGAGTTAACAAAATTTCCGGACAGACCATCCTGTGTGGAATAGAACCTTTTCCATCCCTCGGTCTTCTTGTCGAGGAGGGAGAGGCCTTTTTCGGAGCCCACCCAGAGAAGTTCTCCATCTACACCAATCGCATTGACCTTTTTTGCCCGGCCGTCATTGGTGTTAAATGTTTTCCACTGAGGGCTTTTCTGGGGATGGTAGTAAGATATCCCTCCACCTCCAAATCCGTAAAAATAGGTTCCAAACCAGATCCGGTCCGTATCCGGAACGATGACGGATACATGGTTGTAGGCAAGGTGGTTCTTCCAACGAATGCTGTCTCCATCGTCCACCTTGATCGCAGGTTCGCCTTTCGTCGTATAATGTTTATAAACCTTTTTCGACCTGTCATAGAGAGTCGCTCCACCTTCATAGGTGCCAAACCACACTTCTTCTCCCTGAATGGCAATTGAAAAGACCATATTGCTCGACAGCCCTTCTTTCTGTGTTATATGCTGAAAGGAAAGGGGCTTCTTTAATGGTCCAGCAGTGGAAGAAGTGAAAGGGGTGTACAACAAAAAAGCAAACGTTAAGAGGAATAACAGGAAAAATGGCTTCATTTTCCACCTTTCTGTAAAGGGATTTATTAAATTATGTCGAATCATTCTGAAATTTTCAATATTCGATGCTTATCTCCCCTAAAAAATCCGAACCCACGAAACAATTTCAAAATCCAAATGGTCAAAATTATGAACCTTTGTCTTAATCCTTTGTTTCAAATTTTGTATTTCGGTGATTAGAATTTGTTTCGAACTTCGCCTGCCTGCGCGAAGCCGCTTCGGCGAAAGCAGGAATTTCGTGCTTCGAGTTTAAAGCGCTCTCTAATCATATCCTGACCAGACTATTTGAGTCTCTTTCCGCCCGGAGAAATGGAGTCCTGCATCCGAATGATCTCAGTGCCAGGTGGAATTTTAAACTGGAAGAAGGAACTGGAGAGGTTTGTATTCGTCTTGATATCGGTAAAGCGGGTTCTCGTCACATTTCCCAGACCGTCGAAAACATCCACCTGAATCACAAAATAAGTCTTCTTATCGACGGTCAATGCCAACCTCGATACGGCCGGATGGGATTCCTTTGGAGCCATTTCTATGACGATATGATCTTCCTTCTGGGGAGGGGATTCGTTGATATTGATAAGTTTGAAATCTCGTCTCAGATCTCCCTCTCCGACCAGAAATCCAAACTCTTTGATCATCTTATCGGCATGGGAGATTAAAACCTGATTCTCCTCGGGCTGATAGAACCATAGGGTCTGTCCGTCCGAGATGATTTTCTGGTTTGGAACGCGATAGTCCCAGCGCATCATCCCCTTCTTTTTAAAAAAGAGCTTTCCCTCCCCTTTCTGCGACTGCCGCATCACCTTCCCGATATATTCCTGGGCAAAATTGGCTTCAAAATCAGCCGTCTTTTCATATTGATTCTGGATTTCGTTTAAAACAGCTTGGCCGGCTTGGCCAAAGGCCATGGAAATAAAGATCAGATGAAATAGAAATGTCAAAAAGATCAATGGAAATATTTTTTTCATCTTCGTCAACCTCTCGTTTTCAAAGGTTATGGCGATGAACGATAAGCCCTGAACTACAAACTGCTCATTGCTCATCTGTCATTGTCCATCGTCCATGGTTCATTGTTTATGGTTTAAGGTTCAATCTTTTTTACCAGGACCTCCCGCGGCTTGACCCCGTCTGAAGGCCCCACTACCCCCTCCTCCTCCATCTTTTCGATGATGCGGGCCGCCCGGTTATAACCGATTCGAAATCTTCTCTGGATGAGGGAGATCGAAGCCTGGCCGGTTTCGGCCACAAAGGCAAGAGCTTCATCATACTTCTCGTCATACTCATCCCCCTCTCCTGTTGCCTCTCTATCTTTCTTCACCTCCGTGAGGATCGAGGTTTCATAGGAAGGTTTTCCCTGTTTTTTCAGAAATTCGACTACCCGCTTGGTTTCCGTACTGGAGATGAAGGCGCCGTGGATGCGTATCAATTTTGCGCTGCCCGGAGGAAGAAAGAGCATATCCCCCGACCCCAGAAGATGTTCCGCGCCGATGGTGTCCAGAATCGTCCTCGAATCGACCTTTGAAGTGACCTGGAAAGAGATCCGTGCGGGGAAATTGGCCTTGATGAGGCCGGTGAGCACATCGACCGAGGGCCTCTGGGTGGCCAAAATAAGATGGATGCCTACCGCTCTCGCCATCTGGGCAAGCCGGGTGATCGACTCCTCCACCTCCTTCGAAGAGATCATCATCAGGTCAGCCAGTTCATCGATTACCACGACGATATAGGGAAGCCTCTCCACCCTTTCTTCTGCCTTATTTTCATCTCCCTCCAGAGTATCCCCTCTTCGTTTATAGACCCTTCCCTTCTCCTTCAATTCCTTGTCTATTTTCTGATGATAATGTTCGATATTTCTGACCGCCTTCTCAGCCAGGATCGTATATCTCCGCTCCATCTCATCAACCAGCCACTTGAGGGCAATGGCCGCCTTCTTTGGGTTGGTGACAACAGGGAGGAGGAGATGGGGGATGCCTTCATAATCGGAGAGCTCCAGCATCTTGGGATCGATCATGAGGAAGCGGACCTCTTCCGGAGTGGCTTTGAAGAGGATGCTGCTGATCATCGAATTGACGGAGACGCTCTTGCCGGACCCGGTTGACCCTGCCACCAGGAGATGGGGCATTCTGGCTAGATCAAAGACAAAGGGTTCTCCAGAAATATCTTTTCCGATTCCAAAGGAGAGCTTCGATTTCGAGTTCCTGAACGGATCGGAATCGATGATCTCCTTGAGATAAACCGTTTCCCTGACCGCATTGGGAACTTCAATTCCAACCACCGATTTCCCCGGAATGGGGGCCACAATCCGAATGGTCATTGCACTTAGAGCCAGTGCCAGATCATCTGCGAGGTTGACGATCCGGCTGACCTTCACCCCGGGAGCAGGTTCAAACTCATAGACCGTGATAACCGGACCAGGTCTCACCTCCACGACCCGCCCCTCAACCCCATAATCCAGAAGCTTTTTCTCCAGGATGCGGGAGTTCATCACCAGACTGTCCCGGTCGATCTTCTGTCTCTTCTCTGTCTCAGCTTCAAGAAGGGAGGTAGGGGGGAGTTGAAACTCCTTCCCGGGCACTGCAAATTCAAAGGCTTCCTGCTCGATAATCTCCTCCCGTTTCTTTGAAGGCGTTGTTCTGTCAACGACCACAACCGGAGGAGCTTCCCTCAGTTCATCTCTCGCCTCGCCTTTCTCCTGCTTCCGTTTCACTAACTTCTTTGCCCTCTCAGTCTGCTCCCTTCTGACCATCTTCATCGTGCTTATCTTATCGATGAGTTTAGCCATCCCGTTGACCAGACGACGGAGGACCCCAATAAAGGAGATCCCTGTGCCCAAAACGAAACCCAGGACCAAAATCACGATAAAGAGGACCGTGGCTCCTGGAAGGTTAAAATATCGGACCAGGTTTCTGGAAAGGATCTCCCCGATAAATCCTCCCACCAGGAGGTCCTGCGTGTAAATCCGGAGGGGTTTCATCCACAAACTGAAGAGGGATGAAGTGGTCAGGAGGATGATTGCCCAGCCTCCCAATTTGACCAGCGGATACTTCCACTCCCAGCGAAGGATAAAGCCGAAGGCATAGAAGCCGAGGACAAAGGGGATGAGAAAGGCGGGAAATCCGACCCCCTGGAAGAGAAGGCCCGAGACATAGGCTCCGACAATTCCCATCCAGTTACCAATCACTTTCACTTTTTGAGAGGAGTAGGAAAAGAAGGATGGATCTGCGGAATCGTATGAGATCAGGCTGAGGAAGAGGAAGACCGCTATGGCGACTAGTAAAATCCCGATGATCTCCCGTTTCAACTTCTCTTTGATGGAATCCTCGATCACAGCCCCCCCATTTCATCCCTTGGAGATCAACTCAAAATTTTTTGAAATCGTTTCACTCACCTTCTCCATCAAAACCGGTCTGTCTTTTACTGAATAAGGCTCCGTCTCAATGGGGTCCCCAATCTTTATCCGGATCTCTCCGGAGGAAGCGGTCAACCGGTCTTTCGACATGATCTCCCGGCTACCGGCAAGCGAAATGGGAATGATTGGGACTTTCGATTTCATGGCCAAGATAAACCCCCCTTTTTTAAAGAGTTGGATCGAACCGTCCGGGCTCCTCGACCCTTCCGGGAAGATGACAACGGACATCCCTTCCCGGATCTTTTGAGCGGCTTTATTCATCGACTCCACCGTCGCCTCCCGCGTTCCCTGCCGGTCGATGCTGATATAGCCTGCCGCACTCATTGCCCAGCCGAAGAAGGGGATGGAGAAAAGCTCCTTTTTCACCAGCCATTTAAATTGGAAGGGAAGATGGCCGAGGAGGACAAAAATATCATAACTTCCCTGGTGGTTCGACATAAAGATAAAAGGACCCTTTCCTTTGATATTCTCCAACCCCTCGACTTTCACCTTGACCCGATTGGCGAGCAGGGCGATCCTGCCCCAGAACCGCGCACAATAGTGGCCTACTCTCCCCTTTCGGTCCAAAGGGTAGCTGAGTAAGGTTAAAACCCCCAGGACCAGGGTGGCAATCACAATAGAAGACCAAACGAAGATAGTGCGGATCATAAACAAACCAAATTCCAATTATCAAATTCCAAGCTCCAAATAATTTCCAATACCCAATGTTCAAATAACCAATCCAAAGTCGCCATTTAAATCATTTTGGTCATTGGGATTTGGTTATTATTTGGTTATTGGTGCTTGGAGTTTGGTTATTTTTATATTCTCTTCTCCAATTCCTTGAGGATGGCCTGAACCTCCTCTCGGATCTTATCGTCAATGTCATAGGGAGACTTTCCTTCCCGATCTGCCTGAAGGATTTTCGGATTAAAACTCATGTGCCCTAGGACCGGAAAATCGGAAAGGCTCTCCTCGATCACCTTTCGGTCCTCTTCGGAATTGACCTTATTGCCGACGATCATCATATTTTTGATCTTTAGATCCTCTCCCAATTTTCTAATCTGTCTGGCTGTTTGGATGGCCCTCTGTCCGGGTTCGACCACGATGATGAGTCCATCCACATGGCCTGTGCTTCCCCTTCCCAGATGCTCGAGTCCTGCTTCCATATCGATGATGAGCGCCTCGTCTCTCAGAATGAGAACATGGCGGACCAGACTCTTCAGAAGCACATTTTCAGGGCAGAAACAACCTCCGCCTCCCTGTGGAATGGAGCCTAAAAGGAGGAGTTTGACGCCCTGATGGGTCACCCCCAGATCATCGGGAATGTCATCCACTTTGGGATTGAGTTTAAACATCGAGCCAAAGGTCCCCTTTTTCGATCCGGTCCTCTCTTCGATCAGAGTGGTCATGGAAGCAATCGGAGAAAGTTTATCCAAAGACTCCTTTGGGAGGCCGATGGCAGAAGCCAGGTTGGAATCCGGGTCTGCGTCGATGGCGAGAACCTTCTTCCCCTTTGCGGCTAAAATTCGGGCCATCACGCCTGCAAGCGTCGTCTTCCCAACCCCGCCCTTTCCCGAAATTGCGATCTTCATCGAATCCCTTTTCCTAAATCGTTACATTATCATAGCCAAAAATTCTTCAAATGTCTAATCGCTTTCAAGAGACCTCTGAAAAATTACTTTTCGCTCTCTGATGATGCACCTGCCTGCCGCAGGCAGGGTTTCAAAAAAGGATTCCGCAGATTTTTCAGAGATTTCTGCACTTTTTCAGAGACCTCTTAAATACTATTTGACAAACCGAATTCCAATCAATAATGATAAAGGAATCATGATGAAGATAAACAAGAAGGCGCTGGGCCTTCTCAGCACCGCCCATTTCGTCACCGACTTGAATCAGGGGGCCCTTCCCGCCCTTCTCCCCTTTTTCAAAGAGGCGCTGAACCTCTCCTATACGATGGCAGGCACGGTTCTTCTTTCTGCAAACCTGACCTCCTCCATCATTCAGCCCGTCTTCGGGCACCTCTCGGATCGGAGACCAATCGGATGGCTCCTCCCTCTGGCCCCCCTCATCGCCTGCATGGGCATTTCGGCCTCCGGCTTCAGTCCTAACTACTTCCTCCTTCTCGCATGCGTTATTGTGAGCGGCATCGGGATTGCGATCTTTCACCCGGAAGGGTTCAAAACAGCCCACTTTTTTACGGGCGAGGAAAAGGCAACGGGCATGTCCATCTTCGCAGTCGGTGGAAACCTGGGCATTGCCCTCGGTCCGGTCTGGGCGCTCTTCCTTGTCACCTACCTGGGTCTTCAGGGAACCCTTGGCATGGTCGTGCCGGGAATTCTGATAGGGGCCGTTTTACTTCTCAATTTCTCAACGATCACCTCTCCTGTGAAGACAGCTCACACGGAGGCCAAGAATGAAAAGAGAAGGCCTCTAACAAAAGAGCAAAAGCGAACTTTCTTTCTTCTCGTAAGCGTTGCCACAGTTCGGGCATGGGTTCAGTTCGGGATGGCAACTTATATTCCCTTTTATTACATCAATTATCTCAAAGGAAACCCGCTCTATGCAGGAAAACTTGTCTCAACCTTTCTCATCTCAGGGGCTGTGGGAACACTGATCGGCGCACCACTGGCGGACCGATGGGGTCACAAGAATTTTTTACAGATCTCTTTGCTCCTATCCTTTCCTCTTCTTCTTCTTTTCTATTACAGCAGCGGATTTATCTCTTTTATCCTTCTCGGAATTGCAGGAATGGTCTTAATCTCATCCTTTGCCCTCACAACGGTGATGGGCCAGGCGGTCCTTCCCCAGCATTTGGGAATGGCTTCGGGGATGATGGTCGGATTTACCATGAGCGCAGGGGGAATCGGCGTCACCCTTCTCGGAACAATTGCAGATCATTGGGGCGTGCCCGTGGCGATGAAGACGATCTTAATCCTGCCCCTGATCGCCTCTGGCCTCGCCTTGATGGTGAAGTATCCTCTAAAATTGAAAGGAGAATGATGAAGGCGATCCTGGTCACGGGCGGGGCAGGCTTCATCGGCTCTCATCTTTGCGAAAGGCTACTTGCGGAAGGGCATTCTGTGATCTGCCTCGACAACTTCGACAGCTATTACGATCCAAATCTGAAAATCAGAAATGTCGGGGAGATCAGCAAGAAATATCCCGGACCCTTCACAATGCTCACAGGCGATATACGGAATCGTGACTATCTCACAGACTTGTTCAAAAGGAATCGGATCGATGCTGTCTTCCATCTTGCTGCAAGAGCCGGGGTAAGGCCTTCCATCGCTGATCCCCTTCTCTATGAGGATGTGAACTTAAGGGGAACGATCACGCTCCTGGAGGTCTGCAAAAAATTTGGGATGAAAAACTTCATCTTTGCCTCCTCCTCATCGGTCTATGGAGAGAGCCAACGAGTTCCCTTTTCTGAAACAGACCTCGATATTCAACCCATCTCTCCTTATGGAGCCACCAAGCGGGCTGGAGAGCTTCTCTGCTATTCCTACCATCATCTCTACGGAATCCATATCGCCTGTCTGCGGATCTTCACGGCTTACGGGCCCCGGCAGAGGCCGGAGATGGCCATTCACAAATTTACCTTCTTGATGGGCCAGGGAAAAGAGATTCCGATGTATGGAGATGGTTCTTCAAAAAGGGACTACACCTATATCAATGACCTTATCGATGGGATGATGGCTGTTCTTCATCGCCACAGGGGCTTTGAGATTTATAACCTCGGGGAGTCTCGGACCACATCCCTGAAAGAACTCATCCGGATGATCGAGGGATGCCTCGGCATGAAGGCAAAGATTAAGGCAATGGAACCTCAGCCGGGGGATGTCTCCATCACTTATGCGAATATCACCAAGGCGGCCCGAATGCTAGGATATCAACCAAGGGTGAACATGGAGGAAGGCATCAGACGATTTGTGGAATGGTATAAAGTACAACGGATTTGACGGCTCGCTCAACCTCGGGCAGGTAATCAATGCCTAACCCAGACGCCTTATATATTTCAACATCTTATCAAGATTTAGGTATAGCCGTCATTTTCACAACCACGTGTCCCCACCCACCACACTGGGGACCCGTGTCAAAACAGCCGGTGGTGTTAAACATCACCTCATTAGGGTCCCGGCCATTCATCAGGTTTTCAAAAAAGGCATTGATCAAAACAGTTAAGTTCGGCATCATAAAAGCACAGACGCGATCCGGGCTCTCTTTCGTAAGCAAATTACCAGAACTGTCAAAAATCAGTTTCTGGCCGACGATATGCCCTGAATGGCAACCTTTCGATTCTATCACCTCAGCCACCAAACGGTATTCAGAGGTTTTAATAGCGTTCTGAAATTGGCGCTGAAACTTTGGGTTCTCTTTGATCATCGCCCATTCCTGATCGTCCAATTTCAATCTCAGCCGTATGATTTCGGCCAATTGATCCTTATCCATATCTTCCTCCTTCATGAAGAGAATGTCAGATTTATTCGATAAATAAGAAGGCGTAGCGGTTCATTTCTTGTTTGTAGTCATAAAGCACCTCTATGGGGAAACTTATTTTTTGAACGGTGGCAAAGACATCGATCGCCATGGATTCCGGAGAAGGTCTGGACATCTTCGGCTGCTTGCACAATTGTTTGATTCCCGGACAGGAGCTGCAGAGATGACAGGAATCCATAAACAGGAGAAAAGCCTTGTAGTAACCCGAAAGAAAGACCTCTCGCTCCAGGTTCAAAAGCTTTGAATTAACTTTCCTTGTCCAGGCAAAACGATCTTCAGGCCGAACCACCCTCTTGGTAAACCTAAAAACAGCACAGGTTTTATATTCCCGGATAAATTCCTTGACCTCTGCCACCGAAGGGGTATTGGGGGGACAGGTCCCGCATTTCCCATAATTCTTGCATCCGAATGTGCATTTCATCCTCGCCCATTGAGCTACAACAATTTGCCTTGGGTCAATCCATTTATAATCCCTGTATCCATGTTTTTCGAATACCTCTTCAAATTTCTTACGATTCATCTGATTCTTACCAGTGTTTTTTTTCATTTTATCCCCCTAAGTCTTGAAACGTTAAATAGACTTCTACTACAAGAATGAAATAAATTCAACATAAAGATCGTTTGGATCGGTCCATACTCAAACGATGAGACATCTCCGTCTGTTGCAAAGACTCCAAAGATCAGCCATAGTCTTAACAAAAGATATTCAAAATTCTCTTAATAATCCCCTCCCACGTCGGGGAGGAAAAATTTTGTTAAAGTATTAGAGATAAATTCTCAGAATTAATGTGGAGTCCAAAAGGAGAAAAATGATGAATAAAGAAATCTTAGAAATCTTTTCGGATTATGTGTGACCCTGGTGTTACTTCGGTACCGTGCGTATTGACCGATTGCAGAAAGAGTATGATATCCAAATCCGCTGGATCGCCTTCCCGCTCCATCCTGAGACCCCAGAAGAGGGGCTTACTCTCGAAGAACTCTTCGCAGGGCGTAATATCGATATTGATAAGGCACGGGAACGCTTACGCAAGGTCGCTCGTGAACTCAACCTGCCCCTTGGGGAAAGAAAAAAGACGTTTAACAGCCGCCTGGCTCAGGAATTGGCAAAATGGGCAGAATCAAAAGGGGTAGGCGAAAAGTTCCACAGAGCCGTCTTTAATGCCTATTTCGTTGAGGGTATAAATATTGGTAAAGTTGATGAACTGATTCGCCTGTCTAAATCCATAGGGCTTCCCGAAGAAGGGGCAAGAGAGGTTCTAAAATCGAGAAGGTATAAAGAGGAGGTAGACTCGGACTGGAACTACTGTTATGCCCAGGGCGTCACGGCAGTTCCGACCTTTGCAATCAATCACCAGAAGGCCGTTGGCTTCCAGCCCTATGAGACATTAAAGCAACTTCTCAAGAACAAAGGCATAAAGAAACGATATTGATTTTTGGCTCTACTATGTGAAAGCTAAGATTTGTCAATACAGGGACTTTCAAGTTTAGCGTTGACTTCTTGAAATCTACGGATGAGAATTTTTGCCGGATGGCTGAGACTTCTATCAGTAATCGAGGTGCGGATAATGGCACTTAAGCGGAGGTGAAGGACAATCATGAATCAAAAATCCAGCGGACTTCTGGCGTCCTTTATGGTGACGCTCTTTACCGTATGGGTGTAAATCATCGTCGTCCGGACATCGCTATGCCCCAGGAGTTCCTGAATCGTCCGGATGTCATAGTTGCCCTGGAGATGGGGTACCCTCATGCGGATAACATTGATAATGACATGATATACGGAAAAATAAAATAAAGGGTTGAAAAATATTTGTCAAGATATATAATAAAATTAATGCGGTTCCGGCGGTTTAAGAAACCAGGCAATCAAGGCGAAAGAGGATCTTCTCATGGATGGGCGCCGACTTCCCCACCCAACGGATTGAGGAGATATACAGAAACCACAGAATAACTCGTTAGGCCCCATGAATTTCTGTAATGTGTCCGAGAATCTCGTTTCCACAATTCTCTCTGCTGCCATTATTGCCGCAGTGGCGTGGATATACAGCTTCGTAAGAAATCTCAGGCTCGAGGCTCAACTATCGGACGCCATTAACCCTAACCAAAAATATTTGAAATTTTACAGACTTGTCATCCTGAACTCGTTGATTCACATTCGTTCATCACTTCGTGACAGGATCTCACCCTTTGGACAAAACGAGATGCTGAACCAAGTTCAGACGCCAGAATAAAGCGGGGACGTTGGTTCAAATACAACTTTGCATTGCAAAGGAAAAAATCTTACCCACTGCTCACCAGCGCGGATACCGGGTCAAACACAAATTGACATTGCCGAATGGGAGGAGTAGGATACACCTAGATGTCAAGATCACCGAGAGGTTTATGACATAATGATAGATGGGCTGATGCCATAACAGGGAGTTGATGTGGAGGGTCCAGGAGTTAATAGTGTTGTCGATAGGAGTGGCTGACAAATGGACAAGGATCAAGTTGCATTTGAACCAACGTCCCTGGTAACGTCCGTCCCTGGTAACGTCCTGGCATAGGGTTTCGGTATGGCAAGACAACCAAGACTGGATGCTCCCGGATCACTACATCATGTGATGGGACGGGGCATCGAGCGAACCAACATATTCCGTATTGACCGGGACCTGGAGGATTTCCTAAACCAGCTATCGGAGCAGTGCGAAGAAGGGAATCTCATTGTCTATGCATGGTGCCTCCTTTCCAACCACTTCCATTTATTGGTCCGTACCGGTCGTCAGTCTATTTCCAGGAGTATGAAGAAGCTCCTGACCGGTTATGTTGTTAATTTTAACTTGCGCTATAAGAGAACTGGTCATCTTTTCCAGAACAGATATAAATTGATCATCTGTGAGAACGATCCCTACCTGTTGGAGCTGACACGCTACATTCACCTCAATCCGGTGAGGGCAGGCATAGTGGGAGGGTTAAAGGAACTGAATCAATATCGGTGGTCAGGCCATTCGGTCATCATGGGGAGGGTGGAGCGGAAGTGGCAGGACATTGGTACGGTTTTTGGGTATTTTGGGAGAGAGCGAGAGGCGGTTAAGAAATATGAGCAATATGTGAGAGAAGGGCTATCGCAAGGGAGGAGACCAGAATTAGTGGGGGGAGGGTTAATAAGGAGTTTAGGGGGATGGTCGCAGGTGCTGTCATTGAGAAGGAAGGGGATGAAGGTTACCTCGGATGAAAGGATATTGGGGGGAGATAAATTTATTCAAAGGCTGATGTCTGAAGCAAGGAGAGAGAAAAGGAGACGTTGAGATTATCTCGAAAAGTGCCTGAGTTGGCAACCTTGGTGAGGAAAATCGTTAAAGGAGAAGGGATCGAAGAGTGGGAGTTGCGATCGGGGATACGAAAGAGAGGGGTGGTGAGAGCAAGGAAGCTTTTTTGTCAGATAGCGGTCGGGAGGATGGGATATCCTGGCGCTGAAGTTGCTCGATATCTTGGGGTGACGACTTCTGCGGTCAATCGGTTGGTTGTTTCTGAGGAAGTAGGAGATTTAGAGAAATATCTTAAATTGTTTTAGAACCTACGTCCCCTTTTTCTTTTTCGTCCCCGCATTGTGGAAATCGCCTTAATTTCCCATAGTGATAATCGAAATAAATTGGATATTTTTAGCCTAACTTCTTTGTCAGAATTTCTCTCAGGCGTTTTGGATTGGCTTTGCCCTGCGAAGCCTGCATGGCCTGGCCGACCAGGAATCCCAATGCTTTCGCTTGACCGTTTCGGAAATTATTGACTGCGGAGGAGTGAGTCGAAAGGACTTCGTCGACGAGGTTCTCGAGCTCCGAGATTTCTGAAATCTGCTTAAAGCCCCATTGCTCGACAATGGCTTGCGGTGTCTGATCTGTCTCAAAAAGACGCATCATCACCTCCTTCGCTGAGTTGGCGTTGATTTTATCCTCTTCCACCATAGTCAGCAAATTTGCCAGACGATCAGGTGTTACGGGGGTGTCGGTCAATGATTGGTTCCTTTCCTTCAAAGCAGGAACCATCTGCGTGGCAATCCAATGGGCCGCCGTGCGTGGCCGAACCTTTCGATTCACGACCGCTTCAAAATATTCAGAGAGATCACGCTCTGAACTCATTAAAACGGCTTCTTCATAATTAAGTTTATACTGATTGACGAAGCGGGCGGCCTTTTGATCGGGCATTTCCGGGAGAAGGCATCGCATTTTGTTTTGAAATTCATCCGGGATCGCAATCTGCGGCACTGATGGATCCGGAACACACGGGCCCTCAAATTTACCGCGCATCGGGGAGGTCACACGTTTTTCTGGATCCCATAGCCGCGTGTGGATCACAATGGGGTCTCCCGATATCAGGCTTCCAATCTGGCGGTCGATCTCGTAGGTGATGGCATCTCCAAGATTTCGGATTGAGTTCATATTTTTAATCTCAACCTTGGTGTTGAGCTGATCGCTGCTCTTTGGCCGAATCGAAATGTTCGCATCGACTCTTAACGATCCCTGCTCCATGCTGCATTCAGAGCTGCCCACATAGCGTATGTATGTCCTCAGAGTACGGATAAACTCCATCGCCTCATGGGGACTGCGAAGATCCGGTTCGGTCACAATTTCCACCAGGGGAACCCCTGCCCGGTTAAAATCGACCAGGCTGATCGGTGTCCGTCCATCTGATTCGTGAACGAGTTTGGCAACATCTTCTTCCATGTGAATTTTTCGGATGCCCAGTCTTTTCGACTGCCCGTCCTCGCCAATAATTTCCAGCCAGCCATTCTTTGCCAGCGGCTGATGCGCCTGTGAAAGTTGATACCCTTTGGGGAGGTCCGGATAATAGTATACCTTTTGGTCAAAAGCGCTTTGCTGTTGGATATTGCAGTTCAATACCAGACCCACTCGCACCGCCTTTTCAAGCACCTCGTGACTGAACTGCGGCATGGCTCCGGGTAGCCAGAGGCAGATGGGGCAGATGTGTTGATTGGGTTCGTCACCGGTTCTGTTGGGACAATCACAAAACATCTTAGTGGCGCTATTTAGTTGAACATGAATCTCAAGGCCGATGACCGCTTCAAAGTCCGTCTTCATTTAACTCCTTCGATGTAATGGGCAAGGCCGGCAGCGATCGACAGTAACTGCGCATCATTCAGCCAAGGCCCCACAAGTTGAAGTCCAAGATCGGTTTTCCCGTTGATGATGAATTTCGGTATGACCACCGAAGGTTGTCCTGCGACGTTGGCTAAGAGCGTCAAGGCGAATGCATCGTAGACTTCGCCAATAGTGCTTGCTTTGGAAGCATTCATATTCTGTCGCCTCGCCGGGAAAACGAGCGCATCGACGTTTTTGTATAGTTCATTCACTTCCTCTTTTAGACGACGACGGATACGACATGCATTCACGAAGGCATTATAGTTCTCGAATTGATAATAAGCGCCCTGAAATAGGTATGTCTTGATCAGCAAGCCGAATGACTCAGCGCGGGATTTTATATACATCTCATTCCAGTTCTTTGCAGAAGCTGTGCGGTGGCCGTAACGAACTCCATCGTACTTACCGCTGCTTGAGGATGCCTCAACAGCGCCGATCACATTGTGTACCGTCCGAAATAGATCAAAGTCGGCGATGTGAACCTCCCGGATTTTGAAATGGGCTTTTTTTATCGTCGAAAGAGCTTCATTGAAAGCTTCAGACTCGTCCGTTTCCAATGTCTTGACGCACTCCGGCACCACACCGAGGGTAGCCATCGTATCCCGTGGGGTATGGACTTGACTGAAATTGGGCATCTCACACTCAGGCATGGAGAAATCGCGATCATCCCTGCCGACTATTGTCTCCATCAGAGAGGCAATCTCTTCAGGCGATTTGGCTAATATTCCAATCCCCTCCATGGAGGGGATAAGCCCAATGAGGCCGTAGCGGGAAACAATGCCATAACTTGGTTTGAACCCATAGACACCCATGGTTGAGGCGGAAACACGGGGCTCCCCCATCGTATCTGTCATCATCACCATATCAACCCAATTTTCTGTCAGGGCGCTGGCCCCTGTATCACCCGCCAACCCCAATCCCAGCTCACTCATGTAAGTGCTTCCTTTAATGACGGCTCCTGCCTTCTTAACGCGTTCAATAATGGAAGCATCTTCGAGAGCAACAAACCGCTCAAGGGCTATTGAACCCGCATTTGTGGGCCACCCATGAACAGATAAGTTTGATTGAATGGCAATCGTTTTTCCCGCAAGCGGTCCTCTTTCCGCAAGCAAAGGCGGTGATGAATCCATATAAAAAAAGATGTCTGAGATCATTGGCCTTTTTCCATTTTTCACAAACCATCCGTTTTCGTCGAACATGTCAAACCCGTTATCTAACGGCTGAGTTCGGTTACTCCAAAATACTGGGGACCTTGAAGTAATTGCCTTTCAGCAAAGGAGCATTTTTAAACAGTTCGCCATTCCCAGCAAGGGGAGAGGTTTGTGCAAATGAGCCTTTTCGCGTGCGGTTTATAACGTTCACCGGCAAAAAGAGCGGCTCCTCGTTTTCTGCCTTTTCATTGACAAGGCCGGCCAACCGGACGGCTTCCTTCAAAGCAGCGGCGATGAAAGGTCTTTCCCCATCATCGATTCCGATACGAGACACCCAGGACAGAGTGCCGATCGGATCGCTCTGTTCTTCTGTGCCGGGAAGGGATTGAGTTCCACCGAGATCCAGCAGTCCCAGTTCCGCAAGCTGTTCACGGGCAACGGCAGAGGGCGCCTGAGTGAGGGGGCAGTAGGCGCTTCTGTTTTTCGGAAACGCGATCACCTCGCGGATCGATGACGTCCCTAATATCATGGAAATTACACGGTCCATTCCCAAAGCGATCCCACCGTGTGGGGGCGGGCCATAATCAAAGGCCCTCAGGAAAAAACCGAATTTTTCCTCAACCTCTCTGTCAGAAATTCCAAGGGCCTGAAATATTTTCTGTTGTAACCTGCGATCATTGATCCGGATACTTCCGCCGCCGAGTTCTTCACCGTTCACAACCAGATCATAGGAGCGCGAACGGAGTTCCAGTAGCGCCTTACGGTTCTTGGGATCAAAATTGATTTGATCGGGCGAGGTAAAGGGATGATGGCTCGACGTAATCCCTTGCTCGGTGGGTTCAAAAAGAGGAAAATGAGTGACCCATAGTGGCCGGTATTCCCCCAGAGGGATAAGATTGAGTCTGTCTGCAAGGTGGAGGCGAAGCTGCCCGAGGACCGAGGTTACCACCTCATAAGATGCATCCGCAATCATCAAGAGTACGTCCCCGTTTTCTGCTTGGAAACGTTCAATCACTCCGAGTTGCTCTTCCTTACTGAAGAATTGAACAATGTTCGATTCCAACTGATCCCCAATAACCCGCATCCATGTCATCCCCTTGCCGCCAAAACTGGGGACAATCTCTTTCGCGTATTCATTCTGGAGAACATTTTTACTCAACTTCTCGGATTGCCCTTTCACATTAATGCCCTTGATGCACCCGCCACGCTGAAGGATCTGTTTGAAGATCCCATAAGTTGTGTTCTTGAAAATATCAGTCGCATCCGCAAATCTCAAATCAAAACGGAGATCGGGCCGGTCCAAGCCTGTGGTATCGATGGCCTCCTGATAGGTCATGCGTGGAAAAGGCCTCGGAAGGGTAACGCCTCCAATTTGAAACATTTGGACCACGAGTTCCTCGATCAGTTCATAGATGAATTCTTCATCGATGAAAGAGGCTTCCAAATCAAGCTGTGTGAATTCAGGCTGCCGGTTAGGGCGAAGGTCTTCATCACGAAAACATCGGACGATCTGAAAATAACGTTCAAATCCGCTGACCATGAGGAGTTGTTTGAAGAGCTGGGGCGACTGAGGCAGTGCGTAAAAATGCTTTGGATGAACACGGCTGGGAACCAGGTAGTCTCGAGCTCCTTCAGGGGTACTTTTTGTCAGCATCGGTGTTTCGACCTCGATAAAACCCTGCTCGTCAAGAAAATCGCGAACGCATTTATTGATGCGATGCCTTTTGATAAGGTGATCCTGCATTGCAGGGCGCCTCAGGTCCAAGTAGCGGTACTGAAGTCTCAGGTCTTCTGACGCCAAGTCTCCGACTTTTGTCCCGGTTCCAGAGACCATGGCCTTTTCTGATATGGGAAAAGGAAGAGGTTCAGATTTGCTAATCATGCTTAGAGCCACAGCCAAAACTTCGATCTCTCCAGTCTTGATCAAAGGATTTTCAGTTCCCATTAAACGTTTAGCCACGCGACCTGTAACGGAAATGCAAAATTCATTTCTGAGTGAAGCAGCGCGTTCACAAATCTCCGGAGGTGTATGTCCAGGGCTAAACACCACCTGTAAAATACCGCTTCGGTCACGCAGATGGATGAAAAGGACATCTCCATGATCCCTCAACGCATCCACCCAGCCCGAAAGGTCAACCTCGCGGCCCACATCAGACAGGCTAAGCTCTCCACAGTTTGATCGCCCTTTATAGGTCATCACGCATTCATCCTTTCCATCGCATCCTATCCTCAAAAATCCATCAACGGTCGAGACAACAAGTCTTATAAATCCACAAAAGTGATTTGTCAAACGATATTACTTCCGTCTCCCCTATTGATCAAAACAGTACTTTTTTTCTGAACCATTGGGTCCCAATGATTGGAATCACCCATGAAAGGGCGCACCTTCAGATGCCAGAGATTAAATAATGAAGAATTGGTTTGGGTATGACTCGAACCGGTTTAAGTGTAAGGGAGGAATTCTTTCCCGAAGAGCCCTTTACCAATCTCTATCTTTAAAGTGGCATTAGCGATCTGCATCGCTTTCACGTCCCTCAGGTGGCGTTCAAAGGGAAGTTCTCTTGAATATCCCAACCCACCATACACATCCATTGCATTGTTCACGACCCGATACGCTGTCTCTCCTCCGATGAGGTTTGCCATGGCCGCCCAGACAGAGGCATTATAAGATTTTTTTCCAATCAGAGAGAGGGCTTGATAGCATAAAAGCCTTGCTGCCTCAAGCGAGGTATGATCCTCCGCCAGCCTGAACTGGATGCCTTCAAATTTACCCAAGGGCTTTCCAAAAACCTTCCGAATCTTTGCATATTTTATTGCTTCGTCGAGGGCTTCTCTCGCTGTCCCCAGCGCAATGAGACCTGTCAACGCCCTCTGCTCCTGTACGGTGGTTTTGAGCATCGATAGAGCATTATACTTTTCGCCAATAAGGTTTTGAATTGGCACTTTCACTTCGTTGAAAGAAACGTTTCCCCATTGGGAGGCTCTCCAGCCAAACCCCTGAAGCCTCTGGATATCGATCCCTTGTCTGTCTCTCTCGATAAAAATGCAGCTGATCCCCTCTTCTCTTCCCATCGCTGTTCTAACTAAGACAATAAACCCATGCGCAACCCCGGCAAAGGTAACCATCGCCTTCTCGCCACTCACGATCCAGGCGTCTTTCCGAGGCTTCGCAATTGCCTTTATTGCCCTTAAGTCAGAGCCAGCGTCCGGCTCGGCGGCTCCGAATGCCAGAATATATTTGCCCTTTGCTATCTCGGGGAGAAATTTCGCTTTAATCTTTTCTGAACCACAGAGTAATACCCGTCCGGTGATGTTCGAGCCGCAGAGGATGATGGCACAGTTATGGTCAAACCGGGCAACCTCTTCAAGGGCGATCCCTGTTGTCACGAGATCTGATTCCGAGCCACCATAAATCTTTGGAAGACGTAAACCAATAAGCCCCACTTCCGCCATCTTTTTAACATTTTCCCATGGGAACTCCTCAGTGGCATCCCAATGGGAGGCTTGAGGGGCTAACTCCTTCTCCGCAAATTGATGGATGCTCTTTTGAATGAGCTTCTGTTCCTCGCTTAATTCAAACATAACCGTTCCTTTGAGCCTGTTTTTCAATAACCATATACCTGGAAAATGAAAACTTCAAGAAATTTTTATTCAACGCAGTAACCCCTCAGTTAAAGACAGAGAAAAGGGCCGGAAGATTCTTCTGGAAAAACTTTGAAGCGAAACCTCTATCCGTTGAACTACGTAGGTTCGTATCCAAAAAATAACAATGGAAGGGGCAGTTGGCTGGTTCACAAAACCTTTATGGTCGCTTTTCAAGGTTTGGGAAGGAGAACCTTCCGACCCTATCGTGTTAGATACCATCCCGTAGCAAACAAAAAAAGCCCACCATTTCTGATGGGCTTTTTTGGCCTCGCGCTTTCGGGAAGGCAAATTTTAATCCTGGCAACGTCCTACTCTCCCACACAGCTTCCCATGCAGTACCATCGGCGCTGAAGGGCTTAACTTCCGTGTTCGGAATGGGAACGGGTGTGACCCCTTCGCCATGGTCACCAAGAATTTGAATCGAAAAAAAATGATATGGATGAAGGCACTTTTTTTATAAGTTCAATTATGGTCAAGCCGATCGACCTATTAGTATCAGTCTGCTAAATACCTTTCGGCACTTACACATCTGACCTATCAACCTTGTAGTCTCCAAGGGGTCTTATCCCGGTATTGCTACCAGGAGGGATACCTCATCTTGGGGTGGGCTTCCCGCTTAGATGCTTTCAGCGGTTATCCCTTCCGAACACGGCTACCCAGCGCTGCGACTGGCGTCACAACTGGAACACCGTAGGTTCGTCCATTCC
>VGSS01000044.1 GCA_016874935.1 Deltaproteobacteria bacterium | reverse complement strand
AAGCCTCTTGGCAAGTTAGAAGTTAACCTGGTCTATGTCTCCTCTCCTCTTAAGCGAGAGACATTAATCTTATCTGAAAAGATAAAGATCGAATAGTTCCTGGTCTTCACATACAGGGTTAAGTGAACTTGCAAGTTGCATAAAGGGCCATGGGTAAACCGCTCTCCAACGCTTCGAATGGCGGTTAATTAGATGTCTTAAGGGAATCGCTGGACTTCACCAAAGGTGAATTCCAGTATGGGTTAGAAACGTGAGTGCCCATTGGTCTGAAGGTTCGCCTCGAAGCGTTTCCGAACGGTTCACCCATGTCCCTTCGGTTCAATTTTTTGCATTGTTAATGTTTAATCGCCAATTCTCTTTGGGAGTCGGGAATTGGTTACGGAGGTGTTTTAATGGAGTTTGCCTATCCTAAAGGACATGTTTTCTATCGAAAATTAAGCCGGACCTATCCTCTGGTTACCCAAGGAGAGGGGATCTATCTCTACGATGAGAAAGGAAGGCGTTATATTGACGGCTCGGGTGGTGCGCTGGTTGTCAATGTCGGACATGGTCAAAAAGAGATCGTCCAAAAAATGGTTGAGCAGATGGGGCAGGTGGGTTATGTCCACGGAACCCAATTCACTACAAGGTCAATCGAGGAGTATGCTGAGACACTCGGAGGCATCCTACCGGATGGTTTAGAAAAGATCTACTTTCTTTCGGGTGGCTCCGAGTCGATTGAAGCGGCCATCAAATTTGCAAGACAGTATTTTTTAGAATCGGGCCATACCCAAAGGTGGCGGGTCATTTCACGATGGCACAGTTACCATGGGAACACCCTCGGCGCGCTTTCACTGACCGGCCGCATCGGGATGAGAAAACCTTATCTTCCCCTTCTGATCGACTTCCCACATTTTCCGCCCCCTTACTGCTACCGATGTCCCTTCAATCTTTCCTACCCCCAATGCGAGCTTGAATGTGCAAAGACCCTTGAGCAGGTGATCCAGATGGAGGGGCCGGAGACGATCTCAGCGGTCATCCTCGAACCTATTGGGGGCGCTACGATTGGAGCCCTTGTCCCCCCGGAGGGATATCTCTCGTTGATCAGGAAGATCTGCGATCGTTTTGGAATTCTTCTGATCGACGATGAGGTGATGACCGGAATGGGTAGGACTGGAAAGTGGTTTGCCGTTAAGCATTGGGATATTTCTCCGGATATCATGGTTTTGGGAAAAGGGATGAGCAGTGGTTATTTCCCTCTTTCAGCGATGATCACGAGGAGTGAATTCGTAGAGCGGGTGAAGGAGAGGGCAGGGGGGTTTGTCCATGGTCATACCTTTTCTCATCATCCGGTTGCTTGTGCTGTTGGGTTGGCAGTCATCCAGTTTATTAAAGAGAAGAAGCTGATAGAGCAGAGTGCTAAAAGAGGGGCTTATCTCTTAAAGAGATTAGATGAGCTGAAAGTTTTTCGTTTTGTGGGCGATGTGAGGGGCAGGGGATTGATGACAGCTATCGAATTTGTAAAAGATCAGAAGACAAAAGAACCTTTCCCAAGGGTTGAACGATTTACGGAGAGAGTGATCGATTTGGCCTTTGAGCATGGCCTTATCCTCTATCCAGGAACAGGGTTTGTGGATGGGATCAATGGCGACATGGTGATGGTCGGTCCTCCGCTGATCATCGAAGAAGATCAGGTTGACGAGCTCATCGAAATTCTGAAGAAGACCTTTAAAAGCATTTCGGAATTCGGATTGCGGAATGCGGAATAAAAAAGATTGGACACAGCTTATGGAAAAACTGGTTATCAGTGTTGGTGTTACAGGTTCTCGAATTACAAGGGAGCAGACACCTTATATCCCCATCACAGCGGCCGAAATCGCTCAGTCCGGTATCGAGGCCTGGAGGGCAGGGGCTTCGGTCCTCCATATCCATGTCAGGGATCCGAAGACCGGGCTGGGGACCCAGAATTATGAGATCTTTAAGGAAGTGGTGGACCGTATCCGGGGTGAAACAGATGCCATCCTTTGCCTGACAACAAGCGGCATACCGGGCAGGAATCTCGAATTTCGCGAGAGACTGGTCCCTTTAACCTTCCAACCGGAACTGGTCTCTTTTGATGCAGGTTCTGTCAATATGCGAGAGAATGTCTTTCTCAATCCACCGGAGTTTTTAGAACTCCTGGCCAAAGAGACACTAGCCAAAGGGATTAAGCCCGAGTTGGAGGTATTTGAAGCTGGAATGGTTGATACCTGTGCCCGGTATCTGGAAAAAGGTCTTTTGAAACCTCCGCTCCATTTTCAATTTGTCCTGGGAGTGTTGGGTGGTATGTCTGCTACGGCAAAATCGCTTCTCCATCTATCAGAAATCATTCCCACAGGCTCTACCTGGTCAGTGATCGGTATCGGTACGGGACAACTTCCCATGGCGATGATCGCCGTGACCATGGGTGGGCATGTTCGCGTTGGCTTAGAGGACAATATCTACTATTCAAAAGGCGTATTGGCCAAGACAAACGCTGAGTTGGTTGAGAGAATCATCCGCATTGCAAAAGAATTCGGAAGAGAGATTGCCACCCCCTCTGAATCCAGAAAAATCCTCGGCTTGAAATAGGGTCCCCCATTATTTGGTGAGGGAGGCGATGACTTTTGGAAGGTCTGAGGGGATGTCCACGCCAATGGGCTCATAATCCACTGGAACCACTTTTATCTTATAACCATTCTCCAGGACACGGAGCTGTTCCAATTTCTCCAGTTTTTCGAGCGGTGTGGGTTTCATCTTGGCGAGTTTTAGCAGGAAGCTCCGGCGATAGACATAGAGGCCGATGTGCTTGAAAAGTTTTTTTGATAACAGCCTTCCTCTCATATCAGGATTAGACAGAATCTGCTCAATCGTGAAGTCTCTTGGAAATGGGATAGGCGACCTTGAAAAATAAAGGGCAAATCCCTTTCCGTCGACCACCACCTTTACCTGATGGGGATTCAGCCAATCCTTTATATCTTTGATCCTTGTCATCAAAGAGGAGATATGAAGGGTTTCGTCTCTTAGAAGAGGCCGGATGGCTTTGTCAATGATTGAACCTTTGATCAGTGGTTCATCTCCCTGGACATTGACAAGGATCTCGGACCTCAGTTTTTGTGCCACCTCCGCCACCCGGTCGGTTCCGGTAGGATGGTCTGGAGAGGTCATCACCACTTTTCCTCCAAAACCTTGAACAGCTTCGAAGATTCTCAGGTCGTCGGTAGCCACTATCACTTCATCAATTAATTTTGATTGACGCGCTCCTTCGTAAACCCATTCGATCATCGGCTTGCCGAGAATATCGGCAAGGGGTTTTCCTTCAAATCGTGTCGAACCATAACGGGCAGGAATAACAGCAGTAATCTTCATCGTTTGTCTTAACCTGCTTTTAGCAACAATTTTATTTAAGCAGATTACTGCAGCCCTGTCAATCTAAGTTTTCCGATCAAGAAGAAATTGTTTAATGAGCGTAGATATCCTCAAACCCATACCCTGTTGACATCAGGAATCAGGTTATTGTATAAAAAATCACCCTAAAGGGAGTTCTTAACAATATCAATCCATGCTCAATGTGAGCTCCTAATCTTAAGTATCTCTTTCTACCTGTGAGTTACGGTTATAGTGGCGATGGAAGACGATGATACTTTTGAACTCTATGATCTGCGGGTGGAGGTAGTCGCCTGCCAACCGGGGAAGCGCATGGTCTGCCATCACCCGATAGGTGCCTATTTTGAAGTCAGTGGTGAAAATTTGTCTCTACCAGCGGGTCAAACCTTCCCGATTTATCCTTTGGCAGCCCTCCTCTCGCTGATCCCGGCTAAACAACGCATGACTCACCCCAATGACTGGATGTCTACAGATATGGATATTGCCTGCCCAGATCCGAACTGCGGTGGTATCTTTCGTATCAAACGTATTGGGAAGAGAAAATTTTCTCATCATGAAGTGACCGCCGTTCCACTCAATCCAGTGGAGAATAAAACATGAGAGCTGCTGAAAGGTTTGAAATTAGGCCGGGTTACTCGATCTCGCGTGTGATCAAAGGTGGTTGGCATCTCGCCGGCGGCCATGGGACCATTGACCACCAGCAGGCGTTGAATGATATGCGCCTTTATATCCAATCGGGAATTACCACTTTCGATTGTGCTGACATTTATACGGGTGTAGAGGAACTGATTGGTGAGTTCTTGCGCTCCGAGCAGGAGGCGTTGCGCAACGGGGATTTACCCCCGGTTCAGATTCATACCAAATATGTTCCAGATCTCAATCAACTGTCGACATTAAAACGGCAGGATGTGCAGATGATCATTGATCGATCTCTGCGACGCTTAGGCCTTGACTGCCTTGACATGGTACAGTTTCACTGGTGGGACTACTCGGTTCAGGGGTATGTAGAAGCGGCATCGTACCTGAGCGACTTACAACAGGCGGGAAAGATCCGTTATATCAGCGTGACTAATTTCGACGTCCCACATCTGGCCGAGATCGTGGCAGCAGGTGTCCCTGTAATCTCCAACCAGGTCCAGTACTCGGTGCTGGATCAACGCCCCGAACGAGGTATGGTAGATTCCTGTGGTATGAACAATATTACCTTACTTTGTTATGGCACTGTGGCGGGAGGGTTTTTATCAGATCGATATTTAGGCCAAGCGGAGCCGGTGGAGCCACTTGAAAATCGCTCACTGACCAAATATAAGCTGATCATTGATGATTTCGGTGGCTGGGATCTGTTCCAAGATCTGTTAGCGATTTTACAAGAGATTGCTAAAAAGCACCATGTCAGCATCGCTATGGTTGCCACACGGTTTGTGCTTCAGCAAAAGGGTGTGGGCGCGGCTATCATTGGGGTGCGCCATCCGAGACACCTTCTGGATACTTTGCGCCTGTTTGACTTTGAATTGGATCAAAAAGATTTGGTGGCCATCCGGCGCATCCTGGATCAGGCGCAGGGACCAACAGGAGATGTTTATACAGTGGAACGGATCAAAGATGCCAAGCACGGGGCTATTATGAAGTACAACCTGAATAAACTTACTACCGGCTGAAGCTGGCAACTTTGGATGTCGGGTGAAAGTCCTCTTTCAGGAGGGGAAACTAATAACAGATAAGAAGCAACAGTATAAAACAGGGCATCCTAAAACCGCTTGATCGTATCTTGCTGCAATAGGAGCTTGTGAAGTGAAACCGCAAGGCTTGAGGGTAGGTGTTGTGGGATTTGGAGAGGCTGGACAGATTCACGTTCGGCATCTTCAGAGGGCTGGAGTCGAAATGGTGGGAATCGTGACAAGACGCCCTGACATCAACCGAGGCCTCCGGATTTACCCTTCGCTAAGCGCGCTTTTACCAGATGTTGATGCAATAACGATCGCTGTCCCGAATTACTTACACGCTCCGATATGCCTGGAAGCCATGCGTGGTGGCAAGGCGGTTTTAGTGGAAAAACCCCTTTGCCTTACAGCTACCGAGCTAATTCAATTAGAAGAAACATACCGTTTATCCCCAGTACCTTTGAAAGTAGGCTTTCGTCTTCGATGGAATCCATCCTTGCAGACGCTTCGGATGAGGCTCCACGGGGCACGTCGCGTGCGTTGCATTTACCGACTTGGTATCGAGAAACTAGCAGCCGGAAAAGAATGGACCCGTCACCAGTCTGAGAGCGGAGGAGCTTTTTTTACTTTGGGCATCCATGCCCTCGACCTGGTACGTTGGCTTGTTGATGCTCAGGGAAAACCTCTCAGTCATCTGAGGGCCCATGCTGCCACCCTGGACACTTCATCTGATTTTCCCCTGGAGGTTTCACTTTCAGGAAATCTTTCGAGTGGACCTCAGATTGTGGCTGGAGCGGATCTGCGAGGAGATGGACCTTTTAGGCTTGACCTTCAAGTTCAGGCTGAAAAGGGTCAGTATCCCGATTCATCCCTCCCTTCTCCCGGTCCCGAGGAAGAACACGCCGCCGAATTTGAATATCAAGGGTTAATCACTGATTTTATTCAGGCGGCCTTCAGAGGCGAGCCGAATTTTGGTGAAGTTTTTGAATTTTTTCAATCACACCGTGATTTGATCCAAGCTCGGGAAGTTGCAGCTTCAAGAGGACAGAGTTCGTGGACTGATATGAGAAAGAGTATTCAAAGTCTGTTCATCAATGCCTGAGCGAGATGGACATTCAACAAAGGGGGTGAGATAGAGCCGTTGACTCGACTCAGTCGTCAGAAATAGAAATTTACTATTGAAGGAGGAAAAATATGAGAACTGAGAAAAGTATCTTATTGAGTATTATCCTTTTAACATTTTTTGCCGGGACAATGGTTGCTGTTCCGACTGGTACCGCGTATGCCCAAAAGATTGAATTATCTTTGGATCATATGGCGCCCACCACCTTTTACTATCATACATTGGCATTGAAACTCAAAGACATGCTTGAGAAGAAATCTGGAGATAAAGTAACCGTCAAGGTCTATCCTGCAGGGCAGCTTGGGCAGGAAAAGGACCTCCTTGAAGGAGAAAAAATCGGAAGTGTTGATATGGCCATCACCATGACCTCTCTCCTCGCCCTGTGGGAACCGCAGATGACGTATGTTGATATTCCTTATCTTTATCGAGACGTTGACCATGCCACCAAGGTGCTTAATGGTCCGGTTGGAATATCCATCAATCAAAAATTGGAGAACCATGGCATCATGGTTCTTGCCTGTTACAACCTGGGGTTCCGAAGTGTCTATAACCGTAAACGGCCTATTTTCAAACCTGCAGATATTGCTGGTCTAAAGCATCGGGTGATTCAAAATCCTCTCCACATCGATTTGTTTAATGCCTGGGGCGCCAAGCCTGTTCCTATGAGCTGGGGCGAGGTCTACACCGCTCTGCAACAGGGCGTGATCGATTCGGTTGACAACAACCCTCCCTCTTATGAAACCATGAAGCATTATGAAGTTGCCCCTTACTTCTCCGTGACTAATCATCTCTACACTTCCGCCGTGTTGACAATGTCCAAGAAGAGATTTAACTCCTTGTCGAAGGATTTACAAAAGGAGATTGTCGATGTTTCGAAGGCTCTTATTCCTGAAGCGATTCAGATCACCAAGGACACAGATTACAAAATCATTGGGAAATTGGTGACGGAAAACAAAGTACAGTTTAACACAGCCGATTTTGACGCCTTCGCCAAAGCATCGAAGGCAGTAAGCGATATGTATTCTCAAAAGTTGGGGATGGACATCATCGAGAAGATAAAGGCCGTCAAATAGACATCGCTGACTGGTGAATGTGCAGCAAGCCCCGCCTCGTAAGCGGGGTCAAAGGGCACAATAATAATGAGATTTCATTTCCGGGAAGCCCCAGTGTGTGACTGGACGGTCTCCATTGGAGTGAAGGGAAAGGGCTTTGAGAAGCTCTCCCTTCACTCTGTTGTTTCATCACATTTTAATCCAGACAAGGGTCTTGGACTTTTTTGTTATTGCATTAGGTAGAGGATGGAAACGAGTCCTTTGGGGCAAATCAGCAATAGGCTTAATGGGGTGATCAAATATCTGGCCGCATTCTTGTTAGCGGCCATGACCATCCTAGTCTTTTTACAGGTCTTATTTCGATATGTTTTAAATGCACCTCTGGACTGGTCTGAGGAACTTGGCAGCTTTGCCTTTGTCTGGATGGCTCTTCTGGGTGCAAGCATCGGTTTAAAGAGAAATGAGCATCCTCGTCTTGATCTCATCATCAATCTTTTCCCTCCTAAAATGCAGAAAATCATTGCAGGATCCTACAATCTTGCCATTCTGTTTTTCCTGGCGGTTCTCTTCATTTTTGGCGCAAGGCTAACCATCACCATGAAATCCCAACTGACGGCAGCACTGGGATATTCAGTATCCTTTGTCTACGCCGTCCTCCCAATCTCAGCGGCCATCATGTTTATCCATTTAGCGATTCAAACGGTCGGGTTATTCGTGAAAACAGATCAGGAGAAAAAAAATTGATGGCGTTTACACTCTTTGCAATCTTTTTCATTCTTCTCCTTCTGGGCGCCCCGATCGTTTTTGCTATTGGAGTGGGGACGGCCTTCGCTCTTCTGGTGGGAGGCATCCCCCTTGAAGTTTTACCTCAGAAAGTATTTTCAGGTTTAGACAATTTCCCTTACCTTGCCGTTCCTCTTTTTGTCCTTGCTGGTATGCTGATGGAGACAGGCGGGATCTCGAAACGCATTGTTGAACTCTCCAATGCGCTGGTCGGACATATCCGGGGAGGTATGGGGATGGTGGTCATGGTGGCAACCATCTTTTTTTCCGATATCTCAGGGTCCTCGGCAGCGGATACTGCCGCTATCGGCAGCATCATGATCCCCGCCATGAAGAAGAGAGGGTATCCTCCGAATTTTTCTGCTGCTCTGGTCACTGCGGCTGGAGGAATGGGAGTGTTGATTCCTCCTTGTCTGACCATGGTTGTTTTTGGAAGTCTGACGAACACCTCGATAGGAGCTCTGTTCTTGGCTGGTTTTGTCCCCGGCATTAGCATGGGAATCATTCTGATGATCCTGACCTACATCATTGCACGGAAGAGAAATTATCCCCGGGAAGAGCGAGCCAACTTCCAGCAACTCTTACGGGCTGGGAAGAGATCGTTCCTCTCTCTGTTTATGGGAGTGATCATTCTTGGGGGGATTATTTTAGGAATTTTTACAGCCACAGAGGCGGCTGCTGTAGCTGTGATTTATGGCTTTTTCTTATCAGTGGTTTTCTACCGAGAGATCAAAATCACTCAACTTCCTAAGATTCTATGGGATGCCGCAACTGTTTCTGGAATCGTCATGTTAGTCGTTGGGATTTCCTATGGTTTTGGTTGGGTCATCGCGAAGGAGATGATCCCGATGAAAATGGCTGAATTCATGACCCACCTACCAGGGGGAAAAATTGTCTTCCTCTTTGCCGTCAACGTTCTTCTCTTGATCATGGGAATGTTTTTTGATGCTTCCCTTTCAGTCATCGTTCTGATTCCCATTCTCTTTCCAGTAGCTGTGAAACTTGGGCTAGATCCGGTTCACTTTGGCACGTTTGTGGTGATGAATCTTGGCATTGGATTTACGACACCACCTTATGGAATTTCGTTGTTCATTGCCTCAGGGATTGCCAAAATACCAATGAGCTCGATCATCAAACCAATTCTCCCCTATATCCTGGCCATGATCGGATTCTTGCTCGTCGTGACCTATGTTCCCTGGTTTTCGCTCGTTTTGCCCAAGCTATTGATGGGATATTAGAAAATTCAAAATACCCATCAAAAAAACCTCGGCAGGTTTTTGATGTTAGCAGAATGGGACAGAAAAGGCGAACACTAAGAAAATAGCGTTAGCCTCACATTACAGATTGGAGAAAGATGATCAAAAGATATTTGAGAAGACTGATTCTGATTCACAAAGAAGCCATCCTGATGGAAGTCGTTACCATCAAGGGACTGATGCAACTTCTCATGAAGATCCGGAATACGGATGAAAAATGGACAAGGGAAGAGAAGAAAGAGATTAAGAGGCATCTGAAAAGTATAGCCAAGATTATTCCTGCCGTTGCCGTGTTCTCTCTTCCCGGAGGTTCGATTCTATTGCCTATCCTTGTTGAAGCCCTCGATCGTAGGAAAACCAGAAGGCTTTGAGGAAAGTTGAGCCGGCCCTAGGCACGGGAACAGTTATCAGAACACCGTCTTGAGTGCTATCTCATTTAAAATTTACCCGCCTACACAGAATGCCCCGTCCTGAAGGACGGGGATGAATGCGAAAAGGGTGCCTTTCGAAGCTCTGGAGGAGCGTAGTAGGGTATGCTTCGGCGGGTTTCGCCGAAGCCATGAAGATGCTCCGTGCGGAAGCACAGAGAGCTTCACATCAACTAAATTAAGTGTTACACATATTGCCAATGACTTCGCTCTTTCGGGATTGAAAGCATATTCATGGAAGCGGATCGACGGCAATTGATCTTTCTCTGTTTTTCTCAATTTGGAGTTGCTTTTTCCTTCAATTTTGTCAACATCTTTCTCCCCTTCTTCATACTCAACATAAGTCCTTATTCTTCTGGGCAGACGCTTCTATGGATTGGAGCCATACTTGGGTCAACCAGTATTGTGACGGCCCTCACGTCCACCTTCTGGGGAACGCTTACCCACCATTTTCGCCCTAAATCACTCTATCTCAAGGGGATCCTTCTCCATGGCCTTCTCTTTTTTCTGATGGGGTTTACGACTGACCTTCATCTCCTGCTTCTACTCAGAATTTTACAAGGGTTGATAGGGGGGACATCCACCATCGGATTAATTATTATCTCCTCTTCCTCACCCAGAGAAAAGGTCACTTCCTATCTGGGAATTTATCAATCCTCCATGACCTTAGGTCAACTGGTTGGACCACCATTAGGCTCCTTTGCTGCTGCCCTGTTCGGTTTCAAAGGGGCCTTCATCAGTGCGTCCCTTGTCATGTTTGCGTCGTTGATCTTCTGTATCTTCTATGTCGCCGACGTCCCAATTCTTCCTAAAAAAGAAAAATCGTCTTTCCGCTTTTATGTGGACAAGCGCCTCCTGATCGGGTGGTTTCTCTGTTTCATCTCCCAACTTCAATTGATGTTTCTGCCCAGCATCCTTCCGAACGTATTTGAAAAGTTTCAGATGGCACGGCCGGTCGCTTTGAAATTTGCCGGGATTGTGGTCATGATTTACACGACGACAGCGATGATCGGGACCTATTTATGGAGCTGGGTGTCCAGGAAGTACGGGGTTTACCGGATGATTATTTTTCTCCTGTCCCTGGGCGTTCTCTTTCAAGCATTACTCGCCTTCAGCCAGGGGATAGTTGATTTCACGATCATCCGGATGATACAAACAGGGTTGGTAGCCGTTGTCCTTCCGCTCTCCATTTCTCTTTTCGTGAGCGATTTGAGAGGAAGCACCATTGGCTTTCTAAATTCAGCGCGTTTTACAGGAAATGCTATGGGTCCGGTTATCGCTACTTCCATCCTTGCTGTTTCAAACCTTCCCACGCTTTTTCTCGTGATTAGCGGAATTTCTTTTGTCGGCCTGCTGAGCTTCAAAATTGTTTTTAAAAAGGAATAGAATCTCGTCTCGCCGGAACGGATTTTATCTCTTCCCCATCGCGAATTTTTCTGCCACCTCTTTAAAGCCGGGCAGAGATTTTTCGATGGTTTTCATATCAACGGCATAGGCAATCCGGAAATAACCATTTTTGCCAAAGCCCCTTCCGGGAACGGTCAGGATTCTTTTTGACTGAAGCTCTTTCACGAAGGCGACATCGTCTTCGATGGGTGCTTTCGGAAAGAGATAGAAGGCGCCCTCAGGTTTGACGATATTGTAACCGTATGAGGAAAGGGAATTGTAGAAGAGATCCCTTTTTTCTTCGTATTCCCTGATGTTGACCGAATTTCTCTGGAGGGGGGCAACCAGCCTCTGCATCAGCGCTGGAGCATTGACAAATCCGAGGGTCCGGTTTGCAAAGACAATGGCAGCGATCAATTCATCTATCTCTTCACAGGAAGGATTAATGGCAATATAACCGATCCTCTCTCCAGGAAGGGAGAGATCCTTGGAATGAGAGGTGACCCGTATGGTGTGAGGATAATACTGGAAGGCAATCGGGAGCTTGACCTGATCAAAGACAATCCTGCGATAGGCTTCATCGGTAATGAGATAAATCGTCTTTTTGAACTCCTGACTCTTCTTTTTTAACAGTGTTCCCAATTCCTCCAGAGCTTCCCTTTTGTAGACCACACCCGTCGGGTTATTGGGAGAATTGATCAGGACAACCTTGGTCTTTTCTCCAAAGCCCTTCTCAATCTCTTTCAGATTAAGAGAGAAGTCCTTATTGGTTTCGACCAACCTGATCTGGCCGCGGCTATTTTCGATATAGGATTTAAATTCCATGAAATAGGGGGACGGAACAATGACCTCATCACCATCGTCAAGGAGGGCTTTAAAGATGACATTAAGGCCGCCCGCTGCACCGACAGTCATCACCACATGTTTCTCTTCAAAAGGAAGTCCGGATTCTTCTGCGAGATATTGGGCAATAACCTTCCGTGTCTCCACATAACCATTGTTGGGCATATAGCGATGCATTCCTGCAATGGGTTCGTCAGCAAGGGCTTTGAGTGCCTTCTTCAATGAAGCAGGAGGTTCAAGATTGGGGTTTCCGAGGGAGAAGTCGTAGACATTTTCCTCACCATAAAGCTTCTTTAATTCCTCCCCCTGTTCAAACATTCGCCTCACCCATGAGGCGCCTTCTAATGCATTTTTTACCCTCTCTGAAATGGCCATCCTTTTTTCTCCTCTCTCTTTATTAATGACCAGTGGTCAACATCTCCTTATATAACGGTCCCCTTGTATAATAACCCCACCCAGCCTCCCCTTATATTAAGGGGAGGTGTGGAGGGGTTAAAAAAAGGCAGCGCTAATACAAAAAGTGAATAACACGAATATAAGCGAGTGACACAAATGAGTTGTTCGTGAAATTCGTCATCATTCGAGTAATTCGTGAATAACAAAAAAGCCATAAGGTTCCCCCTATGGCTTAATAATAAAAAAGCCATGGGGCCTCATTGGTCACCCATGGCTCGCTATCCCGTTATGGGAAAGCCCTTATGGGTGACCCTTGTCAAAATAAAAATAAAAAAAGTAAAAATTAGAGGTGGTTCCCATAGGCTTTCCTTTTCTTGGTTTAACTTTAAGACATATCCAGTTGAATTGTCAAGAGAAAATTTGAGAGCTCTGGAAAACTACTTCTCGCTCTCTTCCATGTTTTTTCAGAAATCCCTTTGACTTTTATAAAAAATCCCTTTAATATTGCCAAGATATATCTCATTCGAAAAGCGGATTTAGAAGATGGCAGGAGAGAAAAGGCTCGCTCGGACTAGAAATATAGGGTTTATGGCCCACATCGATGCCGGGAAGACAACGGTCACCGAAAGGGTCCTCTTTTATACGAGGAAGATTCACCGGATGGGCGAGGTGGATGAGGGGACGACCGTGATGGACTGGATGGTCCAGGAGCAGGAGAGGGGAATTACCATTACCTCTGCCGTGACAACCGCGGAATGGAAAGGAAATACCATCCACATCATCGATACCCCCGGCCATGTGGACTTCACCATGGAGGTGGAACGTTCCCTCCGGGTGCTCGACGGAGTGATTGCCATCTTCAGCGCTGTTGAGGGAGTGGAGCCCCAGTCAGAGACGGTCTGGCATCAGGCTGATAAATATCATGTCCCCAGATTGGCATTCGTCAACAAGATGGATCGGCTCGGGGCCAATTTTTTCGAAACCGTCAAAATGATGGTCGACCGGTTAGGGGCCCATCCACTGATCACCCAGATTCCTATAGGCATTGAAGACCGGTTTATCGGGGTGGTGGACCTCATTCGATTAAAAGGGATTGTCTGGGATGAGCATAGCCTGGGCACTGAGTTTAGGGAGATCACCATCCCCGGCAATATGGAAGCGGAGGTTGCTACCTACCGATCGAAATTGATCGAGTCCCTTGCTGAACTGGATGATCGTTTGACAGATAAATATCTCAACGGCGAAGAGATCTCCGAAAAGGAGATGAAAGAGGTTCTCAGAAAGGCGACTATTTCGATGAAGGCTGTCCCGGTTCTGTGCGGGGCGGCGTTGAGGAATCAGGGCATCCAGCCCCTGATCGATGCCATTGTGGACTATCTTCCATCTCCCATTGATATCCCTCCTGCTGTGGGAACCCATCCGATTTCTGGAGAGGCTGAAAAGAGGATGCAGAAGGATGAAGCGCCCTTCAGCGCCCTGGCGTTCAAGGTCCAGATGGATGAGGGGAGAAAGCTGGTCTATATCCGGATTTACTCGGGCACGCTCAAAGTGGGAGGAGAGGTCTATAATCCGAGATTAAAGAAGGGTGAGAAGATATCAAGAATTTTTCAGATGCATGCCAATCAGCGTACACGGGCTGAAGAGGCTAAGACAGGTGAAATTGTGGCGGTGATGGGTTTGAAGGAGACGACCACAGGAGATACGCTTTGCGAGCGTGCTCATCCCATACTTTTGGAGCCGATCGATTTTTATAAACCGGTGATGTCGGTGGCTGTGGAGCCGAAGACAGGCCGTGATCAGGAAAAACTGATTCAATCTCTTGAAAAATTGAGTGATGAAGACCCCACCTTTCAGGTCAAGTCAGATGAGGATACAGGCCAGATGATCATCTCCGGGATGGGGGAATTGCATCTGGATGTTCTGGTCAATCGTCTCCAGACCGAGTACCATCTCGAAGTCAATGTGGGAAGGCCACAGGTCGTCTACCGGGAGACGATCGATAAGGAGGCGGAGGCATCTTTCAAGTTTGACAAGGAGATGGAAGAAGCCAAGCTTTTCGGGGAGGTTTTTTTGCGTGTGTCGCCGAATGGCAGGGGAAAGGGGATCGAATTCCATTCGGAGATCTCTGGAGGAGAACTGCCAGCTGAATGGCTTCTTTCCATCGAAGAAGGAGCCAGAGAGGGTTCCACGGTCGGGGTGATCATGGGATATCCTCTAACTGATATTCGTATTACTCTTTTAAAGGCCAATGCAGACCCGAATCATCCCTCTCCTCTCGCCCTCAAGATTGCTTCATCGAATGCCTTAAGAGAAGCCTGCCGGAAAGCACAACCGGTTTTGATGGAGCCGATGATGGAGGTGAACATCATCGTTCCGGAGGAGTTCATGGGAGAGGTGGTCGGAGATTTAAAGGCAAGACGAAGCTCAGTCGAAGCGATCATCCCAAAGGGAAAGATCGCCATGATCAAAGCCATTTCTTCGTTGACCCGGATGTTCGGGTACTCCACGGACTTAAGATCCCTCACGCAGGGCCGGGGAACCTTTTCAATGCAGTTCTCACGGTATGATCGGATGATTGGTTAGTAAATAAAGTTTTCGTCTAACGGCAACGGTAAGGATGCCCGTATCGGTAAACGGTAACGTTTATAAAAAAAGTCTTACGGTGAAGATGCTCGTATCGAAGTACGAAACACGAAGCTCGAAGTTCGATAAAAAACCGAGTATCCAGTTTCGATAAACGAGCATCGATACGGGCTTCGACAACGATAGACATAGCCTTTTATAAACAAAACGGGCCTCGTTGCCTTAACCGAAAGACCTTTTTACCAGTTAATACCTATGATGGATGAAGAGATCCTCCGACTTCTAAAAAAACATCCTTCCACTTTTATATCAGGTGAAGAGTTGAGTCGCCGGTTGAATGTCAGCCGGACAGCGGTCTGGAAAAGAATCAGGCATCTGAGGTCCCTTGGCTATAAGATCGAGGCATCGACCCGCTCGGGTTACCGGTTGATTCAATCCCCCGACATTCTCGCTCCCTCAGAATTAAAGCCCCTTTTAAGGGTCAAATGGCTGGGCAAAACGATTCATTATTTCCATGCGCTTGATTCAACAAACTCCAAGGCTTATGAACTTGCCAGTCGGGGTGCAGAGGAAGGGGAGATCGTCATTGCAGAATCTCAGGCAAAGGGAAAGGGAAGGCTCGGGAGGAATTGGTTTTCGCCTCCTTATTTAAATCTCTACCTCTCGGTGATTCTTCGGCCTAAGATTTCCCCTCATCAAGCTCCGTTCATTACGCTGATGGCCGCTGTAGCCACTGCAGAAGCCATTGAAAAAACCTCCGGTCTTCAGTCATCGATCAAGTGGCCAAATGATATTCTTCTGAGTGGACGGAAGATCGCGGGTTTGCTCAATGAGATCAAATCAGAAACAGATCGGATCCACTTTATCATCCTTGGTATTGGTGTGAACCTCAATGTTGACGAAAAGATGTTTCCAAAAGAGATTCGTTCGATTGCGACTTCGATGAAAAGAGAGATGGGGCAGGCGGTTTCGAGGAAGGATTTCCTTGCCTTACTTCTGAAGGAATTGGAAAAGTGGTATACTGTTTTTCTGAAAGAAGGGGGAACAGTTATTTTAAACTCGTGGCGGGAACGGGCTCAAATCAAAGGGCGACAGGTCAAGATGACATCCTTCGGTGAAACGATCGCAGGCAGAGCGATTGATGTGGACTCAGATGGGGCCTTGATCATAGAAACGAGGCGCGGAGAACGTAAAAGAGTTGTGGCAGGAGATGTGGAATATAGAAGATAGTCGTATAGTCTCATAGTTGAATAGTCGCATAGTCTCATGGTCAAATCAGTTCTTGACTACATGACTAAAAGACTAACGACTATAAGACTAAAGGAGGTTTTATGTTGCTGGTTATTGATGTGGGAAATACGAATACGGTCCTCGGGGTTTATGATGGGAAGGTGCTGGTCGATCACTGGCGGATTGCGACGGAAAGAGGAAAGACGGCCGATGAATGGGGCATCCTGTTTCGGGATCTCTTTCTATTTGATCATCTCAACATGAGAGATTTCGAGGGGCTGATCATCTCCTCTGTTGTTCCACCGGTTCTTTATATGTTACAGGGAATGGCGGAAAAATATTTTCATGTCAAACCCCTGATCGTTGGATTAGAGATTGATATCGGAATGCCTGTCCTTTATGACCATCCCGCAGAGGTGGGAGCCGATCGGCTTGTGAATGCCGTGGCTGCTTACGATCGATATAAGAAGAGTTTGATCGCCGTGGATTTTGGAACTGCCACCACTTTTGATTATGTCTCTTCACGGGGAGAATATATGGGAGGCGCCATTGCCCCCGGGATTGGAATATCGGCAGAGGCTCTGTTCCAAAGAACCTCAAAACTACCCCGAATTGAGATCACCAAACCAGGGAGAGTGGTCGGAAAGAATACGATTCAGAGCATGCAATCCGGCATCTACTTCGGATATGTCGGGTTAGTGGATGAGATCGTGAAACGGATGAAGAAAGAGGTGAAATCGAACCCCAAAGTGATTGCCACCGGAGGCCTGGCTTCATTGATCGCCAATGAATCAGAGACCATTGAAGAGGTGGATGAATTTCTAACGCTTGAGGGCTTGAGAATCATCTACGAAAGAAACCAGAAAAAAAAGAAGACATTAAACAGGAGACGATAACATTCAGGTGGGCAACTATGAAAGAAACAATGATTGAAACGAAGGTCACATATACTTTAGAAGTAGAGGGTAAGTTTTACATTATTGAACATGTGCCAGCACGGGTATGCCAGGAAACTGGAGAACATTTTTTTTCACCCGAGACCGTGAAGCGCATCCAGGGATTGATCAAAGGAGGAAAGAAACCAGACAAACTCATCAAGACACCCGTTTACAAATATGCGTAAAGGATGTCTTTGTAAACAAGAAGTTGGCGAAGATAGAAATTCTACCTCGTAATTATTAAAGGTCTCATAATAGAATAGACATTGTTTAAAATGAACTTAAACCTTCCAATTGATAAAATAACTCTCCCTTTCCCCCTCTCGGTTTCGAGTCGCAACGACTTATTTTAAGAGGGGGTTTGTTCCTCCCCTTAAAATAAGGGGAGGTTAGGTGGGGTTATGAGTCTTCGTGTTGCTGGTTGCCATGTATGTACTATTTTGAGACTGTTAATAAATGATAGTCTGAAGGGGTTATATCCAAAAGTTCAATCCCGAATTTTCTTGACCAATAGTTGTCTTCTGAGTATATTGGCACTACCACCACCCAGTTCATATAAACCACCATCCATATAAATATCCAAAACCATTGGCGAGGCTTAGATCGCCTGGGGAGGATACCATGAGACTCAAAGACCAGGCCGCACTTGTCACCGGGGCGAGCCGGGGCATTGGCGAAGCCATTGCCCGGGTTTTTGCAAGGGAGGGCGCGCATCTCGCCCTCACAGGACGCTCCAAACCGGAACTCGAGGCGTTGAAGAAGGAATTTCGAGTCCTGGGCGTTCGATGTGAGAGCATCGTCGCTGATCTCACGCATAGCGGAGCCGTAGAGCAGGTATGGAGACAGGCGACACAGGCATTGGGTCACATTGATATTCTTGTGAACAACGCAGGCTTGGGCAGCAGCGGAAATCTCAAACCCGTCGTAGATTATGACGACGACTTCTGGGAGAGGTTGCTCTACCTCAATCTCACCGTGCCATACCTGTTCTCAAAGAAAGCATTGCCCTCGATGATCGAGCGCAACTACGGCCGCATCCTGATGACCGCATCGGTCATCGGCAAGATTGGCATATCCCATGGCGCAGCCTATGCGGCAAGCAAGCATGGGCTTCTGGGGTTAATGCGCACTCTTGCAATTGAGACAGCGAAGCAGGGCATCACAGTTAATGCCATTTGCCCGGGACCTGTCCGCACCCAGATGATCAAAATGCGAATAGAGCATGAAGCGAAGCGGTTGGGGAAATCGGTCCCGGAATTCGAGTCAACATGGACGCCGATTGGCCGTCTGATTGAGCCAGAAGAGGTTGCAGAACTTGCCGTGTATCTTGCAAGCAGGGAAGCATCGGCGGTCACTGGCCAGGCATTCAATATCGATGGTGGATTTTTGATGGTATAAAAAATATTGAAGACAGAGCTACGGTTATGGCTGCGAAGCCCCTGCCTACCGGCCGCGGTCCCGACCGAGGAAGGGGCAGGCAATCTCTACGTTTAGGGTATTAGAGAGTATCGTTTAACGGTGACGACGCTGGTATCGAAGCTGGAAGCTCGACGTTCGAATTTCGATAAAAATCGATTCGAGCCTCCAGTTTCCACAGCCGAGCCTCGATACCAGTTTCGACAACGACAAACGTCAATTTCAAATCAATGATAAGGGTCCTACGGAAAGAGTGATTAACGTAACCGTTAGACGATGTCTTGATTAATATGGTCTTAAAAAGTTCCTCGCTTGCTAAATTGGCCCGTCCTATTCTCAGCCGGGTGTTCCTGCGCGAGAGGACCTTCGACCTGATAGATCACCTTCGCCAGCAGCCCGTCATCTGGATCTCCGGGCCCGCAGGATGTGGCAAAACCACCTTGGCTTCCAGCTACATCGAAATTCGGAAGATTCCCTTTTTATGGTACAGGCTTGATCGGGGAGATGGAGATCCTGGCACTTTTTTCTATTACCTCGGCCTCGCCGCAAAAAAAGCCTCTCCCAAAACAAAGACGCCCCTTCCATTACTCACTCCGGAGTACCTGAGGGGTTTAACCACTTTTTCACTGAGGTATTTTGATAACCTTTACCAGAGGTTGAAAACCCCTTTTGTTTTCGTCTTCGATAATTACCACGAAGTCCCAATCGACTCCCCCTTCCACGAGGTCATCTCTCATGGCTTGTCGAATATCCCGGATCGCATCAACGTCTTCCTGATCAGCCGCCAGGATCCTCCTCCGGCATTGATCAACCTCAAAGCGAATCATCTGATGGAGATCCTCAGATGGAATGAACTTCGTCTGACCTTGAAAGAATCAATGGGGATTGCCAGCGCCCGATTCCGTGAGAAATTTTCTAAGAAGATCCTTCAACAGATTCACAGCCTGACGGATGGGTGGGCTGTGGGATTGATTCTCCTCCTGGAGCGATTCAGACGCGAAAAGAGAGGCCTCCCGCGGATTGAAAAATCGATGCACGAAGAGATTTTCACCTATTTTTCGAGTGAAATTCTGAACCCCCTTGGTCCGGAGATACGGGATTTTCTCCTGAAGACAGCCTTTCTCCCCCAGATGACAGAAAGCATGGTTGAAAAGCTTACTGAAATTCCTCAGGCAGGACGGCTACTCCACCATCTCAACCGGGGAAACTATTTTACTGAAAGACGGCTTCTTGATGAGCCCATCTACGGTTACCACCCTCTTTTTCGAGAATTTCTTCTCTCCCGTGCCGAAGAGAGTTTCTCGAAGGAAAGCCTTTTCCTTTTGAGACGACGGGCTGCGGATCTGCTTGAGGAACAGGGGCAGATTGGAAACGCCGCACGACTCCTCAAAGAAATCAGCGATTGGGATGCATTGACCCGTTTGATTCTCAAACATGCGCCTGTTCTTCATGCCCAGGGCAGGGACTCCGTTTTGGAAAGGTGGCTTCGAAGCATTCCTCCTGAATTGTTCGAAACCCATCCCTGGCTTTTTTTCTGGATGGGGTCTTGCCGCCTGTTCGCTAGTCCAGCCGAAAGCCGGCCCTACTTTGAACAGGCCTACCGGCTGATGAGATTGAAGAAGGACGCTACTGGCATCTTTCTGTCGTGGTCGGGGATGGTGGATTCGGTGAATCTGGGTTACGGGTTCGAATCATTCAGCGTCCTCGACCAATACCTCAAGAATTTAGAGGAACTCAGACAGGATTATCCTGTTTTTCCGTCTCCCGAGATCGAGGTCCGGGTCGCATCATCGGTCATCGCCGCCCTTGTGCTGAGGCAGCCCGATCATCCTGAGATTGAATCATGGGTTGAGAGAGTTATCAGGCTAGCCAAAGATCCATCCCTCTTTAATGCCAAAGTTCAGGGCCTCTTCTTTCTCGCCTACTATCACAATTATAGGGGGAACCGGGAGCAGGCACGCTTGGCCATCGATCAGATGGAGCAGATGAGCCGATCTCCGCATGCCTCGCCGTTTGTCAAAGTCATGACATTGCACATCGAGGCTATGCATGACTGCATCTTCGGATTGAACCGGGAATGTCTCCAAGCCGTTCGAACAGGGCTTGAGATATCACAAAGAACAGGGGTCTCCTTTTTGTATCACGGGTGGTTTGCCTTTGGTGGTTTTGCCGCCTTTCAGATGAACGACCTGAATGCGGGCAGAGGATTCATAAAACAGATGGCCTCCTGCCAGCCAAACTTGAGACCATTGGACACGGTCTACTATTACCTCCCGCAAGTCAACGAAGCCTTGATCAACGGAAAGCTCCAGCAGGCTTCTCTCCATGCTGACCTGGCTTTAAAATTAGCCATGGATATAGTTTCTCCTGCGCTGACAATCCGCTGTCTTTTGGTCAAAGCGCGTACCCTGCAGGAGATCGGGAACAGACCGGAGGCAATGAAACACCTAAAGCAGGCCGCCGACCTTTCAAAGCGAATGAAGATCGAATTCGGGAATTTCTGTTGCCTCTTCACGAAGGCCCAATTTGAGTTTGACCGGGGAGAAGAAAAAAAGGGACGGAACACCCTCCGGAAAGCTCTCAGCCTGGGAAAAGAGCGGGGGTTTATGGGACTCTTCATCGACCGGCCAATGACAACAGCGAGAATTTGCATGAAAGCCCTCGAAGCCGGGATAGAGGTGGATTACGTCAGGGAGATGATTCGTGAACGCAACCTGATGCCGGAACTACCGCCATGGCATCTCGAGAATTGGCCCTGGTCTTTGAAAATTTTTACCCTGGGGCGTTTCGCTATTCTAAAAGATGATAAGAGTGTCCGGTTCACTAAAAAGATCCAACAAAAACCTCTCGACTTACTCAAAGCTCTCATTGCTTTCGGAGGGAGAGATGTGGGAGAACATCTGTTAACCGATGCCCTCTGGCCTGAGGCGGATGGCGATCTGGCCCATCAATCTTTTGCCAGCAACCTTCATCGCCTGCGCCAGTTGCTTGGCTTCGAGAAGGCGATCCTTCGGCAGGAGAATCAACTGACTCTGGACGAAAAATATTGCTGGGTCGATATCCGGGCTTTTGAACATCTGCTGGAAATAGCAGATGCCCGATGGAAAGCAGGGGAAATAGAGAATAGTGTTGAGCTGATCGAAAAGGCTATCGGTTTCTATAAGGGGCCATTTCTCGGCCAGGAGGTTGAACAACCATGGAGCATGGACATAAGCGAACGGCTGAGAAGCATGTTTCTTAGGAGCGTCAAAAAGTTAGGCACTTATTGGATGGAGAAAGGCCAATTGGAAAAAGCTCTGGTGTGTTACCAGAAGGGGCTTGAGGTGGACAGGCTTGCCGAAGAGTTTTACCAGGGGCTGATGGCCTGTTATCACCAACTTGGAAGACAAACTGAAGCCCTCTCCACATATCACCGCTGTAAAAAAGCGCTCTCCACAAGCCTTGGCATTGAACCTTCCTCCAAAACCGAAGCGCTTTACAAGACCGTAATAACTCCCCCCACCCCCTCTTAATTTAAGAGGGGGTTTATTCCTTTCATTAAATTAACGCCTTCATCCATCTTCCCCCTCTTAGGTTAAGAGGGGGGAAGGGGGAGTTATCGGAGGAGGTTGGGAGGGGTTAAGAAGGGGTTAAGAGGGTTATGAAATTCCTTCGGAATGATCCAACATTAAGCCACGACGAAGAGAGTTGAGACGTAATCAGACTGATGCAGAGAAATCCCTCTGGGCACAACTGCGAGACAAGCAATTTTATGGAATGAAATTTTTTCGCCAATACAGCGTCGGGCCTTATATTTTAGACTTCTATTGTCCAACCATTAAACTTGCAGTGGAATTGGACGGCGGACAACACAACCAGTCCGAAAGCAAGGAGTATGATGAAACCCGTTCAAATTTTCTGAAAACAAAGGGAATTGAGGTCATGCGGTTTTGGGACAATGAGGTATTGCTTGACATGGAAAGCGTCCTGACCGAACTCAGTCAGAAAGTCCCCCCTGAGCGCCTATAAATATAACTCCCCCAACCCCCTCTTAAACTAAGAGAGGACTTATTCCTCCCATTTAGTTGAATAGACCCAACAGCGGGGGGAAGGAGGAGGATAGGTTGTGAGGGTCCCTCCCCTTAATATAAGGGGAGGTGAGGAGGGGTTATAAATTCTTATCATATTGATTTCTAACATTTTTCTCCCTTCTCCGATTCCCCGTCTCCCCATCTCATTTTTTTCCCAATCTGTACCCGATCTGTACCTCCTCCTGTGCTAAAAGAAAAACAATCCGCAGGACTCCTCCCTTTGGAAAAGGGAGCTTGCTATATTATGGAGAGCAGGGATAGCCAGTAAAAGGGTGGCTATACTCTTTCTTGTTTGGTAAATAAGCAAGTTGGTCAAATCCAAAACAAGGAAAGGAGTATAGCCATGAAAGAT
>VGSS01000043.1 GCA_016874935.1 Deltaproteobacteria bacterium | reverse complement strand
AGTTATTAGGAAACCCCGCGATGAAGAATGTAAAACCCCTGGAGAGATCGGACTCCCTTGTCGTTTGCATACTCTGTGGAATTCGTGCTTTACAGAAGGAGAAGGGGGCGAAACGACCCATTGACACCCTTCAATGGATGATGATGGAAAGATATCTGGGATGATTCTTCATGATAGTTTCGAAAATCCTACTGATCGCAGGAAGACACGAACCATGAACATACCCTGGGTGTTCAGGTTACGGTGACGAAGCCCGTTTCGGTTACCGGTAACGGTTACGTACAAAGAATTAAAAGACGACAACCGTAGCCTTTTACTAACGATACGGGCATCTTTACCGTTACCTTTCCACCACCGACTTTTTACTTTAATGGGGGTTGACTTTTCAGGATGCTTCTATAATAATTCTACAACAGGGCGCTTAGTTCAGGGGGAGAACGCCTGCTTCACACGCAGGAAGTCACTGGTTCAAATCCAGTAGCGCCCACCATTTTCCGAAAGTAGAATGTGGAAGGTGGAATGTGGTTTTCAGTTGCGACTCGCCACTTTCTACTTTCCACCTGCGAGAACAAAGCGATATGTCCGGACATTCGAAATGGAGCACGATTAAACGGAAGAAGGGCGCGGCGGATGCCAAGCGGGGAAAGCTCTTCACCAAGATCATCAAGGAGATTATGGTTGCCGCCCGCTTCGGAGGAGGGGATATCAATGCGAACCCGAGGCTTCGAACAGCGGTCCTCGCTGCCAAGGCAGAGAATATGCCGAAGGACAACATTGAAAGGGCGATCAAGAAGGGGACCGGAGAACTGGAAGGGGTTCACTATGAAGACCTGACCTATGAGGGGTATGGGCCGGGTGGCGTGGCGATGATTTTGGAAGTCCTGACCGACAATAAGAACCGGACCGTGGCGGATGTGCGGCACGTCTTTTCCAAGCATAATGGAAACCTGGGTGAGACCGGTTGCGTCTCATGGATGTTTGAAAAGAAGGGATTGATCGTCATCGATAAGACCAATGCCAATGAAGACCGTTTGATTGAAGTGGCCCTGGATGCAGGCGCTCTCGACGTAAAAGATACAGATAAGGATTTTGAATTGGTGGTCCCCCCCCCCAATTTTGAAGAGGTAAAAAAGGCGTTGGAAGAGTCTGGTTTTAAATTCAACTATGCGGAAGTAACGATGGTTCCCCAGAGCACCATCCGTTTGACCGGAAAAGAAGCTGAACAGATGCTTAAGTTGATGGAGGGACTTGAGGATTCTGATGATGTCCAGAAGGTTTATGCCAATTTTGATATCACCGACGAAGAGATGGAACGTCTCAGTGTTTAGAAGTCATTTTCTTCGATAAGGAAGCCACCTTCACATAAAGTTCATACTTTTGTGGGTGGCTTTTTTATTGCTAATCCTATCCCCCCTTTAGCAAAGGGGGGTAGGGGGGATTTTAAAGGGATTTTCTATGAAGGCAATTGGAATCGATCCTGGTCTGGCCATGACAGGCTTTGGAGTGGTTGAGACGCTTTCCCGTGGAGGGAAAGCCTGCGATTGGGGAGCCATTCGGACGGAATCCGATTGTCCCATTTCCCTCCGTCTCAAAATCATTTATGATGGAATAAAAGAGCTACTCGAAAAATGGAGGCCGGACCTTCTTGCCATGGAACAGGTCTTTGTGCTCAAACAATTTCCGAAGGCGGCCATCCAGTTAGGAGAGGTGAGAGGAGTGATCTTTCTCGCCGCCCAGGAAAAAGATATTCCCGTGGTCGAGGTGAGGCCCACGGAGGTGAAGAGCGCCTTGACAGGAAGCGGCCGGGCGGATAAGAAACAGATGGAGAGGGTCATCCAACAATTACTTAAGATTGAGGGATCGCTCGGGTCGAGCCATGCAGGCGATGCCCTGGCTTTAGCCCTGACCGGCCTCTCCCGAACGAGTAAATTTCGCTGGTAGATTCTGCTTCTATAGTCAAGGTTTTGTGTATATTGTTATTCCGGACTTGATCCGGAATCCAGTTTTTTAAAATGCCTGATCCCTGCTTTCGGAGGGACGATGTCTGGATTCCTGCTTTCACAGGAATGACACTCTTTTTATTACCTTGTCATCCCTGCGCCTGTCTACCACAGGGAGGGATTTCGGATTTTTGGGGTGGAAGATGATCCGGTACATCGAAGGAAAATTGTTAAAGAAGGAAGAGGATCGGGTGGTCATTCTGGCCAATGGGGTGGGTTATGAGATTCTCCTTCCTGCCATTGTTCGAAAGACCATCCAGCCCAGGAAAGCGGGTGAGGATGGGGAGGTCGTCAAATTCTACATCCATTACCACCAGACGGAAAGGCAGCCTAAACCCGTGCTCATCGGGTTTAACTACGAACCGGAGAAGGAGTTCTTCGAGAAGTTCATCACGGTGGAGGATATCGGTCCGCTCACGGCCGTGAAAGCCCTTGTCCAGCCCATTCCCAAGATTGCCAAGGCCATTGAAGAGAGGGATTCAAAGACCCTCGAAAGCCTGAAAGGAGTCGGGAAGAGGACTGCGGATAAGATCATCGCAACGCTTCAGGGAAAGGTGGGGAAATTTGCCCTGATGAGAGAGGATCAGATTCCTGTCGAGGTGGAGGTCGTGGATTTTAAGAGACAGGTGGAGGAGGTTCTGGTGAGGGACCTCGGCCACAAAATGGGCGAAGCACAGAAACTGGTCTATGAAGCGATGTTGAGGAATCCGAATATCTCCACCCCCGAGGAACTTTTTGAAGAGGTGTATCGGGGGCAGAAGGGAGCCGGGCAATAAAATTTCAAATTTTGGATGGATCCTTCTCGGATGCTTCGCCCAGATTGCAGATTGAAAATCTTGGAGATAAAGAATGAAGAAGTCCGGAGAAAAGAAAGAAACTGATCCAAGGCCAAATGCCGAGGAAGGTCGCCCGGAGGTGGAAGATTTTCTGGATCTGAGGCCCAGAAGGCTTTCGGAGTATATCGGTCAGGGACAGGTGGTTGAGACCCTGGAGATTTCGATCGAGGCGGCGAAGAAACGGGGAGAACCTCTCGATCACATCCTCTTTCATTCCCCTCCGGGGCTGGGAAAAACAACCCTTGCCCATATCATTGCCACAGAGATGGGCGTGCAGATCGTGACCTCCTCAGGCCCCGCCCTCGAAAAAGGAGGGGATTTGATCAGTATCCTCACCCACCTTGAGAAGGGCGATGTTCTCTTCATTGATGAGATCCATCGTCTTCCCAAGATAGTGGAGGAGTTTCTCTATCCGGCTATGGAGGATTTCTGTATCGATTTTATTTTTGACAAGGGGGCCCACGCACGAAGCCACCGGTATCGGCTGGAGCGGTTCACGCTCGTCGGAGCCACCACACGGGCGGGTCTCCTCTCCGCTCCCCTCCGTGAACGCTTCGGGATATTGAGGAATCTCGAGTTCTATTCTCTCGAGGAACTGGGACGGGTAGTTAAACGCTCTGCCGCTCTCCTGGGCGTGCCCATCGATCGGGAAGGAACAGAGGAGATTGCCAAACGTTCCAGGGGCACACCGAGGATTTCGAATCGTCTCCTCAAGAGGGTGAGGGATTATGCCGAGGTCCGCGGAGAAGGAAAAATCACCAGAGAGATTACCGATGAGGCGCTGCGTCTGGAAGGGGTGGATGAGATGGGTTTAACCAGTCTCGACCGGAGATTCTTGGAGACGATCATCCGCTATTATAAGGGAGGGCCGGTGGGTTTGGAAGCGATTGCCGCAACCCTTCAGGAAGAGGCCGATACGCTGGTCGATATGGTGGAGCCTTTTCTTCTTAAGATCGGCTTTGTGGCAAGGATGCAGAACGGAAGAAAAGCAACCGAATTAGCCTACGAACATTTCGGGATTCCCTATCATGAGTCCGGAAGACAGCTCTCGCTTCCCACCCGCAAAAAACATTAACATCGTATTCCTATTCTAATTTCGCTTTCGAAGGACATCCTCAAAATAGGAGATCGTTTTTTCCAGGCCTTTTTCTAAGGGCACTTCCGGGGTCCAGCCGAGTTTTTCTTTGGCCAGATCAATGAGGGGCTGACGCTGTTTGGGATCATCGGCGGGGAGGGGTTTGAAAGAAATTTTTGACTTCGATCCTGTCATTGCGATGATTTTTTTTGCCACTTCGAGAATGGAGAGCTCGATAGGATTTCCAAGATTGACTGGACCGGTAAAATCGTCAGGAGTATTCATCAATCGGATCAAGCCACTGATCATATCATCCATATAACAGAAAGAGCGGGTCTGGGATCCGTCGCCATAGATGGTGATGGGTTCATTCCTCAGAGCCTGGAGAATAAAGTTGGAGATGACACGGCCGTCATCGGGGTGCATATTGGGTCCGTAGGTGTTAAAGATACGGGCCACCTTGATCCTGATCCTATGCTGGCGGTGGTAATCGAAGAAGAGGGTTTCGGCGCATCGTTTCCCTTCATCGTAACAGGAACGGGGTCCAATGCAGTTGACATTTCCCCAGTAATTCTCAGGCTGGGGATGGACAGAGGGATCTCCGTAAACTTCGGAGGTGGAAGCCTGAAGGATTTTAGCCTTAAGACGCTTGGCCAGTCCCAACATGTTGATGGAGCCGTGGACATTGACCTTTGTCGTCTGAACAGGGTTGTTCTGGTAATGGATGGGTGAAGCAGGGCAGGCCAGGTTATAGATTTCGTCCACCTCCACATAGAGAGGAAAGGTGATGTCATGGCGGAGGAGTTCGAAGTAAGGTTGATCAAGGAGATGGGCAATGTTTCGTTTTGTGCCGGTATAAAAATTGTCCACACAGAGGACATCATGGCCTTCCTTTAGAAGGCGTTCGCAGAGATGAGAGCCAAGGAAACCGGCCCCGCCTGTCACCAGGATCCTAATCTGATCTGAGCTTTTCAATTTAGCCTCCGACGTTCTTTTTGAATCCATTTTAGGTTTGGGTTACGGTTACGAAGCCCGTTTCGGTTAATGGTTACGGTTACGTTAAAAGAATTAATAGACGATGAACGTAGCCTTTTATCCACGATACGGGCGTCCTAACCTTAACCTTTTTAACCTATCCTTCTCAAAGGACCTCTTTATTAATTTCGACCTTGGCCTTGGATCGAAGATGCTGGAGCCAGTTTTTGAAGAACTCCTCCTGCTTCTGATAGATCAGCCGTTTTTCGAGGTTCTTCTTAACCGATTCAAACTTCTTTCTATCCGCCGGTTCCGAGGATAGCAACCTCACCACAAAATATCCTTCCTTTGTCCGGAAGGCCTCTTTTGGGAGAGGTCGTTTTTCTGTCAGGGAAGAGAGAGAAGCCATCCATTCTCCGGCCGGCCCGATTTTTGGGATCACGCCTCCTGTCCGCTGAAAGGTGCCTGTCTCTTCGAGGGAATACCCTTTCCCCGCAATGACCTTGCTCATCTCTTTCCCCGATTTCATCTGATTGAGAATCTCTTCCGCTGTTTGATGGGCCTTCTCTTCAGCCTTCTTTCCGGTGATCTTTCGAATGACCTCCTCTTTTACCTCCTCCAGAGGAGGAATCCGGGATTCCTTTTTGTCCACCAATTTCAGAATGTAAAAATTGGGCAGAATGCTGACCACAGGAGAGATCTCTCCTGTTTTTAATGAGAATGCGCTGGAGTGGAAGGAAGGATCCTTACCGATTCCCGGGATCTCGTCGCCTTCTTTGAAGAAACCGGTGGTCTTTATCGGAACATTTTTCTCGCGGGCAAACGTCTCTATGTCCCTGCTACGGAAGAGAGAGTAAAACGCATCATCGGCTCTGCGGGAGGCTTCTGTCTTCGCCTTTTCCTTTTTGAAGGCCTGATGGATCTGGTCTTTTACCTCTTCGAAAGTTTCCTGTTTCTCCTCGGTCACTTCCTCTGCCTTGAAGATGTAGAATCCGTCTCCTCCCCTAACTACGCCGCTCAGATCGCCGACCTTCAATGGAAAGAGAACCTTCTCAAAGGATTCATCGATATTTCCCTTTTGAAGCCATCCGAGATCTCCTCCCTTCTGGGCGGTCCCCGATTCGGAATACTGTTTGGCCAGAGAAGCGAAGTCCTTTGTCTTTCTGGCCTTCCCAAGAATCTCTTCAGCCTTCTTTCTCTTCTCCTCCATCCTGTCAGGCGGGTCCTGGGGATCCACTTTGATCAGGATCTCCCTGGCCCTGACCTGTTTTGGAACTTTAAAGCTCTCTTTGCGCTGGTCATAATAGCGTTTGATTTCATCAGGAGAGATCTGGATCTTCGGCTCAACATCAGAGGGACGGAAGGCAAGATATTGGACCTGGAAATAGGCGGGAATCCTGAACTCCTCCTGATGCTTCTGAAAATAGTCCTTGATCTCGACATCATTGGCGCTCACCTGGCCCCTGAAGGCCTCAGGAGCAATCTTCACGAAATGGAGATTGACCTTCTCGTTCTCAAAGAGATAGGCCTCCAGAACCTCTTCCTCCGAGACCTTTCCTCCGTTGAGCCGGACGATGTTCACCACCTTGGAATAGAGGAGGCTTTCCCTCTGCATCGTTTCAAAATCTTCCGGATTCATCCGGTTGAGGCGAAGGAATCTCTCATAGAGGCGCGAATCGAACTGGCCGTTGATCTGGAAGGATGGGATCGATTCGATGGCCATTCTCAATTCCCCATCCGAGACATTGAGGCCCAACCTCTTTCCTTCCTGCAGGATAAGGGCCCGGGAGATGAGCTCTTCCAGGACGTTCTCCCTGATGCGAAGTTCCTCGATCATCTTGTCGGTCAATGCAGGGCCCATTGCATCCCGGTAACGCTTCATCACTCCCTGAAGGGTTTCGTGATAGTCCTTGATGTGGATGGCGGCTCCGTTCACCGTGGCCGCATAGTCGTGTTTTTTATCCCGGAAGAAGGAATATCCTCCCCAGGAGATAAAAGTCACTGCAACCAGCAGAAGAAGCCCCTTAAGCAACCAGGAGGTGGCATGTTTCCTTAAGATCGTCAACATCATGATTCTCCTTTCAACGAAGGAATATTAATCAATCCTCCTGAAAAAGACAAGGGGGAAGGGATCGAAAGAAAGGCTTTTTATATATGACGACATAGGTCCGGTGCAGTTTGTCATTCCGGGCTTGACCCGGAATCCAGGAAAACACTGGATTCCTGCTTGCGCAGGAATGACTCCTTTTGGCATGATTAATGTTAGTACGCATCCCCCCCTTTTTTTCTGAGATTGAATTTCCTTGAATCGGAGAAAGGGATTTGTTAATATGGGTAGACATCCATCAATTAAGAGGAGAAGGGAATGGTATTCAATTCACTGCTGGGTTTGTTTTCAACGGATTTGGCCATCGACCTGGGGACAGCCAATACCGTTGTTTATGTGAAGGGGAAGGGAATCGTCTCTTCGGAGCCCTCTGTGGTGGCTATCCAGAGGGATTCCAGGGGGGACAAGCGCGTCCTGGCCGTTGGTCGAGAGGCCAAAGAGATGTTAGGCCGTACACCCGGAAGCATCTTTGCCATCCGGCCGATGAAAGATGGGGTGATCGCCGATTTTGAGATCACCGGCGAGATGCTCAAGTATTTTATCGCCAAGGTCCATAACCGGAAAGCCCTGCTCCGGCCCCGCGTCGTCATCTCCGTTCCCTCGGGCATCACGCCGGTGGAAAAGAGGGCGGTTCGGGAATCGGCTCAATCCGCGGGCGCAAGGGAGATTTACCTGATCGAAGAGCCTATGGCCGGAGCCATTGGTGCGGGGCTTCCCATCACCGAGGCTTCAGGAAATATGGTCGTGGACATCGGAGGAGGGACCACGGAGGTGGCTGTCATCTCCCTCTCAGGAATTGTGACGAGTCAATCGATCCGGGTGGCAGGGGATAAGATGGATGAGGCCATTGTCCAGTACGTGAAGAGAAAGTATAACCTCCTCATCGGTGAGCGGACAGCGGAACTGGTCAAGATCAGTATCGGGACGGCTTACCCCGAGGAGAATCCTGAGACCATGGAGGTCAAGGGAAGGGATCTGGTGACCGGCATTCCCAAGACCCTTGAGATCAATAGCGAGGAGGTCCGGGAGGCCCTGGCTGAATCGATCAATATGATCATCGATACGGTGAGGATCACCCTCGAAGAGACGCCGCCGGAATTGGCCTCGGATATTGCGGACAAAGGGATCGTCCTAGTCGGGGGAGGGGCGCTCCTGAAAAACTTTGATGTCCTTCTCAGAGAGGTCACAGGACTCCCCATCACGATTCCGGATGATCCGCTCTCGGCCATTGTGTTAGGGGCGGGCAAGGTTCTCGACAATGAAAATCTGCTTCGAAGCGTTACATTCCAGTACTAAGATTTTTGAGAAGGTTCAAAACTCTCTGGGTGATCAAGAGAGCGTCAAATAGTTTTTCAGAGCTCTCATATTAAAGATTGATGAGGATAAGAGACTTCCTCTTTCGAAAATATGCCATACCCACAGTCGTCATCCTCCTTCTGTTATCTGCCCTGATTCTGGTATCCTTGAGGGTAAAAGAGCGAAAGGGAGTGGCCTTTATGGATGGTCTCCTGATGGAGGTCTGCTCGCCCTTCCAGAAAGGTTCCACCTTTGTCATCAAGAAGATCAAGGGAGTCTGCGAGGGATATCTCTTCCTGATCCATCTTCGCAGAGAGAATGAGGAACTCAAAAAGAGGATGGCCGATCTCCAGAGGGAGAACGATCAGATGAGGGAGATGGTCCTCTCCCATGAGCGTCTCCGAAAACTCCTTCAGTTTCGGGAGACGCTTTCATCAACAGCGATTGCCGCCGAGGTGGTCGGTCGGGACCCCTCCTCGTGGTTCAAGAGCGTCACCATCAATAAAGGGGAGAAGGATGGAGTTCGGAAAGGGATGGCGGTGATCTCTCCGGAAGGGGTGATCGGCCAGATCCTTAAAACCGCCCCTTCCCATTCGGTCGTCCTCCTCATCACCGATTACAACAGCGCCATCGACTCCATCATCCAGAGAACCCGGGCCAAAGCGATTGTGAAAGGAGGGGGCGAGAACCGGTGTCAGTTGAAATACCTTCTCCGTGCGGAAGATGTGGTTGCAGGAGACAGGGTGGTCACCTCCGGTCTGGGCGGAAATTTTCCTAAGGGGCTGATGATCGGAGAGATCAGGGAGGTGGATAAGAAAGGCCATGGCATCTTCCAATATGCGGAACTGGCGCCCAGTGTTGATTTCACAAGACTGGAAGAAGTCCTGGTCATCAAGGAATCTCCTCCTCCACCCCGGGAGGAGAAGGGCAAGAAGGTGAAGAAGACAAGGTAAGTTCGGAGTTGGCCTGCCTACGCCAGGGCTTTGGCGGGCAGGGAGTTCGGAGACAATCAAGAAGAAAACAAAAAGGTTGATGGAATTGTAAAAAGTCGTCATTCCCGTGAAAACGGGAATCCAGAGAATTTTAACTACTTGAAAATACTGGATTCCGGCTGGAGTTTACCCCGCACCTAATACGGGGCCGGAATGACGATCATTAGGTTTTTCGACTTTTTACGAGAACATCAAGAAGAAATGAAAAAAATTATTTTTCCTCTCCTGTTAGGAATCTTTTTCCTGATCGTTCAGACGACCTGGCTCACTTTTCCTCCCATCTGGAGGATCCGACCGGACATCGTCCTGATCCTGACCCTCTATGTGGGCCTTTCCTCTCCCCCCTTCTCCGGAGGGATTTTAGTCTTTTTATTAGGGTATTTGATGGACCTCTTCTCGGGAAATGGCTTCGGCCTCTATGCCTTTTCGAGGCCCTTTCTTTTTTACTGCGCACAGCTTTTCAAGGACCGCATCTATCTTGAAAGCTTTCCCTCCCGATCTCTTTTCGTCTTCCTCTTTGCCCTGGCGGAAGGATTCATCCTCCTGATCCTTCTCAAGGCTCTCAATCCGGAACACCTTCCAAATCTCTATCCTCTCTTCTTCACCGTTTTTCTTCCTCAGTCTTTCAGCACAGCCCTCCTTTTCTCGGTTCTCTTCTCCCTTTTGAAGAAGGGATCCTCTCTGTTATATGCTCAGCCCGGGACAGGAATCGGAGGCAAGTTATAAGTCATGATGGATCTCAATATCCAGAGGATGGAAGATTTCAAAGAGAGGTTCCGATACCTTAAGTTCTTTGTAGCGGGGGCTTTTCTTCTGATCTTTGTCTATCTCTGGTACCTCCAGGTGATCAAGGGAAGCGACCTTCGGCAGTTATCGGAAAATAATCGAATCCGGATTCGCGAAATGGTTGCCGACCGTGGAATGTTGCTGGACCGAAAGGGGCAGATCCTTGCCCATAATCGGCCCTCCTTTGAGGTCTTTCTTGTGCCGGAAGATATCAGATCGAATCCGGAAGTGCTGGAGAAGATCGGCGAGATACTCAATCTCCCTCAGGAAGAGATCGGCGAGAAGGTAAAGGGTCTGAAACAGCAGCCCGCCTTTAGACCGGTCAAGCTTAAATCGGACATCGACTGGGACAAACTTGCACTGCTCGAGTCGAACCGGATTCATCTACCGGGGATTCTCGTAGAGGTGAGGCCGAGGAGGGCCTATCATTATGGTTCTCTCGCCTCCCATCTCATCGGTTACATCGGAGAGGTGGACGAAAATGAACTGAGGCAGGCGAAGGAGAGGACTTACCGCATGGGGTCCATGATCGGAAAGTATGGAGTGGAGTACGAATGGGAAGCTCATCTCAAAGGAACAGACGGCGGCCGTCAGATCGAAGTGGATGCACTGGGAAGGGAGATCAAGCCCCTCCGGAGTGTGGAGCCCTTTCCCGGGAATAATGTCGTTCTGACAATCGATTTCGATCTCCAGAAGGTGGCTGAAGAGGCCTATCAGGATAAGAACGGAGCCCTCATTGCGATGGATACTAAAACAGGACGCATCCTCGCCATGGTGAGCAAGCCCTCCTTCGACCCCTCCATCTTTGCGAGAGGCATCAGTGCCGAAGAATGGGGGGCGTTGATGGATCATCCTTTCCATCCCCTTCAGAACAAGGGCCTTCAGGGGCAGTATCCTCCAGGGTCGGTATTCAAAATCGTCACGGCGATCGCAGGTCTGGAAACGGGAGCCATCACCCCCCAAACACAGATCACCTGCACAGGTCTCTTCCCCTACGGAAACCGTGATTTCCGGTGCTGGAGAGAGAAAGGACATGGAACCCTCAACCTCCACCAGGCCCTTGTCGAATCCTGTGATGTTTACTTCTATCAGGTTGGATTGAAAGTTGGAGTGGATGCCATTGCCCATTATGCCGGAGAACTCGGTCTGGGTAGAAAGACGGGGATAGGGCTTCCCCATGAAAAGGCAGGGATTGTTCCCTCCACCTCCTGGAAGAAGAAACGGCTTGGGGTTCCGTGGTATAGCGGAGAGACCCTCTCTGTTGCCGTGGGTCAGGGATACATGAATGCCACCCCCCTTCAACTCCTGACGCTCATCTCTGCTGTCGCCAATGGAGGCAGTCTCTATCTGCCACAGGTCGTGGAGAGGGTGGAAAATATTTATGGGGAAAAATTGAAAGAGTATCCCCCTGAGGAGACAGGCAGGGCGGACATCTCAGAGAAGACGCTCCGCGTGATCCAGGAGGCCCTAATGGGAGCGGTCAATGAGCCGCGTGGAACAGGATATGCCAGCGCATTAAAACAGGTGAAAGTGGCGGGAAAAACGGGAACCTCGCAGGTCGTTCGAATGGCCGCCGATTTTAAGAAAGGGGATATGAACCGGATGCCAATCAAATTTCGAGATCATGCATGGTTTGCCGCCTATGCTCCTTTTGAAGATCCCCGGATCGCGGTTGTCGTCCTTGTTGAACATGGGGGGTATGGGGGGGCGGCCGCCGCTCCCATCGCCAGAAAGGTGATCGAAAAATATTTCAATCTCGAAGCCTCTGCGCCGGCAAAGGCGGAGGTGGCAGGAACGGATTCTGTCCATGATTGATCGACGCCTCTTCATCCATTTTGACTGGGGTTTGCTTGGGATGGTCCTCCTCATCGCTTCGATCGGGATTCTCAATCTTTACAGCGTCACTTCAAACGGAGAGACGACCGGCACGCCCCTCTATCTGAAACAGATGATCTGGCTGGCCATCGGTTTGACAGCCATGTTGGTCATTGCCTTTGTGGAGTACCGGTACTATACGGATTTTGCCTATACCATCTATGCCACTGCGGTCGTGCTGTTGATCATCGTTTTAGGTTACGGAATCATCACCTCGGGCGCTCAGCGGTGGATCAGAGTGGGCACGATCCAGTTTCAGCCTTCCGAATTTGTTAAGATTTCACTCATCCTGGCCCTGGCGAAGTTTTTTCAAAGATACCCCGGCCGGGAAGGCTATTCGCTGAAACATCTTGCTTTTCCTTTTTTCCTCCTCTTTTTGCCGATGATTCTCATCCTTAAACAGCCCGACTTGGGAACTGCCATCATCCTTTTCCTGGTCTTCTTCTCGATTCTGATCTTTGTTAAAGTTCGCTGGTCCTCCCTCATCACCCTTGGGGTGATCGGGGTTTCCATCCTTCCCCTTGCATGGAGATTCCTGAAGGATTATCAGAAGCGGCGGATCTTCACCTTCTTCAATCCGGACCTCGACCCCCTGGGCGCCGGCTATCACCTCATCCAATCCAAGATAGCCGTGGGATCGGGTGGGATCCTCGGGAAAGGTTTTATGAAGGGAACGCAATGCAAACTGGGATTTCTGCCTGAACAACACACCGATTTCATTTTCTCCGCTCTGGGAGAAGAATGGGGCCTGGTCGGATGCTTCATTGTGATCGGTCTCTATTTTTTATTGATTTTGTGGGGGCTTCGCATCGCCATAGGGTCGAAAGACCGGTTCGGCGCCATCGTTTCTTTTGGCGTGGTGGCGATGCTCTTCTGGCATACCTTCATCAATATCGGAATGGTATTGGGATTGATGCCTGTGGTGGGAATTCCTCTTCCCCTGCTTAGCTACGGAGGGTCTTTCCTCCTCTCTACGCTGATCGGAATCGGCCTCCTCCTCAATGTGAGCATGAGGAGGTATCTCTTTTGAATGCGGAATGCAGATTGCGAATTGCGGAATGAAATCTAAAAGCCCAATTCTTCATTCCGCAATCAGAAGGGCACATCATCATCGGGTCCTGGAACACCGGGATCGATATCAAATTCCTTTTCCGACGCAGAGGCTTCAGCAGGGGCGCCCATTGTCCCCAACATTTGCATCTGGTTGGCGATGATCTCCGTGGTATATCTCCGGTTTCCGTCCTTGTCGTCCCAGGTGCGTGTTCGAAGCCGGCCCTCGATATAGACCTGTTTCCCCTTGTTGAGATACTGTCCGCAAATCTCTGCCAATCTGCCGAAGGCCACGATCCGGTGCCATTCCGTGAGTGATATCTTTTCTCCGGATCGGTTGACCCGGTTTTCGGTCGTTGCAATCCGGAAATTGGCGACCTGGGTGCCGCTTCCGAGGAATTTGACCTCCGGGTCTGCTCCCAAATTACCGACGAGAATCACCTTATTCACCCCCGCCATAGCCCCCTCCTCTCTTGAATGAACCTTATGGAATTCATACCTTGTTATGGACCTAATTTAGTTCAACTTTGGCGTGAACCTTACATGGTTCACACCTTACCATTTCTCAAATCCGTTTTCAAGGAAATTCCTCTCATAAATTAGACGAATTACACGAATGATAACGAATGTTACGAATAAACCCTATTCGTGCCTGCACGCTGAAGCGCTTCGGTGCGCAAGCGTGTTATTCGCTGTCATTCGTGCGATTCGTTTCTATTTTCTATCCCATATTGACGTCGTCTCATTAATATTTTAGCCTTCAATTATGAATCTGCTTAAAACGCCGGCAAGGAGAATGAGCCTGTTGTTTCTAATTGTTCTGGTGACCGCTTTCCCAGACATCGAACCGATAGAGGCTCAAACTTCTTCCCCTTCTCTCCAGAAGACCACTGCCTGCGAGTCTTTTGGCGTTCGGAGATTTGAGACCAGAAAGGAGGCGCCTTCCTTTTCTCTCAAAGATTTGAATGGAAAGCAGATTTCCCTGAATGAATATAAATGGAAACCCCTCCTCCTTTTTTTCTGGGGTTCCTGGTGCCTGGCCTGCAAAGAGGATATCGCTCTTCTGGAAAAATTTTTTGAGAGAAACAGAGGTCATCTTGAGATCCTGACCATTGCAATTGACGGGGAGAAAGAGAAGAGGGTGAAGAATGTTGTTAAGGATCAACAGATCACCCTTCCTGTCCTTTTAGATAAGAAAGAGATGGTCGCACGAACCTATGGGGTCAGAATGATTCCCACCGCTTTCCTGATCAACAGGGAGGGCATGCTGGAAGGAATGATTGTTGGTCAGAGGGACTGGTGCTCGCAGGAGGCCCATTCTGCCGTCAAAGAGCTTTTAGGCCTTCGTTGACAAACCTCTCCTTTTTCGTATAATATTTTTGTGCCAATTCAACTAAGATGAGGATCTTTTTTGAAATACCTCTCTAAAACAGAAACCACATCCATTCCTCAACGGTTGCCCTTCATCACCCTCAAGGATACGATCATCTTTCCTTGTGTGGGGGTTCCTCTCTTTCTTCAGTCAGAGGACGCCTTAACTGTTCTGAATAAATCAGTGATGGAGAACAGTCTCATGGGATGCGCCTATCAGCGTGCTTCTCTTCCTAAAGATCCTCAACCCAAAGAGATCCTCTCCGTCGGAACGGTCTGCCGGATCCTTCAACTGGTGAGATTGCCCAACAGAGGGATGAAGGTCTTTGTTGAAGGCATTTCGCGGGTCTTTATCCGGAACATCGTTCAGGAGACACCCTATTTCAGGGCTGACGTGATGGAGGTGGTCGAGCCCGAGGAAAAGAGCCTCCTTTCCGGGACCCTTGTCCAGAGCATCGGAACACTGTTTAAAATCTCCCTCTCTGCGGGAAGGCCGCTGCCCGATGAAGCGTTAAAAACGCTCGATCAGATTGAACATCCGGGCCAATGCTCGCTCGCTGGAGGTCCCGGAAAATTTCTATCAGGAATGGGATATCCACATCCACATCCCGGCGGGAGCAACCCCGAAAGACGGGCCTTCGGCAGGAATTGCCATTGCCACGGCTGTCCTCTCTCTTTTGAGAGGGAGGCCGGTTCCCCACGATGTTGCCATGACCGGAGAGCTGACATTGAGCGGCAGGGTGTTGCCGGTGGGAGGGATAAAAGAGAAGATCCTGGCCGGCCGGAGAGCCGGAGTGAAGACCATTATCCTTCCTAAAAAGAATGAGGAGAATCTGGAGGATATCCCCGAATATGTCAAAAAGGAGATGAACTTCATCCTGGTCGAGCATATCCAGGAGGTTCTCGATTTTGCCTTACTCATAGATGATGGTCTCGTAAAAAGTCGTCTCACCGGTGAAAACCGGTGTCCAGGGTTTTGATAATTACATGAAATTACTGGATTCGGGCTTTCGCCGGAATGACGACTTTTAACTTTTTTCGACTTTTTATGATTTCATCATAGATATAAAAAGTTCGGAGTGATGAGTTCGCCCCGGTAGAGTCGGGGTAGGGAATTAGGAGAAAAAAGCATTCGGAATTTAAAACTCCGAACTGTCAACTGCGAACTCAAAACTTTGCCTAATGCAAAACTTCAAGTCCGGTTTTATCTCCATCTTAGGAAGACCCAATGTTGGGAAATCGACCCTTTTTAACCGGATCATCGGAGAGAAGATCGCCATCGTCACCGAGAGGCCGCAGACCACGAGGAATCGAATCCTCGGCATCAAAAATGTCGAAGGAGGCCAGCTCATCTTTCTCGACACCCCCGGCATCCATGAAGGCCGGTCCGAATTGAACAAGCGAATGGTTCAGACCGCCATTGCTTCAAGTTGGGATGCGGATATCCTCCTCTTCATGATTGAAGCTTCATCCCCTCTTGTGGAAGAGGACCGGAGGATGGTCAACTCCCTCAAGGGAAGCAGGGGGCTTCCCTTTCTGGTGATCAATAAGATCGATTTGGTTCGGAAAGAGAGACTCCTCCCATTGATGGATCAGTATCAGAAGCTCCATCCCTTCGAGAAGATCATTCCCGTTTCAGCGGTCACTGGAGAAGGAATGGGCATCCTGCTGGAGGAGGTTCTGAAGTCCCTTCCCGAATCCCCGCCTTACTATCCGGAAGAGGTCTTTACGGACCAGACGGAGAGGTCTATCGTTTCAGAGATGATCCGGGAGAAAGTGATCTATCAAACCTATCAGGAGGTCCCTCATTCATCCGCCGTGACCATCGAATCGTTTAAAGAACATCCAGACAAGAACCTGGTGGTCATCCAGGGGACGATCCATGTCGAAAAGGACTCTCAAAAGAAGATCCTAATCGGCAAAGGCGGTCAGAGACTGAAGAAGATCGGGGAGGGGGCACGAAAGGAGATCGAGGCCTTCCTTGGAAAGAGAGTTTTTCTGGAGTTGTGGGTGAAGGTGGAAAAGGATTGGTCCCGGGACCCTCGCGCCCTCGATGAGCTGGGTTATTCGCCCTTCCGGAGGTGATCGTTCGGTGAAGGAAAAAGAGACCCTTGGAGAATTCCTCAAAAGAGAGCGGGAACTGAAGAACATCTCCCTGAGAGAGCTGTCAAAGAATACGAAAGTGAGAGAACAGCTTCTCAAGGCGATTGAGGAGGACCGGCATGAGCTTCTTCCCTCTTCCATTTATATCAGAGGATTTCTTTCGGCTTATGCCAAATATGTCGGGATCGATCCCCATGATGTCCTTCTCCGTTATGAGCGTTCTTTAAAAGGAGATCCGGTTATCCCTTCGGAAGTCAAATCCGAAAGGAAGGCTGAAAAGAAGGCCGAAAAGAAGGCCGAAAAGAAGGCTGAAAGAAAGGCTGAAAGGAAGGCTGAAAGAAAGGCTGAAAGAAAGGCTGAAAGAAAGGCCATATGGAACCAGAAGCAGATATGGATTGTTTCAGGAGTCATCGCCATCAGCCTACTCATTTCTTATTTTCTGCACCCTTATTTGTCCGGTCCCCCTGTGAATCCCCCTCCGAGCAAACCGGAAGCCCGCGAAACCCTTCCCGTCATCCCAACCACTCAAATTCCGGAGGTCTCCCCCTCTGTTGAAGAGAAACCTTTCTCTCTCGAGCTAAAGGCTATTGAGGAGACGTGGGTGAAGATTCAAATTAATGGCCAGTCACAGACGGAGGCCCTCTTCAAACCCGGAGAAGGGAGTTCTTATCAGGCAACCAACCGAATCGAACTCCTGATTGGAAATGCAGGCGGTCTTGACATGGTCTTCAATGGAAGGATGATGGAGAGATTTGGCAAGTCAGGCGAAGTGGTGATATTGGTCTTCACTCCTCAGGGAGTGGAGAGGAAGAAACCATAAGAGGAAAAGGCCGATGATGATAAGGAAGCCAGGAATGCAGACAGCCAGGGGAAAAATTCCCTGCCCCAGGTCCTTTGGCCCTGGTTTCTTCATGGCTTCACGGTTTCCTTATTAGGAGATCAAGGGAGGGAAGGAAGCAGATGCCGCAGTATGACGACAAAGATGAGAGGGAAAAGATTTCCTGGAGGGAGATTGACCGGAGAAGGGACCGAAGCCCCCATGCCCCAAAAGAACCTCCCGGAGAACAGAAGAGGTCTCGTCGGTCGGAATGGGTGATGAAGAAGTATCGAAAGGAGGCGGATAAACTCTTCATGGGAAAGAAAGGGACGAAGAAGCACAAGAAGGCTCAGGGAGACATCGATCGTTTTCATGGCACAGGGCAGTTTAACGAAGCGGTCAAGAACTATTTGGATCAGTATGGCTTGCCCGATGATTGGCGCACACTCTCTCTTCTATTGGATTACTCCGATCCGGAGAAGGTTTTAGAGGCCATCCATGCAATGAAGCCTCTTTATGAGGGGAGGTCCCCGATGGAGAAGCAGGGCTTTAAGGCCAGGCTCGATATCCTGGCGATGACCGCCAGTCATAGCGACCTTCGGGATGCGGCCGAAGAGATGCTGAAGACATTATAATTTTGCTCTGTTTGTGTCCAGGTGCTTCAAACCTTAGGACTCTTTCTTCGGGGAAATGTCAGAGTGGTTTTTAAAGGAAGGGGGTGGCGCCTCTTCTGGCACAATCGTTCAAGTCTCTTCTACTCTCCATACTTTCCAAATCGTCCGCCTCTTTTCATATCCTTACAATTTATAATACATCGTCATGAGTCGTGAGGATTCCTTCTCCACCCAGTCCGATAATGGAGATCTCCTCTCCAGTCTTTCCCAGCGGTCTTTTGGAGAGTATGTTCTTCTCAACCCTCTTCCGGATCTCTCCTTAACCTTTGGAATTTCAATTAACACGAATCCAGATAGGAATCAATCTGGAATGTTCTTCGTCAAAGCGTGGACTGTTCGGCAAGACGGCGGCTTGTTTCATTCGAGGAGGTGGTCTGAGAGGAGGAGAAATGGTGGAGCTGAACGGGATCGAACTCGTTGCGAGTCGAAACCGACCGTCGGCCTGTCGATCCGACCGCTCTCCTAATTTGTTCGTTAATATGAAAGTGCTACAGAATCCCTTTCCCCTTCAGCTCTAACCTCCCTTTGACAGATTTGAAATACTTTTCCCTTAATGCAGCTTCAGAGCGAGTTGTGAATTCTTCTTTATAAACAAGTCGCCAAGGTTTCTTCCCTCTGGTTGATAAGCTTTTATTATTGTTATGTTCAACGATTCTTTTCTCAAGATTAGAAGTATGGCCTACATAAGAAGAACTCGTGGATTCACTCTTTAAGACATAAACAAAGTATGGCATGAGAAATAAGGAAGGTTAATTGGTGGAGCTGAACGGGATCGAACTCGTTGCGAGTCGAAACCGGCCGTCGGCCTGTCGATCCGACCGCTCCCCCTAGTTAATTATGGAATTAAATGGTGGAGCTGAACGGGATCGAACCGTCGGCCTCTTGAATGCCATTCAAGCGCTCTCCCAGCTGAGCTACAGCCCCACCTGATTTGAAATCTATTAAAATACCTAAAAGAGCGTTAATACCACAATAGGAGTTACATACTATTTAAAAAGTATTATGAGCGATTCGAACCCACGGCCTGTCGATCCGACCGCTCTCCCAGCTGAGCTACAGCCCCACCTGATTTGAAATCTATTAAAATACCTAAAAGAGCGTTAATACCACAATAGGAGTTACATACTATTTAAAAAGTATTATGAGCGATTCGAACCCACGGCCTGTCGATCCGACCGCTCTCCCAGCTGAGCTACAGCCCCACCTGATTTTTTAATAGATTAGCATATCAAAAGAAAAGTTGTCAAATTTCTAATGGTATTAAAGAAATCTCCCTCTCCCTTGATGGGAGAGGGAAGGGGTGAGGGGGAAGAAGAATTTCTTTAAGAATTGACATCGGAAATAGTATTTTTTATATTGATGTCTGTGCCGGAGTGGTGAAACTGGTAGACGCACGGGACTCAAAATCCCGCGGGGCTCAAACCCCGTGTCGGTTCGATTCCGACCTCCGGCACCATATTTAGGCTCATACCATTACTTTCCAGGCTGTTTCTTACCTCCCTCAACAATTCCCTGTTTCAGTTTAATCAATTGAGCCAAGATTTCATCAAATCTTACATCGGGAATGCCAGCTTCTCTAACCATATCTCTAACTAACTTGAATTGACCCATCTCTTCAGTTTCATCATCTAAGATTCCTTTAACAATCTGGACTGTTCTTAGGTTTGATATTTTTGCCATGTCACGGCCTAGCAATCGGGTACCCGCTAGTTTTGTATCAAAATTCTCTTCCTGAAGCAGGGATAAGTCCTCCTCATACAGTCGCTCGGTGTTCCCAGCTTCCTCATACTTATTCATAATGAACAGTAAATCCTCGGCATCCCTTTTCCGGTTTGGAAATCTCTCATTCCAAGAAATAAGCTTCATGATTGCCAATCCAGGCAGAGAGGCCAATTTGATATCGAGTTCAGGATCTGAACTTAATCGGAAGGTTATTGAATATTCATATGCCTCTTCAAATCCAACCATGCTCATAATGATCTCATGCTCGGGAGGCCAACTGATTTTCTTATCTCTGTCGGTGATAGGACCAAAGGGGAGAATATCGATGAGAATAGTTCCACAACGTAATCTCTGCTTGTCCGAAGTTGGGGAAAACTGACCTGTTGCAATGAGTGATTCTTTCAATTTCTCGAACTGTTTCCAGTTGGCAACTTCCACTCCTAAATCAACGTCCCCGGTTTTTCTTCGAGGGTCAATACCGTAACCGTGTTTGAGAATGAGATCTCTTGAGAAAGCTCCAACGATAAAGAAGGGAATGCCAAGAGAGTCCGCTATCCCCTTCAAGAGATAAAGCGCGTCCACTATGGGTTTTTCAATCTTCCCTGATAAGTTGAACAATATGCTGGTCATGAATCATTTTCGCGGTCTCAATGTTTCTCTCGTTGCCTGTCGCTAAGAGGTCCGCGTAGATAAGAATAGGATGGACGAGATCTTCATACTTCCAGATCTCCGCTGGCTTCCAGAACCTCCTAAGTATTTCAACCTCTCCAGCTTGGTCTCTTTTGAGCCTGTTTTTAATTAACAACTGGTCGAGCTCCTGGGGCGCTGCATAGATCGTTATGATTTGAGGCTGAAGATATTGTGTAAGCTTGGCAGCAGCAACCTCCCCTCCCCACTGCGCTTTTGGAGGATCGAGCTTCTTTTGTCGCCACCATTCCGGGTCGCCTCTGAAGTGTCCTAATGTGAGGTTTGGTCTCAATTGCTCCGGATAAGCCGTGACCCATCGTTGCAGCAACTTTTCCTTCTGGAGTAGCCTGAGGCCCCGTCTCCCCATGTCCAATAGAAATCTTAATTCTTTTAATTCCTTCATGATCCAGTCAACAGTCCCGAGGGCCACGTCCGTTTTAGCGGCAATCTCTCGATATGTTTTATTTTCAAAGCCAGGATTGCATAGGAAGCCATAAATTACTTTAAGCCCTGCAGGCTTGAAGGCTCTTTTTAGGGGAGGGGCTTTGACAATATCAGGCTTGTTCCCTTTTACGAAAACGTATAGAGGCGGCTGATTGATAAACGCATTTCCAGCCGTATCTATGAATTCTGTTCCATTCTGCTTCAGTTCGTCCGCCAAATGCGTATTTACGTATTTGGTAACCAGCAGAAGCGGGTGGTCGACCTCACCTTTGCGCATCATTACCAACAACTTGTCAGTCTTCGTCACATTAGCTTTGACCTCAGCATAATACCTTATTTCTTTGCCCTGCATTACTATTCCCAACAGGTAATCTGCACGAAGCCTGGGATCTCGGAGAGGCTTTACCGTTTTAATCTTTGCCTGCCCAGGTAGATTTTTTCTAAGTGCCCCCAAAGCAAGTTCCAGAAACTCATTTTCTTTTGCTTTTTCCATAGAGGTGGCCTTATTGTTCAATATATATTAGTGTTCACTGATTATGAACATACAATAATAATGAACATATGTCAAGGCATTTTTGAAATCGTCGTATCCTACTCTTGTGTTTCGTCTGTCGCTAATTCAAATAAAGATCGGATTTTGTTAAATATTTTAATGCATTCGCGAAAAATGAACGTTAAAAAGAATCGTCATTTCAGATTCAACGCGCTGTTCAGTTCACTATGTCATCTATGCTTGCTGTTGACTTAGTTGAACGACGCCACCTTTTTTAGATAGGGCAACTGGGGGTAGTGTTGATGCAGCAACTAATGTTATTACAATTTCCTTAGCGGGGTAATTTGAACCCTGAAAATATCACTCTAAACCCTGGAATAGGGCATTTATTTCAAGATTGCCTCATAAGATCAAACTCTTGGCTTGGTCCGACCCCACCCCTACCAAAGTGTTTCCAAAATCAGAAGGGTCTTATAAGTGGTTGTTTCTACAGGAGGTAAAATTTTTCGAAATATTTTCATTTCCCTCTTGACAGGAACATTATAGGATGCCCCCTTCTTCTAAATCCGCATATCTCCGTTTCTACCCATCTTTCTTATTAATGGGCAGGCCAACTTTTATAATGGATGACACCATAGACCCGTTACAAAACGTGAATTAAAAATTAAGTCAAGCACTTTGGTTTTGATTTTAGGTATTAGCCTTCGGCTCTGACCTTTAAGCCCTGCTCTGTGTGGGTCTTTGGACAAGGCCAACATTTTTAGGGATGACGTTTTTCTTGTTTTTCGAAATGTAGGATTGCAAGACCTGACCCCGCCACAGACCACAGAGTCCGAGAGGACATTCCTATCGGTAGGAACTGAAACCCATGGCGGGGGCCATCCCAGCAGCAGTAGACGGTCCGAGAGGACATTCCTATCGGTAGGAACTGAAACCTGTCCGGCGACGAGGCGGTGGTTCTTGTTGGTCCGAGAGGACATTCCTATCGGTAGGAACTGAAACATTGCGCAGGCGTAGTTGTATCGCCAAATTTTAGTCCGAGAGGACATTCCTATCGGTAGGAACTGAAACAGTCGCGGTTTTTGTTCCAGTTTTCCACGATTTTCGTCCGAGAGGACATTCCTATCGGTAGGAACTGAAACAATTCTGAAAGAGCTAACACTCTTGGCGTAGTCCGAGAGGACATTCCTATCGGTAGGAACTGAAACAGAAAATTCCAACCTTACCTTTTTGTCGCATTGTCCGAGAGGACATTCCTATCGGTAGGAACTGAAACTTGGCTAATGTCGCTTTGTACGTTATTTTCTGTCCGAGAGGACATTCCTATCGGTAGGAACTGAAACTGTCTTATGCCTTTTTGGCCTTTTTGGCCTTTTGTCCGAGAGGACATTCCTATCGGTAGGAACTGAAACCCTCCTTGGTCGGCAGAGAGAAGTCGCACATCGTCCGAGAGGACATTCCTATCGGTAGGAACTGAAACCAAAGTATCCACCTTCTGTCCGTAAGTCTATGCCAGTCCGAGAGGACATTCCTATCGGTAGGAACTGAAACCCAATATCAGATTGGTCGGCGATTTTATGTATTTTGTCCGAGAGGACATTCCTATCGGTAGGAACTGAAACTTACAAGATGCTTGAGGTCAGGCTTCCGAACGTCCGAGCACCTATGGGGACGTTGGTTCAAATACAACTTCATCCCATCCCACTGAAACAATCAAGGACTCACTCCCTCTCGCCTTTCAATTTCTCCGGGGTGCTTTCCTGAAGCCATAGCTTACAGATGTTCTTCCATCCGATGTTTCTCCACTTCTTAA